>CAYQVT010000210.1:0-6642 GCA_964420885.1 uncultured Gammaproteobacteria bacterium
GCATTTGTTGTGTACCCCCAATATTGGAAAACTGGGGTCGGAGTAACATTTAAGCGTTAATCTAACCCCCTTAATTATAGTCGGGCATGAAATAATACCTATTCGGTTGCTGCTGCTGATCAAGATGCTTGTTGTTGAATAACCGCGTCAATCATCTCCATAACAAGCTTCTCTTTGGTTCGGGGTAGTTGAGAAACTATTTAGAGGCTTCACCACCCAATTTAGCTACGATGATCTAGATCGTCTTGAACAGCGCACTGACGCCTTAGGCCAAACCACCCGTTTCACTTACGACGGTGTCGACAATAAGCTCAGCGAGACCAATCGTCGTGGTTTTACCACCAACTATCAATATGATGTGTTAGACCGCTTAACGGTCACCACCGATGCGCTCGGCCAAACGGTGATCAATACCTACGACCCCGTGGGCAATATTCTTGCCGTTCAGTACAAACGCGGCACAGTTACCACCAATACCTTTGACGCGCTTGATCGTTTGATCGTTTGATCGACAGCACCAAGCCAGACACGGTTAATAACGACATACGTTTGTTCTTTAACGAGTACGACCGCGAAGACAACATCACCGCCATTACCGACGCCAATGGCAATCGCACACAATATGAGTTTGACGGCCGTGGTTTACAAGTAACGGTTATCAACCCCGATAACACCCGAGTGGTTAGCACTTACGATGGGGTAGGTCTGCCGCTGACCACGACCGACGAGATTGGTGAGGTCATGACCTACACCTACGACGATGATAATCGCAAAATCAGCACCACCAATTCAGAGAACGAAACCACGCGTTACCAATACGACCTCAACGATAACCAAACCTTGATGACGCAACCGGAGGGCAATACACAAAGCTACGTGTACGACCCACTTAACCGAGTGCAACAAATCACCGACGGCGAAAACAATGTCACCCGTTATAGCTACGACGGCAACGACAATCAAATAAGCCATGTGGACGCCAATAATAATTTGGTTAGCTATCAATACGACGCACTGGACCGCCGCACTCGTCATGATCAACCCAATGGACTATCGAGCACCTACAGCTATGACCCGGAAGACAACATGGTTGGCCGTGTCGACCAAAACGGCCAAAGCTTTGCTTATGAGTTCGACGCCATTGACCGTGAGACGATTAAAACCTTCCCGCCGGTGGCCAGCCCGTTCATGCAGATTCAGAGCATTGTCACCGACTACGACCCTAACAACAATAAGGTGCGTATTACTGAAAACAAGTTCGACGCGCTGAGCAACAGCAACGTCGCCGACATCTGTTTAAAGGAATACGATTTATTAGATCGGCAAACCGCCAATAACCAACGCGGCCATCAAATAAACTACGTGTACGACGACAATGGCAATCGCACCCGCGTGGCTTCACAAGGCGGCGACACCAACTACAGCTACGACAGCCGTAACCGCCTGATTACTGCCACCACCAATAACGGCACCAGCACCTATGTGTATACCGGAGACAGCAAGCAAGACCGGGTTATCTACCCCAACAATACGCAAACGCGTTACAGCTACGATCAGGCCGATAGAATACTCAATGCGATTAACGAGCAAGTGGACACGCAAGGCAATGCCATTGGCTTGATCTCTAGCTTTGCCTACAGCTACGACAACAACAGTAATCGTCTGCAACAAGTTGAAACCCAAGGTGGTTTTGCGCAAAACCAAGTACAAACTACCAACTATGTGTACGACAACACCAATCGAATGACGCAGTACGCCATCATCGATCAGGACAGCGGTGATGTACAAACCTTAAGTTACGCCTTTGACGGTAACTACAACCGAATAGGCGAGATTGAACGCCAAACAACCGGTAACCAAACCACGGTTATTAAAGACCGTAATTCGGTGTTTGATGGCAATAACCGTCTCGTCTCGATCACCGACAACCTAGACCCTGAACAAGATCAAATACTGTATGTTTACGATAATAACGGCAACACGTTAAGTAAAACCGACAATACCCAAGCCACGCCCGAGTTAACCACCTTCTTGTACGACAGCCGTAATCAACTGGCGCAAATCATTCGCGGCCCGCCGGAAACCCAAAGCGACCCAGCGAACAACCAAGGCTATTACGACTACGATTACGGCGGCATGCGCATACGCCACCTAGCCAGTGAACGCGGTGACATAGAGTACATTTACGATGGCAAGTCGATTCTCGAAGAACGCACAATAGAAAGTAACAAAAACGGGGTCAGGTCTTTGATTTATGAGATGAAGCTATCATATTTTGACGGCGACTTTGAATGACAGGCAATGATCCCTCAGGAACATACGAATCACAAGCAAAATAGTAGTAATCGGGGTTAGTAATCGGGGTCAGAGTAAAATTAAATAGTCGATCCTGAAGAATCACCCATTTAGGCGATATTAAAAAGTAAAATACTGCCCTATAGTTCATCCCAACAGCGCAATCAGAATGGTTAATTGAACAGGATGTTCGGTGTTGTTAACAAAGACGCCGATGGGCGGCTTAAGTAATCGGGGTCAGAGTAAAATTAATTAGCGAATATCTATGTTAAGCTATTAGGAACTAGATAATTACAGGGAGGTAGTCATTAGTCATGGCGAGGTTATTGAGAGTAGCGCCAGTGGGGGTGCCACAGCATGTCATTCAGCGCGGCAATAATCGTCAAGTTTGTTTCGGTAGTGAAACTGATATGGCGGCTTACATAGGTTGGCTAAAGGAATACTCGAGCAAGTTTAGTGTTGAAATTCATGCGTGGGTGTTGATGACCAACCATGTGCATTTGTTGTGTACCCCCAATAGTGAATTTGGAGTAAGCAAGATGATGCAATCGCTTGGTCGTTCTTACGTCCGCTATTTTAACCACACATATCGGCGAACAGGTACGCTGTGGGAAGGGCGTTTCAAGTCTTGTTTAATTGAGAGCGAAAGTTATCTAATAGACGTTTATCGTTATATTGAACTTAATCCAATCAGGGCGGGTATGGTTGACGAACCCAGTGAATACAAATGGTCTAGCTATCAATGTAATGCGTTAGGTAAGTTTTCAGACTTGAGAACCGCGCACAAGTTGTATTTGAAGTTGGGGAAGTGTGATTTAGAAAGGCAAGAGAATTATCGAGACCTTTTTAAAGTGCATGTATCTGACGAATTGCTAACTGAATTACGCAGAGCGACTAATTCTGGCTTAGCTCTAGGAGGTGAAGGTTTTATTAACCAGATCGAGGTTTTATCAGATAGACGTGTTAGCGCAAAACAGCCTGGCCGACCTAGATCAGCGCGTTGATGCTGAAACGCTAATTTTAATTTTACTCTGACCCCGATTATTTTGACCCCGATTATTTGCACAATACCTTCCGCATCCCTGCGGTCGTTAGACAACGAAAACAACTCAGCAAGCTGAGCCGCGTTCGTCGCCTTGATAAAAAGATAACTAAAATCTAATTAGATAATTTATATGACTAAGTGCTATACTTTAAAGAAAACAATCAAAGCCAATAATGCGGATATTTAAAAATAAGGCGTTCACAAAATGGGCAACTAAAGAGGGTCTAAATGATGAAGCCTTACAAATAGCGGTTACAGAGATAAGCCGTGGTTTAATAGACGCAGACTTAGGCGGCCATGTGATTAAAAAACGTGTGGCATTGGTTGGTCGAGGTAAAAGCGGTGGCGCTCGAACCTTGTTGGCTTACAGGGTCAAAGATAAGGTGTTCTTCGTTTATGGTTTTGCTAAGAATGCTCGATCCAATATTAAGCCAGTTGAACTTAAAGCATTGAAAATGTTAGCGGCTCAATTACTTAAATACAGTGATAAAGAGCTTAATGACGCTGTTGAACAACAGGTATTAATCGAGGTAAATAACGATGGATAAATCAATCTTAGAGATGGTGCATGAAAATGCAAAAGAATTGCATGACGCAGGTCTGATGAAAGACGTGACGATGCGTGAGTTTGATGCGTTATGTTTACCGCCAGTAAAAGAATACACAGCCACGCAGATTAAGCGCATACGAACCTTCAATAAAGCAAGCCAAGGCGTGTTTGCGGAATATTTAAATATCAGTAAATCAACGGTTCAAAAATGGGAGCAGGGTTTAAAAAAACCGAATGGCCCATCATTGAAGTTGTTAAACCTTGTTGCCGATAAAGGCTTGGAAGTACTCGCTTAAAAACACAAAGACCTTAATCAAGGTCTTTCTCAATCTCCTCTAATGTAAAGCGTTTGCTGGGATTCTCAATCCGAGATAACGCTAGGTACTTATCTTCTATCTCATCAAAATGAGTAAGAATGGCTTCACGTGCGTGAAACGTTTTACTCTTGCCAGTCTTAGCTGCAAGAGCAGATAAACGGCGTTCAATCTCTTCTGGTAAACTGTCTTTGTTTGCCTTTGCCGCACCGCTAAACATTATTAGCAAGGTTGCGGTGATTAAAACGTTGAATTTGATATTGATGGCCATAGGTGCGTTCTCTTAGTTAAGAATTCTTTGAACAAAAACCGCGTAGATTATTCATTATCTAAATTGGTATTTCGTTCAGATAACCATGTGACAGCGCGTACCCCAGTCATAGGAAACGCAGTTTGATGATCGCCTTTTAGCACTTCTTTCTTAATCGATAGGTTTTTATCGCTTCTTTCTCTTAATAAAGCCATAAAAGTATCGATGTGCGGACCGTTTTCCTTTTCCAAATCACCATGAGTGATTAAGACGTTGGCGTTGTGTTTTATGTCTTTGAACTCTACTTTAGATTCCCCTTCGATAAGCAGCCGAACCGACGGGCTCCCAAGTATGTAGCTTCTAAAGGTATCGGGTTGAGTTAGGAGGGTGTAAGCACCAAACAATCCGCCCAAAGAGTACCCAAAATAGGTTCGATTGTTAGGGTCGGTACGATATGTATTTTCTACGTATTTAAATACTTCATTGCGAATAAAGGTTAAGTGGTTATCGGCTTTGCCGAATTGTATCTCTGGGTGTTTTGGATTGTCCTTTTTCCAGAAAGAGTAATCACTAAACCGACTGACATGGGCACCATATTCTTTCTTTAGATCTTCATCTATGTCCTTGCGCCATGAAACCCCTACCAAAATAACGTCGTTCATGATGTATTCGGTGGAAGCCGACAATATTTCGATATGCCATACTGCATCGGTAAAATAAACAACGGGGTATTGTGCATCTTTATCTTCTGAATATTTCTCTGGCAGTTTTATGTATAGTTCATATCGTCCACCCGACTCTGAATCTTCGATGGGTATCACCTCAGTTCTTGGCATCTCATATAGTGTTTCCCCGCTTGCTGGAATGCTCATAAGAGTTAAAAGATACAAGGTACCTATAGCTAAACTTTTTTTAGTAACCATCAATTTATCTCTCTGTTTGTTTTTACAATAAATTAAGAAGATTGAAAGTACGTGGATCGAGGTTAAAAAACATGAAGTTCTACTGATTTCTTGCTGAAGTTTAACTTATTCTGAAATATTGGCTATTTATCAGGTGTTTACAAAAACTAGTTTGCTTACATATGGAACACTAAGATGGACATCCTCACATTGACAAATAACATTGTCGTTGGCATCGCTCCTTGACACTAGTAAGGTTATTGATTCGAACGAATTCGTTCTCAATGTTTATCTAATTCCGGACCCGCTACCAGAGTGCTTAATGAAAGTAAGTTAATCAGAAAGAATTAGAGTTAAGTTGTCTAGTGAAGTCGGTCGGCACTCACTGAGTTTGGCAAGCTTCGGCGTGAATGAGGTATAAGCGTAATTTCGAAAGATGATTAAGGGCGGTATTCTAAGTAAAGCATTGCAGACCGACTGCTCAAAACGCAGTGAGTTTTGGCCAGAAACAACATCAAAAAAATAGAAATTGCTTATTCAAATACTGCAAAATAAAGATCAGTATTGTTAAAATTTTCTGATCTTAACCTCAAACCAGAGGCATAATGGTGTTCAGCGGATAGCAAACGAGTATGGCTAAAAAGCAAATATTATTTAACTCACGAAGACGCATGTTACTGGGAAGTACTGCGTTAGGGCTTGGTTCGGTACTTGCAAGCTATTTAATGACGCGTGGATATCGCCCTAAACTAACACCTGAGGAGAAAATACTCAGATCAATGGTTGATACCATCGTGCCTGCAGATAGCACACCCGGCGCCGTTGATGCTGGAATCGATATCTTGCTTGGTAAGGCGATGCGAAGCCAACGAAATTTATCGCCAAGAGTTGAGCGGGTAAGCGCAGTGATAGACAAGACGGCGTTAGCAGAGAACAGGCGTGGATTCACTGAGCTTGATTTAGGCCAACGAGAAGCAATTTTAAATAAAATTATTAGCGCTCGCAATTCACCGCTTATACGCGGAGACCTCCTCAGTATTCGACAGTTTGTGTTAACGAAGTTTTATAGCAGTAACAAGGGTCGAGAAAGTATCAACTATGTGTTGCCAGCGCATTATCCATCTTACTAAGTAGAAAGCAAGTGTCTAACTTCGATGTTGTTATAGTGGGGTCGGGCGCTGGCGGCGGTATGGCGGCGCTTCGTTTGTGTGAGCGTGGGTTCAAGGTCGCGATGATCGAGCGTGGCCCTGAGTTTGACCCGCGTAAGGACTATATACAAAACTACC
>CAYQVT010000211.1:0-6619 GCA_964420885.1 uncultured Gammaproteobacteria bacterium
ATTCTGAGCAGATTGTTGACGGAAATAATGTGCCGTCAATGGTTCGAGACGCGTTTCGGATTTCAATGGAAGAGCGACCGGGTGCCGCCTATCTAGAATTGCCAGAAGACATTGCTGAAGAAGACACCGATGCAAGTCTTTTTGACGTAGTTGGCCACCGTCGCCCGTCCGCCGATCACAAATCAATTGACGCCGCAGTGGAGATGATTCAAAAAGCTAAACTGCCACTCTTGCTGATTGGCGCAGGTGCAAACAGAAAACTCGCAGGCAAAATGTTACGGAAATTTGTCGATGAGACCGGTATTTATTTTTTCAATACTCAACTCGGAAAAGGCGTAATCGATGAACGCCACCCCCAGTATTTAGGTGCGGCGGCCTTATCTTCGAATGACTACTTGCACAGCGCCATTGATCGCGCGGACCTGATTATTAACGTCGGCCATGATGTTATCGAAAAGCCGCCGTTCTTTATGGAAAAAGGTGGCAAGGAAGTAATACACATAAACTTTTTTGCGGCACAAATAGACGATGTGTATTTTCCACAACTTAATGTTGTCGGCGATATTTCGGCCTCAATGTGGGAAATTTCAGAAAAGGTCAAGGTCTCAGATGATCGAGATTTTAGCTATTTCAAACGCGTTAAAGACGCGGTTGATAGCCACACAACTAAGTACTTTGAAGACGACCGTTTCCCGATGTTGCCGCAACGATTGGTGAATTTATTACGTCAAAACTTAGCCGATGAAGATATCGTTACACTGGATAACGGAGTTTATAAAATATGGTTTGCTCGTAACTATAAATGCCATGCACCCAACACGATGCTGCTCGATAACGCACTAGCGACCATGGGCGCAGGCTTACCTTCGGCGATGGCCGCTAAGCAAATTCGCCCAGACCGAAAAGTGGTGTCAATCAATGGTGACGGCGGCTTTATGATGAATTCGCAAGAAATTGAAACGGCGGTTCGTATGGGCCTCGATTTGGTAGTGATCATTCTTAACGACAGTGCTTACGGCATGATTAAATGGAAGCAAGAAGGCGTTGGTTTTAACAATTTTGGTTTAGATTTCAACAACCCAGACTTTGTAAAATACGCTGAGAGTTTTGGCGCTCACGGATACCGAGCCGAGTCAGATCAAGAATTCCAAGACATTCTTCAAAAGTCCTTAGATTCAAAAGGGGTTCATATCATTGATGTACCAATCGACTATTCATTGAATCACTCTATTTTGAACGTATTACTTCAGGAAAGTGCCAGTGTTGATTAGTCAAACGTTATTCAACTTGAACAAAATCCAGCGAATTTAAAATCATGAATAATATTGAGGTTAAAAACCCGTTCGACCAAAGCTTGATTAAAAGCCTGCCGGTCAGCACTTCAGAGGAGCTCGAAAGTGCGATCAGCAAAGCGCATAGCTTGGTTGAGAACAGAGACAATTGGTTACCCGCACACCAACGAGTAGAAATACTTGAACGAGTCATCGACATGATGAGCGAGCAAATTGAAGAGCTCACTCAATTGGCGGCCAGTGAAGGTGGCAAACCATACATCGACTCAAAGGTGGAAGTACTGCGCGCCATTAACGGTGTCAAATTGGCGATTGAACACATACCACAGATTAAGGGTGAACAAATACCTATGGGGCACACCGCCTCGTCGGCTAATCGTATTGCCTATACTCAACGAGAACCTATCGGGGTTGTCTGCTCGGTTAGTGCGTTTAATCATCCATTAAATTTAATCGTACACCAAACCATACCGGCACTTGCGGTCGGTTGCCCAGTGTTGATTAAACCTGCCGCGCTAACGCCCTTGTCGTGTTTTCGATTTGTCGAGATTTTACATCAAGCAGGATTGCCCGATGGTTGGTGCACGGCCTTACTAACCAGCCGTGAAGATTCAGAAAAAATGGTGACCGATGAGCGAGTCAATTTTTTCTCTTTCATCGGGTCTGCCAAAGTCGGTTGGATGTTGCAATCGAAACTGTCGGCTGGCACGCGGTCTGCATTAGAGCATGGCGGTGCTGCGCCTGTCATCGTTGACCAAAGCGTGTTCGAAAACGATGACGACGTAGAGGATATGCTCGAGAACTTGACCAAAGGAGGCTTTTATCATGCCGGGCAAGTGTGTGTGTCGGTACAGCGCGTCTATGTACATGAATCGCACGCTGACGCTTTTGCCAGACGATTGGCCGACAAGGCGAGCAAGCTGATTGTTGGTGATCAACTTGATCCAAAAACCGAGGTTGGCCCTCTGATTACGCCAAAAGAAGCAGACCGAGTGGCAAGCTGGGTTGATGAGGCGAAGCAATCGGGAGGCCAGATATTGTCTGGAGGAGAACGAATCTCTGACACCTGCTATGCTCCCACCGTTATCTTAAACCCATCAGAAGATGCCCAGGTATCTCAATTGGAAATTTTTGGTCCGGTGGTGTGTGTCTATTCTTATTCTGATAAAGCCGATGCCATAGCGCGAGCCAATGGTCTGCCATTTGCGTTCCAAGCGGCGGTATTCACAAAGCTTCTCGACGACGCCTTAGACACGAGCAATCGACTCAACGCAACCGCGGTGATGATTAATGATCACACAGCATTTAGAGTTGATTGGATGCCCTTTGGAGGGCGCGATGCCTCGGGCATAGGCATGGGTGGTATACAATATTCCATGCATGAAATGACTCGAGACAAAATGCTGGTGATTAAGAGCAAGGTTCTATAGGACAGAATTCGCTTAATCGAGTCTTAAACGGAAATTGGTCATGGGTAAATAGTCTCTGATTCGATTTCCGTTTTACTTGGGACTTTCGCTTGCAACCTTAGCCTAGCAAGGTTGTTCTAAGACAGACACTATAGATCGATTACCGTTTCGGCTTTGGCCATTTCAAAATGCAAGCCCGCTTGTTCAGATTGCTCACGCAAATCTTTGTCAATAGATACTAAGCTCGACCATTTTCTACTTGGGTCGTGATGGCCAATATAAGTCTTTTTCACTTTGGCTTTGATCGCCATGTCGACCACGTCCTCGACGCAGCTGTGGCCCCAGTCTTTTCTAGGTACGCCTGCAGTGCCGCCTAATGGCGTAATGGCATCGTATTCATCACGAAGAAACTGACCATCGCGATACAAAACGTCGGCATTCATTGCATGCTCAATTAAAATAGCTTCGGCTTCCAAACTGGCTACTTGCAACGGAAACTCAGGGTCAGGACCTCGACGCAGTTCGTGGTCAGTACAAAACACGAAAACCTTGCCATTATGTTCTATTCGATAGGCTAAACATGGGTCAGGGTGAAACACGCTAAATGGCTGAATGATCGTTTTACCAATATATATGGGCTGCTTAACATCATGATATTGAGTGACCAAGGGGTTTGGTTCATCGCCCAAATTACTTATGTCTCGAATTTCGGTGGATTCAAAACTAGCCGGCATCATTTCAAAATTTAGCGGCGTTGGTCGACCTTCGTCTTTGCGATTTGCTTGGTGAGAAAAAATTCCGAGATGGCGATCCATCGACGTCAAATAAGACCTATTGGCAAGAAAATGAATGTGATTTCTCGGGTCAAAACACACGTTCGATTGATCAAAGCCCTCGGTGTGATCAAAGTGCGCGTGGCTACCCAATATATAGAGTGTTCTTTTATCTTGATTAGCCCACTTGCGCTCAAGATCTCGGGCACAAAGCCGGAAGCCACTACCGCAATCAATGACGATGTCATAACCATCGGAGGTTTCCAAGCGAAAACAACTTGTCCAGCCACCGTAGATGGTCGATTCCTCTGGCTCTAGTTCATTGCGAAAGCGCGTTAAAGACGCGTCACTTATGGGCCCGCCGAGAATTTCATTGACGGTGCAATCTAAGGTATTGTTGGCATTGGTTTTATCTTGTAACTTGGAAAATACTTTTTCCAGTAAACTCAGGTCGGAACTCAAGCGAATGTCATCTCGATCGTCCTTTTGAGGAAACACAGCGCCACTGCCTTGCACGCCGTAAAAGTGTATTCTTAGGTTTTCTATATCGCCTGTCATTATTTTTGTTTAGCCCTATAGGTACGCTTTTATTTTATAGCCTATACCGATCAGTACTTCAACTGATAGACTGAAAAGCATTGCAAAACAATAAGGTCGAGAAAACTTCAGGCTCGCTCTAAATCAGAAAAATGTTCAGTAAATATGATCAAACAATACTTAAAGAAATACCTTAGCAGAATACTGGTTGGCTTCATACTCACCGCTGTATTCATTTTCTGGGAACGCAATGTTATCGATTTGCCACTCATCGATAGATTGGAACTTATTGCCTACGACGCGCGACTTGCAGCTACTGTGCCTGAAAAAGAAGTCGACCCGCGCGTTGTTATCATCGACCTCGACGAGCGAAGCTTGGTCGAGGAAGGTCACTGGCCTTGGAATCGGGTAAAACTGGCAAAGCTGGTTAACACTTTATTTGATGTATATCAGCTCGACATTCTCGGCTTCGACGTCGTGTTTGCCGAACGCGACTCGTCTGAAGAACTCGAGCTGCTCGAGACATTGGCGACACAAACTAAGGACGATGCCTTTTTGAATCGTTTCCAAGATTACAAACCCTACTTAAACCCAGACGCGGTGTTCGCCGAGTCTATGAAAAATAAACAAGTCGTTCTGGGTTACTATTTCGATAAAAGCATCACTCGTTCAACCCAAACCAGTGCCTTGCCAGAACCCGCGTTCGAGCAAGGTACGCCCTACTATGACATGCTAACCTTACAGACTACCGACGATAGGAGCGAAGGTGCAGAGGAAGGGCAAATGGTTGAGGCAGAGGTAACCAGTTACACAGGCAACGTGACGGAGTTGCAGGAAAACGCCCTTGGTGGTGGCTTTTACTCCATTCCTTCGCAAGACAAAGACGGTATTTTACGACGAATCCAGTTATTCGAAAAATTTGAGGGTGCCATTTATGAATCACTATCACTGGCCCTTGCTAGGAATTATTTAGTCAGCGAAACCGAGTTGATTACGGCAATCGACGAACAAGGTAGAGAAGTCATCGAAGGTTTGGACATCGGCACCGGCGTCGTGCCAATTGATTCTCAGGGTACGACTTATATCCCCTACAATGGACGTGCTTATAGTTTTCGCTACGTATCGGCAACCGACATCCTCAATCAAACTGTCGAAAACCCAGAGGACTTGCAGTTTGTTATTGGCATTGTCGGGACCACGGCCGCAGGCTTAGTTGATTTACGTAACACCCCTCTACAACAGAACAATTACCCCGGTGTAGAAGTACATGCCGCCACTATTGCGGGCATGCTGGACTCAAACTTTAGGTCACGACCCTATTACGCCGCAACGGCGGAATTTCTTCTGATACTCCTGGTGGGTATTTCCTTGTCTATATTGCTACCGGTGTTAGGGGCAACCACCCAAACACTCACTTGGGTATTATCGTCCGCCGCATTGGTAGCCTGGAATCTTTACCTGTGGACCGCCGAGAATACCATTTTGGCAATCGCGCCGTTTCTGATGCTAACCACCAGTTTGTATATGCTTAACATGGCTTACGGCTATTTTTTCGAATCGCGCAACAAAGCCAAGCTCAGTGGTCTGTTTGGGCAATATATTCCACCGGAACTGGTTGACGAAATGGCCAAGGATCCTGAAGCTTATGACTTAGAAGCGAAACGTGAACAATTAACCGTTTTGTTTAGTGACGTCAGGGGCTTTACCACGATATCGGAAGGCTTAGACCCCAAAGCCTTATCAACCCTCATGAACGAGCTGCTTAGCCCCATGACACGCATCGTGCACGAAAACGGAGGTACCATCGACAAATACATGGGCGATGCAATGATGGCCTTCTGGGGCGCTCCAGTGAGCAACGAGAAGCACGCTAGCGCGGCAATTCAGTCAGGAATGGCAATGTTGGAAGAGTTGGGCCCCTTGAATGAGCGCTTTGCAGCAAAAGGTTGGCCTGATGTGAAAATCGGAATTGGTTTGAATACCGGCACGATGAATGTCGGTAACATGGGTTCGGAATTTCGTATGGCCTACACAGTACTTGGAGATGCGGTAAACCTTGGGTCACGAGTAGAAGGCTTGACCAAAAATTACGGTGTATTATTCATTGTTACTGAATTCACTGCGGCGGCGGCGCCAGAATATGAATATCGTATTCTAGACCATGTGCGCGTTAAGGGTAAGGATGAACCGGTGACCATTCTCGAACCGATTGCACTTAGTGAAGAGGTTGGGGCGAGAGAAAAAGAAGAACGCGACCGATACCACGCCGCGCTCGATTTATACAAACAACAAAAGTTTGCCGATGCGATAAGTGTTCTCGAACAGCTCGATAGAGAGTACGGCGAGCGATTCGTGCACAATCTTTATATTGAGCGCTGTCAACACTTTTTGGCCGAGCCACCCGCTGAGGATTGGGATGGCGTTTACACATTTACCACTAAGTGATCATCGATTTGATGAATGCGCTTGGTTATTAGTATCGGCATCATTTACGATGCCGAACGCTTTTAGCGACAACGATTTTCTAAGGTCCTAATTTCGTCGTCTTCCTCGTCATTACCGCTTTGCTCGGTTCTTTCGCCTTCTTTTGCCTTGCGGTCGCCTTCGC
>CAYQVT010000212.1:0-6619 GCA_964420885.1 uncultured Gammaproteobacteria bacterium
TATTCACAGGTATTGGTGTTGGAGGAATACTAGCCACTAGCGCACCTACAGCTTCTGATTTTTGTAATGCTAAAAATCGAGCTTTTGCAGTGGTACTAGTCGCGGGTGGTTATTCTTTAGGAATCTATCTGGGTGCAACTTTTTTATCGCCATTACTTAAGACTTTCGATTGGCGTGTGACATTTTATCTAGGTGCTGCAGTTGGTGCTGTATTTATACCAGTGATTTACTTTTTCATACCAGAAACTATTTCTCATCTAACACGTTCCCGATCTCATACCGCTCTAGATAGAATACGTAAAACGTTCCAGATCCTTGGCCATACCCCACCCGAAAACATGGGCAAGGTAATTAACGAGACTAAAGAAATAATATCGCCTTTATCTCTGTTCAAACCTGGCATTGCGCTTGTAACTACCATATTAGTTATTGCCTATTTTGGAAACATTGCAACCTACTATTATTTTGTCAAATGGCTGCCTACGCTCACCACAGATCTAGGTTATACAGCGTCTGAGGCCACTAGTGTTTTGGGTATAGTGAGCCTTGGTGGTGTAGTCGGATCCATTGGTGTGAGCATTGTCTCTCGGTTTATGTCTATTAAAACGTTGATGATAATCATTCTTCTTCTTGGTGGTACTGGTGTGGCTGTCTTTCCGTATGTTATGTCATCTTTGCTTCACATGAAGCTGCTTGGTTTTGCCACTGGTTTATGTGTATTTGCTGCACTTGCTGGTTTCTTCGGACTATTTGCGATGTGCTACCCACCAAAATTGTTAGCAGCTGGCACAGGGCTGGTAATAGGTATCGCGCGTGGCGGAGCAATTTTAGGGCCACTTATTCCAGGACTCTTATTTACTGCTGGACTTGGTTTGGAAGCCGTTGCAATCATCATGGCAATTGGTTCATTACTGGCTAGTGTTACGGTGATTTTCTTACCTCGATACTCATCGCGCGGCACCGACACGCAAACTTTTGAAGTAACGAAAGCTTAAGTTGCTCTCGTAAGACAGAATGAATGACTCTTAATACCCATTTTGACTCAAGATCTATTACCAATGATGCTCTAGGTCGAAGGTTATTAAGTTAATTAATCGTCCGATAAGAAAGTAATAATAATTTGATCGGCCTAAGTCTGTGGCTAGCCGTTGTGATTCTCAAAAGCTTTCCAACTGACATAACAGTTTTCTAATGCCCGTTGGGCAACTTTGACCAATTCAAGCTCATTACGCTCGCTCAAGGTGAAAGCGTTTGGTTGAATCTGGATATCTGTTGTCAGTGCAAGTCAAAATTACGCTTCCAATCTAAGTAAGGCTAAGTTCTTCACAATAGAGACTCCTAAACTCATACAAATATTTCTCCGGCAAACAAACAATTTGGCGCTTGTTTCTCAACTGGTTTATGATCTGCAGTCAGTCTAACGATTATGGATTTCACGTCTATCTGGCATGTCATTAACACTTCACAACGTCAGTCGTTCCGTTAATGGTGAAGTCCATCTTGATGACATCTCGTTATCACTTAATGCTGGCGTGTTCAATGTGTTACTCGGTCGTACTTTGTCGGGTAAAACGTCTTTGCTTCGTGTGTTAGCTGGTTTGGATCGCCCCGATTCTGGTCAGCTAACCATGTCGGGTCAAGATCTAACGCACTTGCCGGTTCAACGGCGAAATGTGTCGATGGTTTACCAGCAATTCATCAATTACCCACATTTATCAGTGTTTGAGAATATTGCTTCGCCTTTGCGTGTTGCTAGACGACCAGACGATGAAATTAAACGTAGAGTTAAAGAAACGGCTGAGTTGTTGCATATTGAGAATTTTTTACAACGTTTCCCTCTAGAGTTGTCTGGAGGGCAACAACAACGCCCCGCCATGGCTCGCGCCTTAGTGAAGGACGCTAGCGTGATTCTTTTTGATGAACCCTTGGTGAATCTTGATTACAAACTAAGAGAAGAACTAAGAACAGAGTTACGTGAGTGGTTTAAGGCTAGTGACACCATAGTGGTATACGCAACCACCGAAGCAAATGAAGCCTTTGCGCTTGAAGGCATAACTACCTTGCTTCATCGGGGTCGAGCGATTCAAACGGCGAGCGCGATCGAGCTTTATCAAAATCCAAGCTGCGTGATCGCTGCTGAACTAATGAGTGACCCATCGTTAAATATTCTGAACCCAAAGGATTGCGCCAGTATTGCTGGTACCCACGAGCAACAGGTGGTGGCCGTGAGACCCGAACATTTGCGTTTGTCGGCCGATGGCGACAGTAGTTTAGAAATGAACATGATTGTCGACGTTGCTGAAATAAGTGGTTCTGAGACGTTTTTGCACCTTCATGGAGACTCGCAAGCGTCTCAATCATGGGATCATCAAGGTGATTTTGTTGCGCGTTTACGAGGCGTTCATCAATACAATACGGGGGATTCGGTCACGGTCTATATATCACCGGAGAATTTACTTCGGTTTGACCAAGAGACTGGCTACGATGGCTGAGATTCATTTGTCGTCCTTAGCGCACAGCTATCTTGCATCTCCTAAAGATGATGAAGATTACGCAATACGCGAATTGGACCACGTGTGGGAGCAGGGCGGTGCGTACGCGCTACTAGGGCCGTCTGGATGCGGTAAAAGCACGCTATTGAATATTATTTCAGGTTTGTTAAGACCTTCCGAGGGGCAGGTGCTTTTCGATGGGCAGCCCGTCAACCATCTAAGCCCAGCGCAACGCAATGTAGCGCAAGTGTTTCAATTCCCAGTTGTATACGACACGATGACTGTCTACCAGAATCTTGCTTTTCCATTAAAAAATCTGAAGCAAGATAAGCCCAGCATCGATAAACGAGTTCGCGAGATAGCTGAGGCTCTCGAATTGAGCTCGGTACTGCAACAACGAGCCAATAACCTGAGTGCTGATGCAAAACAAAAAGTCTCGATGGGACGCGGTCTAGTGCGTGACGATGTGTCAGCAATCTTACTGGACGAACCCTTAACCGTGATTGACCCAAACCTAAAATGGAAACTGCGACGTCAACTAAAACGCCTACATCAACAATTTAATATCACTATGGTATTAGTCACTCACGATCAATTAGAAGCAGCCACCTTTGCCGATAAAATAGCGGTTATGCATGAAGGCAAAATTGTCCAAAACGGAACACCTCAAGAGTTGTTTGAACAACCGGAACACACGTTTGTAGGCTACTTTATCGGTAGTCCAGGTATGAATTTTATCGACGTCGATGTTGGCGATGGTTTCGCACATTTTTCAAATTCGAAACTAAACCTCGATTTACCTTTGTATCAAGCAATTTTGAAAACACCCGCAAAGCAAATTAAACTTGGTATACGTCCAGAGTTCGTCAAATTGAGTAAGACGCCGCGCGAAAACAGCCTTAAAGCCAAGTCAAGCAGCGTTGAACATTTGGGGTCGTACACAATGGTTACGCTTGATTTAGATGGTGCAGAAATCAAAGTTCGCGTAGAGGACGGTGACTGGGTGCCCGACAGTCTCGCCTATGTTTGTTTTCCCGCTGAGTGGCTCAAAGCCTACGCAGACGATTATTTGGTAAAGGTCGATTAGAATGTCATCGAAAACGACCAATCAAAAGGCCTTATGGTTAGTGCTGCCGGTGTTTGTCTTGGTGGCGTTTTCATCGCTGATACCTTTGATGACCATCGTTAATTATTCGATTCAGGATATTTTCGACGTAAATACGGCATTTTACGTGGGTACCGATTGGTATAAAGAAGTTCTCGCTGACCCCAGACTTAGAGATTCCTTAGGTCGTCAGTTTATCTTTTCAGGCTCGGTATTGTTGATCGAAATTCCGCTTGGAATCGCGGTGGCGTTAATGATGCCCAAAAAAGGGCGGCTAGCGTCATTAAGCTTGGTTGTACTTGCCGTCCCATTGTTAATACCGTGGAACGTGGTCGGAACAATATGGCAGATTTTCGGCCGTGCGGATATTGGTTTATTAGGGTCGGCCCTGACATCTCTTGGTTTCGATTACAACTACGCATCGGACCCGGTTGACGCCTGGTTCACGGTTCTGGCGATGGATGTGTGGCATTGGACGTCATTGGTCGCGCTACTTTGTTATTCTGGGCTGAGAGCGATTCCAGACGCCTATTATCAAGCGGCAACCATTGATCGGGCATCGTCGTGGTCGGTGTTTCGGTATATACAGCTGCCTAAACTAAAGAACGTGTTAGTGATCGCGATTTTGTTGCGTTTCATGGATAGCTTCATGATCTATGCGGAACCCTTTGTCTTGACCGGAGGCGGGCCTGGCAACTCAACCACATTCTTGAGCCAAACGTTAACAAAAATGGCAATCGGCCAGTTTGACCTCGGGCCCGCGGCGGCTTTTTCATTGATCTACTTTCTGATTATATTGGCGGTGTCATATGTTTTCTTTACCGCCATAACTCAAACGGACAAGGAGGCACGCTAATATGAAAAAGCGCTATGCAGTGGGCCTCTGTTTGTACTTTGTTTTTCTTCTACTGCCTGTCTATTGGCTAGTGGTCATGTCGTTTAAGAGTAATCAAGAAATACTGAGTCAGCTTACATTTTGGCCTCAGGCATTCTCTCTGGATAACTACATCACCATATTCTCTGACCCAAGTTGGTACATGGGGTATGTGAATTCCATGATTTATGTGGCCATGAATGTGGTCATCACGCTATTAACTGCATTGCCAGCGGCATATGCATTTAGCCGCTATCATTTTTTGGGAGATAAACATCTGTTTTTTTGGTTGTTGACCAATAAGATGTCACCTCCGGCGATTGCCTTGCTGCCATTTTTTCAGTTGTATTCTTCTATCGGCTTATTTGATACACATATTGCCGTGGCATTGGCCCATTGTTTGTTTAGCATTCCTCTAGCGGTTTGGATTCTCGAGGGCTTTATGTCGGGTGTGCCGCGCGAAATAGACGAAACTGCTTACATTGATGGATACAGTTTCCCACGTTTCTTTGTCACCATTTTTCTGCCGATGATACGTTCTGGTATTGGAGTTACCGCGTTTTTCTCCTTTATGTTCTCATGGGTAGAATTGTTAATGGCACGAACCCTAACGTCGGTTGAGGCAAAGCCCATCGGAGCCATTATGACGCGGACCGTAGGCGCGGCCGGGGTCGATTGGGGCTTATTGGCTGCAGCTGGGGTGCTCACCATTATTCCCGGCTGTTTGGTAGTCTGGTTCGTGCGTAATCACATTGCTAGGGGCTTTGCCCTAGGGCGTGTTTAGAGGCAAGTTATGGCTTGGATGGCATGGACACAAACAACCGCAATTTTCTTTGCATGCATCGCACTGATTCTTATCGGAATGACACTGTGGGAGCTAAAATCACCCTCGGTAGAACGCAAAGGGTTTCTACCCATGTCTACAACACGCGGTGATCGTTTGTTTATTGGCTTACTCTGTGCCGCCTATATACACCTTGGTTTTCTCGCGACAACTCAGGTGTCGCTGTGGATAGCCTTAGCGATATCGGTTGTGTGGTTGCTGACTCTATTGCGCTGGGGGTAATATGGCTCAAATTGAAAAATACTCAACAAAATCAACCTGTAGTCTATGAGGAACCCATGCTTATAAAATTGAAATTTCCGATGTTGCTTACTGCGAGTATCGCCATAGCCGTCATGAGCGTCACAAACATTGCTCTCGCTGATCAATACCAAGATGCCGCAAAGAAATGGGTTGATACGGAATTTACCCAGTCAACACTAAGCTCTGCGCAGCAACTTGAAGAATTAGCCTGGTTCAGTAAGGCGGCGGAAGAGTTTCGTGGCATGTCGATCAACGTGGTGTCGGAAACGATAACAACCCATGAATACGAGTCTCGGGTGCTTGCTAAAGCGTTCAGTGAAATAACAGGTATCAAGCTAACTCACGACCTAATTCAAGAGGGTGACGTCGTAGAGAAGTTACAAACTCAGATGCAATCGGGCCGTAATATTTACGATGGTTGGGTTAACGATTCAGATTTGATCGGTACGCATCTTCGTTATGGCAAAGTGGTTGCGATATCCGATATGATCGCCGGCGAGGCAAAGGAATACACCCTACCCACATTGGACCTCGAGGATTTTATTGGTTTGAGTTTCACCACTGGGCCTGATGGAAAACTGTACCAATTGCCCGACCAGCAATTCGCCAATCTATATTGGTTTCGTGCTGACTGGTTTGAACGAGAAGACTTAAAACAAGGGTTTAAAGCCAAATACGGTTATGAATTAGGAGTCCCGTTGAATTGGTCGGCCTATGAAGACATTGCCGATTTTTTCACAAACGATGTTAAGGCAATCGATGGGGCGCCAGTCTATGGGCATATGGATTACGGCAAAAAGGACCCGTCTTTGGGCTGGCGGTTTACCGACGCTTGGTTTTCCATGGCTGGTGCTGGTGATGTGGGTATTCCCAATGGTTTACCGGTAGACGAATGGGGGATTCGAGTAGAGGGTTGTCGTCCAGTTGGGTCGAGTGTCAGTCGTGGCGGCGCGACCAATGGCCCTGCTGCCGTTTATGCCACTCAAAAATACGTGGATTGGCTGCGAAAGTACGCGCCACCAGAAGCTCAAGGAATGACCTTTGGTGAAGCAGGGCCGGTG
>CAYQVT010000213.1:0-6145 GCA_964420885.1 uncultured Gammaproteobacteria bacterium
TGGGGACGCCATTAAAAAAGCCTTAGTACTTTTTGTGCTAGGGCTTTTTTAATGGCGTTTTTAGGTCAGCGCCATGCGCCGATGCAATTCGAAGTTTTTACAGAGTTACCGTCAAAAACGTGCTTCCTTACTAACTCTGGTAGTTAAGCGTCTAATTATACGTTTTTAAATTGTCGTTTAAATACAAATAGGCGAGTCACAACAAAAAGTCAGACAAGGTAATAAATCGTAATACTTGAATGCTAAAATATCGTATTATAAGCGCTGTTTTATAATTGTCGTATTTATCATATTATACAAGTGGCGTTTGTTTAACGACTGACCTTAACTTTTTCTTCCCGCTGATGGATGTTAAGTGTCTCTCTATTAACGTGCTGGCTCTCTTCTACACACTCAACCGGTTATTTTTAGGCAAATAGATTCATGGATTTACGTAATAGCAATATCGAGCGGTTGCAACAAAAAGATAAAATATTCGATGTATTAGTTCTTGGTGGCGGCATTAATGGAGCTGTTTCTGCGTCGGCACTGTCAGCTAAGGGGGCGAAGGTAGCTTTGATCGATAAAGGCGATTTTGCTGGATTAACAAGTTCCAATTCCTCAAACCTAGCGTGGGGTGGAATTAAATATCTTGAGTCGCATGAATATTTTCTGGTTAATAATTTGTGTAAGAGCCGGAATCATCTGATGCGAAGTTACCCGTCAACGGTGAAGGAAATTAGGTTTTTGACCACCATTGAAAAAGGTTTTCGCTTTCCTTCGTGGTTTGTATACATAGGTACTCTTTTTTATTGGATGATTGGGCGTTTTTTCACGCAAGCGCCTGATTATATGAATGCTAAGACCATTAAAGAGCGCGAACCTTTGATAGATACGTCAAACGCGGCAGGTGGTTTTGAATATTCGGACGCTTATCTTTATGATAATGATGCGCGTTTTGTGTTTAATTTTATTCGCTCGAGTATGAACTACGGTTGCGTGGCGGCCAATTATGTAGAATCTCTCGACGCCGTGCGTACCAATGATTTATGGGAAATATCAGCTCGAGATAATATCAGCGGCGAGACCTTTACCATCAGATCCAAAGTTTTAGTAAATGCTTGCGGCCCGTACGTTGATAAGCATAACGAATTGGCTGAACAGAAAACCGAGCATCAACATTTGTTTTCAAAGGGTATTCATCTTATTGTCGACCGAATCAGTGATGATGCTAGGATTTTGGCGTTTTTTGCCAGCGATGGGCGATTGTTTTTTGTGATTCCAATGGGTAATAAGACGTCGGTGGGCACCACCGATACTCAAGTTTCTAATCCTGAAGTGGAAGTAACAGAAGAAGACCGACAATTTGTTTTGGATAACATAAATGAGCTGTTGGATCTCGAAAAGCCTATTACGCGTGACGATATTATTGCCGAACGATGCGGTGTTCGACCTTTGGCCCAAAAAGGCGGCGACGGAGTTGCTGATTGGGTTAAGTTATCTCGTAAACATGCTGTAGACACTAATTTCGATGATCGCCATTTGAGTATTTTCGGCGGAAAGACGACAGATTGCATAAATGTCGGTGACGAAATTGCTGGATTGGTACAGGAGATGGGTATCGAATTGCCATTCAAAGACTATGTTTGGTATGGAGAAGACGACGACACTGTGAGAGATGAATTTTATCACCAAGCTAAGTTGATGGATTTGGATGCCTATACCGTTGTTGGCTCTAGTGAGCCGTTAACTCAACGTTTGTGGCGCCGTTACGGAGGCATCGCTCTAGAATTGTTAGAAGATATTCGTCAAAACCCAAAACAAGCGGAGCGTTTAATGAAAGACGCCGAATACCTGCGCTGCGAAATCGAACATACAGCGAGGTATGAAATGGTCACTAAGTTAGATGATTTTCTCCGTAGACGGTCAAAAATTACCCAGGTTGTGCGTCATGAAGATATTATCGACGCGCCAGGTTTGCTCGAAGCGTGTAAGATATTCTTTGGTGATGAAGCAGAAGCTAAACGTCAAGAATATATCGATTCTCTGTAAGACTATCTTTCGCGGAAAAATCCCGAGCTTATTCTGTCTCATGTCTATCTGCGCGTTAAGATTCTATAAAGCCCGACTCAATCAGGCCGACATACTCGGTTTCATAGATGAAAAAATTGCCTGCCTCAGGGTCAGCGGTGCGCGCCGCATCGTCTAAATCTTGCCAGGCCGATGTGATGAATAATAAATTCAGCTTAGCGCCGCCAAATGCTACGCAACTGGGCTGACTTGTTGGAACGGTAACAACCTGGTCAATTTTTCCGTTTGGTGCATAACGCACAATTTGTCCGCCTCCCCATTGAGCATTCCATAGGTAACCCTGGGAGTCGATAATTGATCCATCGGGATAACAGTCCTGTTCAGTTTCTGTAAAAATACTGGCTTGGCCAAAGCGGCCTGTAAGTACATCGTAGTCGTATTTGTTGATTTGCCTAGTGGGTGTATCAGTGTGATACATGGTCGTACCATCTGGGCTCCAGCATAAGCTATTGGGAATCACTAATTCGCCAATCGTTCGCCTTACCGTTAGGTCGTGATCCAAACAATAGAGGCACCCACTTTGGCTTGCTGTATCTTGATTTTCGACCATCGTACCAGCCCAAAGGCGGCCTTGTCGATCTGTCCTGCCATCATTGAGCCGCGTGCCCGGGTTATTCGCTTCGATCTTTTCTATCCATTCAAGTTTTTGCGCTTCGGGCGTATAAAACGCAAATCCAGATTCGAATGCTGCGACTAAGCCTTGCCCATTCGCTCTAGGAGCAAAACAGCATAGCCGTTCGGGTGTGTCCCATAACTCGAGTGTTTGAGCGCTGGGGTCGTAGCGATACAGTTTACTTCCCTGAATGTCGGTCCACCAAACTTTGGACCTGACGGCGTCCCAAACTACTCCTTCTCCAAGCTCGTTTTCTACCTTTAGAGTCGTTATTAATCGCACAGTTACACCTTAAGGTCAGCTTTCTCGCGCGGCACTGATTGCCTCGACGATGTCGATACAACGGCGGTGCACGTCCTCGACACTACGCCCGGCTTTATATATGTCGCTGCCAATACCGAAGCCGTCAACACCTGCTGACAACCATTCGGCAGCGTTGTGAGCGCCCGCGCCACCAACCGCTAATACCTTTGCGTCGCCAGGTAACACCGCTTTTACGGCCTTAATGTGCCCGGCCCCAAAACTGGACGCAGGGAAGAGTTTTAAATATCGAGCTCCGGCACGATACGCCGCGAAAGCCTCGGTTGGAGTTGCCCAACCCGGCATTGGTATCATGCCTAATTCGATGCACCTTTTAATCACACTCGGCCGAGTGTTTGGAGTTACCGCTATCTGCCCACCAACCTTTGCGACGCGTTTGGCGTCCTCTTGGTTGAGAAGAGTGCCACACCCTATGACACAATCTTCGCCAAGTTCAATACTTAGGCGTTTGATGCTCTCAAAGGGTTCGGGGGAATTTAAAGGCACTTCGATAATGCTGATGCCTGCATCGTATATCGCGTGTCCAATGTCAACGGCTTGATCCGGAGTTACGCCACGAATGATCGCCACGACCGGCATGTTTTCTAAACAAGTGTCAAGAATTTTATGCATGTTAATCCTGTTCTATTAGTTGTTCGAAGATGGCTTCAAAGCCAGATATCGCGATTTCAGAGGGGTCACAGCTTTCGCTCACGATTCCAAGATAATCAAGGCAGAGTTTGTAGTGTTGGTTTAATGTTGGTTCCCCAATAATCGTAACGCTCTCAACGTCGCCGAAAACAGCACTGGCACCCAAAACGTCTGCACCGATAATAAGGCCGGACAAATAGGATTGTGCATCGGTGGTGGCCATTTCTCCAAGAACTTGTTTGCTTCGCGTTGAGAATAAAGCGTGCAAGAGATGTGCATTACCCAAGCCTTCAACCGCGCGCACTCCATCAAGGAATACATTTTGATTAAAATTGATCGAATTGTGATCAGTGACTAAAATGCTCTTGTTTCTTAGTAGGGAGAACAATTCACCGGTAAATGCGGTTAAGAAATTAGTAATCGAACCGTTTTCAATTAAAGTCCACTTATTGTGAGTACCCGGTAAGGCAAAGAGTTTTTTTCCTCGGCTACTGTTTTGCATTCGAAGCCAGCCTAACATCTGTAGTTCTTCGCCTCGCATTACATCTGGGGCAGCGAGGGGATTTTCGGTTCGGAGCCCCGCAAGAATTGAAATCAATATCCCACGTGCTTCGAACGTTGCTCGACCTGCTGCGACCTGTGCTGCGTCAACTGGGCAACTTAGATACGGCGCGTCTTTCCAACCGATTGTTGAACCAATCATGCCAGAAAGAAGCACTGGCAATTCACCCCAAGTATCCAGCCAATCTTGAGCTAAGCTAAAGAATACAGATTCAAAATCACCACTTAATTGACTGATACCAGGTCCAAAGCGAGTGTCTAAAATCTGTGAGTGGCCGTTAGGCTTGTACTCGCATAGGTATAAGCGTAAATTGCTTGTACCCCAATCGCCTGCGATAAACCGAGTTGCGCGTGTCATTGATAATTAGTTTCCTTGATGGCTATTGAACTATTCTAGCGTAAAGCTGAGCGTCGTCGTCGAAAGAAAAAGATACGTATGTGTCTGGTTTGCGATTTTAATTATAATATAAATACTATTTAAATAGTTAAAAAACGCACGATTTCCATGGTGTTCTTGGAAAAAGGGCGTAAAAAGTTGATAAGGTGAACAGTATGAAGCCCTCACTAGGAACGTGTTATTACCCCGAACATTGGCCACAGGCACAATGGAAGGAAGACGCCAAGCGTATGGCGGATTTGGGACTAAAAATTGTTCGAGTTGGCGAGTTTGCTTGGTCTCGTTTTGAAGCCAAGCCTGGCCATTTGATTTTCGATTGGATGGATCAAGCCGTTGATATACTCGCAGAGCAAGATCTGGAGATTGTAATGTGCACTCCCACCGCCACACCACCACGTTGGATGGTCGATAAGCATCCCGATATGTTGGCGGTTGATGGGAATGGACATGTTCGTAAATTTGGGTCTCGCCGACATTACTGCTTTAGCCATGATGGCTACCGCCAAGAATCCGTTCGCATTGCCTCAATTATGGCTGAACATTATTCTAAGCATCAAGCAATCACTGCATGGCAGATAGATAACGAATACAGTTGCCACGATACCGTTGTTTCTTATAGCAACGCGGCTAGAACGGCATTTCAAAACTGGTTGGCGGTGAAATATCAAACCATCGAAGCCATGAATACGGCGTGGGGAAATGTATTTTGGTCTATGGAATACGATTCATTCGATCAAATTGAATTACCCAATCTAACTGTTACCGAGCCAAATCCCTCACACTGTTTAGATTTTCGACGTTTCAGCAGTGATCAGGTAGTGATCTATAATAAAGCGCAAGTCGACGCGATTAGGCAGTACACTAAGGCGCCATTGATTCACAACTATATGGGGCGAATCGTGGATTTTGATCATT
Organism: uncultured Gammaproteobacteria bacterium; assembly: GCA_964420885.1. GTDB lineage: Bacteria > Pseudomonadota > Gammaproteobacteria > Arenicellales > Arenicellaceae > Arenicella. The sequence goes on from CAYQVT010000213.1 coordinate 5,508, forward strand.
TTAAAGTGGGTAACGATCTGGATATCGCAAGCTGGGATAGCTACCCCTTAGGGTTTCTGGTTGATCGCACTGAAGCGAGCGTCGAGTGGAAGAAGCGATTCGAACGGCAAGGTGACCCTGATCTTCAAGCGTTTCATCATGATTTATATCGGGCTGTTGGCAAAGGGCGCTGGTGGGTCATGGAACAACAGCCTGGACCCGTGAATTGGGCGCCAAATAATCCTGCACCCTTAGACGGCATGGTTCGGCTCTGGACTTGGGAGGCTATCGCTCATCAAGCTGAAGCAGTCTGTTACTTTCGTTGGCGCCAAGCACCGTTCGCACAAGAACAAATGCATGCTGGGTTATTGCGCCCAGATAGCCAACCGTCGGCGGTATTTAATGAAGTGCTGGAAACATCGAACGAAATTCGACAAATTGGTGATATCGATGCAGTACAGGCCCGGGTGGCTTTAGTTTTCGACTACGAAAGTTGTTGGGCGTGGCAAACACAGCCTCAAGGCGAAGACTTCGACTATTTTGTTTTATGTTTTGAGTTTTATCGAAGCCTGAGACGCAATGGTTTGTCTGTCGATATACTCTCTTCTCAGGTAGACACGCTGGATGGCTACTCCCTGGTGCTTGCGCCGGGATTAATG
>CAYQVT010000213.1:6155-6557 GCA_964420885.1 uncultured Gammaproteobacteria bacterium
GGCATGGCCCAGCGGCTTTCTGAGCCTTTTAGATAGCTTCGACGGTGTGGCCTTACTCGGTCCACGAAGTGGTTCGAAGACCAAAAATTTGAGTATTCCTAAGGCCTTGCCGCCGGGTATCCCTGGCTTTGATTGTACGGTGAGTTACGTCGAAACATTTGCGGCAGGGTCGGAGCGAAAATTAAAAAAAGAAGGTGCCGTTCGCACATGGCTTGAAACAGTCGAGACCAGTGAAATTGTTGTTGAGAAAACCGAGGGCGAAACCCCAGTATTGCTTGGCAACAAAAAGCTAAGGTATCTAACTGCTTGGCCAGATACAACCGCCATGACCAGAATCATCGCGGATCTCGCCGAGGAGCTTGAACTTGATTCTATGAAGATGCCCGAAGGGGTTCGTCGGCG
>CAYQVT010000214.1:0-6484 GCA_964420885.1 uncultured Gammaproteobacteria bacterium
GGTCATAACCATAAGGCTCTCCAGATATTTTTATTATTTGAATACTACTCAGTCTTAACTAAATACAACGGTACTATTACCGTGGACTAACACCCGATCTTCTAGGTGAGCACGTAAGCCTCGCGCTAATACCGTCTTCTCCACGTCCTTACCCAATCGAGCGAGGTCTTCAACCGCATCGCTGTGATTCACGCGTAAAACGTCTTGTTCGATAATGGGGCCCTCATCGAGTTGCTGAGTCACATAATGACAAGTCGCACCAATCAATTTAACACCTCGGCGATGGGCTTGATGGTAAGGCTTTGCACCGATAAAAGACGGCAAGAAACTGTGATGAATATTTATCACCTGGTGAAGATATTTTTCGCATAAGGCTGGCGGAATAATCTGCATATAACGGGCCAACACAACCGCATCAGCACGATAGAGGTCTACTAAACGTTCTACCTCATCAAACCCAACTTGTTTATTGTCTTTTTCGATCGGTACGTGATGATAATCAATTCCATAAAACTCCGTTAAACCACGCATGTCATCATGGTTCGATATCACGCATGCGATATCGCAATAAAGTTCTTTGCTCCGCCAACGGTCTAACAAATCTGCAAGGCAATGCGTACCTCTGCTAACCATCAACACAACTCGTTTTGGTTTTGCGCTGTCGACAATGCGCCAATTCATATCGAATTCATCGGCGACAGGCCGAAACTGCTGCTCTAACTCCTGGAACGAAATAGAAAGTGAATCAGCTAATATTTCTATTCTTGAAAAAAACCAGTTATTGTCCGATTCTGAATGATGGTTAGATTGTGAAATCCAACCATCATTTTTAGTTATTAAATCGCCGACACGATTAACGATTCCAGCGCGGTCAGGGCAATCGAAAATAAGACGATATGTATGCTTCATTGCGAATTCCTATAAAAAAAGAACTAAACTTGTTTGTAGCCTGAACTTATCACATCCTTTATTTTCATATATGAAATTTTTCATATTTTTTTCATTTTTATGCAGCATCTAACTTTACTTTGCTAAAAACAGTGATTTATTACATCTCTGAACAGAGAAAGAGGGGGCAATTGGCTTCGAACTCGCTATACACTTTGTGCTAGGGTGATCCATATCTTGTTGGCTCCTAGTGCTCGGCATAAGTTAAACAACTATTACTAAAACGATTGAATGAATAACAATAAAAACTTCACGGCTATCTCTTTATTTTTTTTCATATTCTTTCCAAGCTTGGCGCAAGCCAGCATTGACCAAGCCATAAACAAAAGTTTTGAGCCAGTCGCTAAAATTATCTCCGACATCGTCTTTGTCTCGATACCAATTAATGGCGCTAGCGCTCCAATCATCGTTATGTTATTGGTTGCATGCGGTGTATTTTTTACCCTTTATCTGGGTTTTATTAATGTGCGAAGTTTTGGCCATGCACTGAAAATCGTACGAGGAGGTTTTTCAGACAAAACAGCACCGGGAGAAGTCAGTCATTTTCAGGCGCTCAGTACCGCTATTTCAGGGACCGTGGGTGTTGGGAATGTGGCAGCCGTTGCCATCGCGATATCAATTGGCGGGCCAGGAACAACATTTTGGCTGATTGTCGCCGGATTACTGGGTATGTCGTCGAAGTTCGCCGAATGCACATTGGGCGTAAAATATCGCCAAGAGAACAGCAATGGTGTGGTATTCGGTGGCCCAATGTTTTATTTGGAAAAGGGCTTGGCCGCGGTCAATTTACCAAGGCTGGGCAAAGGCTTGGCCAAGTACTACGCGGTTTGTATTGTGATTGGGGCATTGGGGATTGGATGCATGTTCCAGTCGAATCAAGCGTACACCATCTTCGTCGACACGACGGGTGCACAAAATAGCTACTTCGCCGATAAAGCTTGGATGATTGGATCTATTTTGGCAACTTTAACGGCAATGGTGATTGTAGGTGGTATTAAATCAATCGCCGCTGTCACCAGCAAATTGGTTCCCTTGATGGCTGTTTTGTACATCGCGTCAGCCCTGGTTGTGCTCGCTGCCAATGCCGAGAAGCTGCCTTTCGCATTCTCAGCGATAATCAACGGAGCATTCAGTCCAGAGGGGATGACCGGTGGTTTAGTTGGGGTACTAATTTTGGGGTTTCAACGAGCGGCTTTTTCCAATGAAGCGGGCATCGGTTCAGCCTCAATTGCGCACTCGGCAGTAAAAACAAAGGAGCCAGTTACAGAAGGTTTCGTCTCTATGCTAGAGCCATTTATCGACACCGTGGTTATATGCACTATCACAGCCCTAGTCATCATAGTAACGGTCTATCAACCTGGCGTCACGGGCGCCAATGGCATCAGTGGGGTTGAACTAACGTCAGCGGCGTTCGCCAGCGTTATCCCATGGTTTCCATACGTGTTGACAGTGGTGGTGATCCTATTCGCCTATTCTACTATTGTGGCGTGGTCATACTATGGCCTAGCGGGTTGGGTGTATCTCTTTGGCGACGGTAACAAAACTAAGATGGCCTATAATATTTTCTTCTGCGTGTTTGTAATGCTCGGCTGCGCAATAAAACTCGACTCAGTATTAACTTTCTCAGACGCGATGGTATTCGCAATGGCGTTGGCCAACATTATAGGCCTGGGTATTTTAGCGCCGGTCGTGAAGCAAGAAATTGCCGATTATTGGCGTAGAATGTCGACTAAGCGCTAACGAGGGTATTCTTTAATCAGTTTTGCCAGAAGTCGAATACCGAGCTCAATATTTTGTGTCTTAATAGACGAATAACCTAAACGAAAAAAATTTAATGGTGGGGACTTACTGAAAAAATGAATCTCCCCAGGCTCCAAGATTAAATCATTCTCACGAGCAATGACCTCGAGTTTAGTAGCGTCCAAGTAATCAGGACCTTCAACCCAATAACTAGAACCACCAAAGGATGGTGGACTACTCGATTCAGGTAGGTATTCAGCCAAAGCGTTGGCCATCACTTGCCATCGCCGTTCGTAGGTCTTCAACAACTTTGCAGCCAAAGCGTCATAATATCCACGAGAAATAAACAGTGCCACCGAACGCTGATTGTTGGCGGATGGATGCCTCACCATCAAACGACGCAAGGCGATGGCTTCTTTTATGATTTCCTTGGAGGCAACGATATAGCCTACTCGCAACCCGGGTGCCAAAATTTTAGAAAAACTACCCGCGTAGATCACGCGACCATCGGTATCTAGACTTTTTAATGCCGGTGTGTGCTTGGTAGCAAAGCTGGTTTCGGACTCATAATCATCTTCGATAATGACAAAATCGTCCTTAGCCGCGCTGTCCAATAACTCACGACGTCTGTCCATTGGTAGTGTCACCGTCGTAGGCGATTGGTGGCTGGGCGTGACATATACACAATCGCACACATTAAGCTGGTCATCAATAATTAAACCGTGTTCGTCAACCGATAACGGTAGCACTTTGGCGTGATTCAACTCGGCAATATTACGTACATCAGTGTAACCGGGGTCTTCAACGCCCATCACACTATTATTATCAAGCAGCATCTTAGTAAGAATGTACAGCCCCTGCTGAGTACCCACCGTGATCATAATCTGGTCTTCATCTACCCATATTCCTCGTCGAGGCAAAATTCGGGTGCGAATTTCCCCAATTAGCATGGGGTCGTCTAATACATAATGATCTGACGCCCAATCTCGAATGTCGCTTATGCTAATCGAATCGCGGCAGCATTCTCGCCAGTTAGCGGTAGGGAATAAATCTGTATCAATTTGTCCATAAATAAATGGATATTTATAGCACTGCCAATTTTTAGGCTTCTCAATGTTTCGTTGGTCATATTGCTTAGACTTGATAATGGCTGACCAATCTGGTTCCAGACCGCTACGCGTTGCAGCGGCTTGTTGACGCTGTGCCCCAAACTGCGCCCTGCCCTTTAATACTTCAGGGTTAACGAAAAAACCTCGGCGCTCCTTCGCCACTAAGAAACCGTCATCTTCTAGATGCTCATACGCAAGAACAACCGTATTACGGGCCACATGAAGTTGTTTTGACAATGCTCGGCTCGATGGCAACGGTTTATCAGCAGGAAAAACTCCACGCATGATTGCTTCGGCGATTTTCTGACGCAATTGAACCTGCAGACTCACATCACTGTGAGACTCTAGCTTCAATAACTGCTCTAGCATCGCGGAACTCATTCCGCGATTATAACCAAAATATGAGAATTACAGACTCAGTATTTTAATCTAATACACTCTAATTAGACGACGTACTGGATAAATAAGAGCTTACGATTCAGGATTCCCCATCAGCGCTTGATGGACCTCATTCAGCATTGCTTGATTTTCTTTGACCTTTTGAATAACTTGCCAATACGACAATAAATCCATCGGCTGATTACGTTGTTCACGGGCTATTTCAGCAAGGTATTTAGCATGCTCAAAAAAGATACCGTAGGCTTGCCAAACAGAAAACTTGGGGTCGAACATATGAGTTGGTAACGAAGCAACTCCATTAACCTCGATCACCACGAACTCTCCACGCATAAACGCTTGTTCGTTTGCCGCCTTGACATCGACACGTCCAAAATTAAACCCTGGTTGCGACTCAAATACATCAAATATTGCTTTTTCTAACTCGGGAGTCTGTAAATGACCATCGTCGGTAAATTTGCACCCTAGCGTATGTGAACCAATAAATGAAATTCGCTTCTCGACTCCTGTATCGAGTACTTCGCTGGTATCGATGTCTTGTAAAAATGCGTTCCAATGTTTGGTATAGCGACGATGGCTCTTCGCAAGAGTCAATAAACTATCTCGACCGTTGCCGACGACGGTAGGAAAATGCTTCTTGTTGATACCCGTGATTTTGGCTTTACCGTTTTGACGAACGTAAAACACCCCACATTCGTAGGGATTCGGAGTAAATTTTTGTAGTATATAGCCGCCGAGTAAACGAGGGGTATGCTTATTCACATCCTCATTCGAACTAAGTTTGACGATACCTTTACCGACACTGCCAACATTCGATTTTAAGATAACCGGGTAAGCATGCTCGTTGATAAAGGCATGTATGCGTTCTTTTTTCTCGTCTTCATTAAGCGTGTCTTCGATCAAAATACTGGGTAAGAAAAAACGTTGATCAAACGCCAGCTGACTATCAAACTTGGAGCCCAAGCCAATTTCACCGTGATCAAGACCATAATTCGCTTTTGCCAAGCCTTTGATGCCCACTCGGTTAATTAAACACTGGATGCCCAGATAAACATAGTAGGGCAACTCGAACAAGCGAGGGTTCCAAAATTCGTATTTTTTGATCAAAATATAGTTTCTCTATAACGGCGCTTCTCTAGCAATGACATAGCCGACTGAGAAACAAAAGTCTAATTGGCCGATTGTAAGTCGCAGATATCCAATAATCTAGGGTCAGTCAGCAATTCGTTTTTGATTGATGTTAAAAATAGATTACTCAGCGACTGCGGGGCGTTTTATGTGACATTCTGGAGGTATTCGATTTATTAATCTGGCCCTATGGCTGGTTAATTAATTCTACTAATCTGACAACAATTAGGCTGGCGGATAAGATCGTTCTTTACACGCTGACATTTTGACCCAGTATCGCCGACTGTTATTACGTTTCGGCAATCAGTTTTTGGAGTGAGTTATGAATAAAAAAGCTACTTTTACAGACCAAGATTCAGCCCTTAAAGCCGACCAAAAAAACGTTTGGCACCATTTAAGCAACCATAAACCGTACGAGACCACCACCCCAATGATGATGGTTGAAGGCCAAGGTATGCGCGTGAGAGATGCTAAAGGAAACGAGTATCTGGATGCGGCTTCCGGTGGTTTATGGACCGTCAATGTTGGCTACGGTCGCGAAAGCATAGCCAAAGCGGTTTACAATCAATTAGTTAAAATGAACTTTTATTCGCAAACGGCGGGCAATGAACCGGCCGCACTACTCGCGGAAAAACTATTGTCTAAGATGCCCGGAATGGGCCGCGTCTATTACTCGAATTCAGGCTCAGAAGCGAACGAAAAAGCATACAAAATCGTACGGCAAATTGCCGAGAAGGAATACGGCGGCAAAAAACATAAAATTCTTTTTAGACAACGCGATTATCACGGCACCACTATTACCGCATTAAGCTCCACGGGGCAGTCTGAGCGGAAAAACCAATATGGGCCATTCACACCTGGCTTCGTTGAGTTTCCGCACTGTTCTGAATACCGATCTCAATGGGGAGACGTAAGCGATTATGGCGTGAAGGCAGCAATGGAATTAGAGCGCGTTATTTTAGAAGAAGGGCCGGACACAGTCGGCGCCGTGGTTCTAGAGCCAATTACGGCCGGTGGAGGGGTAATCACCCCTCCTGAAGGATACTGGGAAACCATTCAAACAATCTGCAAAAAATACGACGTGCTAATACACATCGACGAGGTCGTTTGTGGTCTAGGTCGTACTGGAAAATGGTTCGGCTACCAACATTATGGTATTAAAC
>CAYQVT010000215.1:0-6443 GCA_964420885.1 uncultured Gammaproteobacteria bacterium
TTAACGATTACGAAACGATGATCAAAGAATTGCTTGGTGAACTGTCACCAAACAAGCATTCAACGGCGGTTGAGTTAGCACAGTTACCAGAACACATTCGTGGTTTTGGCCATGTCAAAGAGCAGCATTTTGCCGAGGTTGAGAAGCGCAAGCAGCAACTACTTAAACAATATGAAAACGGAGCTAAACTGCCAGTAGAGATCGTGGTTGAGGCTGCCTAGACAGATATTGAGTTTGTTCTTGGGGGTGAAATAATGGGTTTTAGACTAGCGAATATTGGTGGCCGGGCAGCACTCGTTGATGGCGAACACTATTACGATTTACAAGAATTGTCTAAAGGGCAGCTGAGTAGTGACCCAATGGCGGCGCTTGAGTCTCTGGGCCTGTTGTCAGAGCTCGCGGCTCGCCTCAGTGTATCAACGGCGACGGGTGTGCTGGCCGACGTGACACTCGGCCCACCGGTACCACGGCCCTCAAATTGTTTTGCGATAGGGCTCAATTACCGAACTCATGCTGAGGAAGCCAAGCTTGCGATTCCATCGGTGCCAATGGTCTTTACCAAACACAGCAGCTGCTTGAATGGTCCAACTGGTGACATTGAAATGCGCAGTGACTATGTTGATTATGAGGCAGAGCTGGTGGTAGTTATTGGCCAAGCAGGTAAAGATATTAAGGAGTCGAACGCTTGGGATCACGTTGCCGGTCTGTGCGTTGGTCAGGACGTGTCCGACCGGCCAGTGCAATTATCATCCGTGCCGCCCCAATTTAATTTAGGCAAGTCGTTTGATACCTTTGGTCCGATCGGGCCAGTCTTGACATCCCCTGACTTACTTGACAATCCCGACAGTCTCAACATCACATGCAAGGTGAATGGCGAGCTTCGCCAGAGCGATAACACCGGCGGTTTTATTTTTACCATCCCGGCTATTATTGCTTACTTATCTGAAATTACTACCTTGCGTACAGGTGATCTTATCTTTACCGGCACACCCGCTGGTGTTGCACTCACTAACGGCCATTATTTGCGCGATGGTGATGTTGTTACTACCACTATTGAAGGGTTGGGTACTTTGCAAAACCAGTGTGTTCGAATTTCTGATCACTCTCAGGCCAAGCAGTTACCAGAGCTGTATAGGTCTGCGGCGGCGGCTTTGAAGCATAAGTCTGATGATTGATTCTGATGGTAAAATTGCAATGTTGCCTGATGTGTCCACCGAGTATTGTTGGTTGCGGGTCGACTTGTATATAATAACTTCAACAGGGAAATAGTTGTACTAGATAGAATGGTGATTGAAATGCGTTATGCACTTTGAGTGTCCACTTTGGTTTTGACCAAGTAATTGTGATGAAAGTTGATACGATCGCAAATCAAAGCACGGCTGCGCAGTACCTTAGCAGCAAATTTCAAGGTCTTCGATATGGTCGTACGGTAAATGTATATGCTGCAGTTGCGTCACTACGCAACCAACAAACAGGCCAAAGCACTAACTTTAGAGTAAGCACTATTAAACGTAATGATCAAACGTTTGTTATACAAGGGTTGGGTAAATCAACGTTGCGAAATCAAGATTTTTTCGATGTTACCAAAAGTGTTCGGCGTTTAAAGAAAAATGAAACAGTGCTTGCTAAAGGCCGACGCATTAAATTGCTTAAGGTAAAGCGTGGTGACACCATTGCAAAGCTGGCTAAAAGATCAAACTTAAGTGATTATGCAGAAGCGCAACTAAGGCTAAGTAATGACCTCTACCCAAGCGGCGAACTAACCGTAGGACAAACAATTAAAATCATTGAGTAAGTTTCCTTAAGCTTGTTAATCAGAGTTATACATTTAAGCATTAGTAATGCCATCCATGTTGTTTTTGCCATTCGGTGGTGATAGCAAAAACTTGGTCTAAGCCGTCGCCAGATTGTAAAATAAAGGCGGATTTTATTTCATAAACATCGTTGTTTATAACCTCAGGCACGTTTTGCCAGCCGTCTCGTTGCCCCACTTTATCAGGGTGAAATTTTTTACCGCGCCACGAGCCAATAATAATGTCTGGTTTCTTAGCAGCCACTTCTTAGGGGTTTGCAACAATACGATCTTTGCCACCTTGGTGCTTGGCGTTATCGGCATTACAATCTATGCCAACTGCTATTTCAATCAGATCACTGACCCATCCAATGCCGCTGATAATAGTTAGTACCATTCTTGAAAATACACTGTTGGTTTAACTTTCCATAAGGATGTTTGAGCGCGCGTCGCCGCGATTTTTTTCTCAAAGCCATCAGCCAAAGCGTTAGCCTTATCGGGCGCATCCACTATACGGTCCAAACTTCGAATCATTCTCAGAATGCCGTAAACGTCTCTATGGTTTAATACGTATACTTTCATACCTTAGCGAATCAGCTGCGCGGCAATATCAGCTTGTATATCTGAAAAACCTAAGACAAGTTCAGGCTCTAATGCCAAAGTTTTTGGGATTTTGGCACTGCTAAACGCCGACACCTTGGGTTTTTCCTGTCGGGCTTCAGGCGGCCTAACTGTAAAGCTCGAGATACCCAAAATGCGATTTTGCTCACCAAGTAAGTAAAGCGTTTCAACCGTTTCTTCGGTCATGCAAATAACGCGCTGTGGCCAGTTCATAATATTTTCAAAAATATCAGGACATTTGATTTCTATCACTTAAGATTTTTGATGACAAAATAAATAATTAACGGCGGTAAGCAAAGTTACATGAAGAAGCTAAGGATGCTTTTCTATGCTGCTATTATATGCTGCTATTATATGGTACTTTAATTATCGTACTTATAATATAAATTCAGGTTGTCGACATGATTTCATACAACATTCGAATTTTAGCATTAGTCTTCTTTTTTAGCATTGCTAGTATTTACGATGCACATACAAAACCAATGCCAGAATGGCGCGTTACTTCTCCTGATGCTGAGCTGTTGTATCGTCTAAGAAATGACCCAAAGGATGGACTCAGTTATCGTGTTGATCGCGTTAAAGATGATGCAGGCCATCAGGTAATCGGTTGGTCTAAACTTGGTATTGGTTATTCGTGGATTCAAGCCCCCAATTTTGAAAAAACGGTACGCGCAAACTTTTTTGCTGGTTTGCTATTCGAAAACGCGAAATACAAAAATGTTAGTGATCATTATGAAATGATTTCTGGCAAACGAAAATTCAACACGTACATTGCTTCCGAAGGTCACTTTACTTTTAGCGACCTACAGTCGAAACGAAAGATCCGCATAGATGTTCAAGTTGCTAATGATGGAGTTGCCTTTCGCTATGTTCTTTTAGGCGATGACGCTCTTACGTATGCATTAGAAAAAGAGGTAACGGAGTTTAATATTGGGAAAGTTGGCACCCATTGGGGGCAACCGTATGATTTCGCGAGTTTTTGGACGCCTTCTTACGAAACTCCTTATATTAATGGCACTGCTGTGGGTACAAATGCCGACCCTGAAAAGGGAACTGGTTGGGGTTTTCCATCGCTCTTTAAGCAAAGCGATAACACTTGGTTGCTGTTGCATGAAACTAACTTAGGGCGTAATTATCATGGTTCTCATCTAGCCGCTGATGCCAGTAATGGAGTCTACAAAATTGCACCACCACATGCTGAGTCAGCTAACGGTTATAGTAAGAATATTGCTGCAGCCCAGCTTCCGGCAGAACTGCCATGGCGCTTTCTATTGATTACCGATACGGTAGGGGAAATTTTAGAGAGTAACAGAGTGTTTGATTTAGCGGCAGTTCCTCAGTTTGATGATACGTCTTGGATAAAGCCTGGTGTATCGTCTTGGAGTTGGTGGTCTGACCACGGTAGCTCTAAAGACATGGAGGCGCTGAAACAATTCATTGATTTTGCGTCCGAACTAAACTGGCCATATTCATTAGTTGACGCTAATTGGAACTTAATTAGTGATCGCGTTGTTGAAGACTTAGTTAGCTATGCCCGTGATAAAGAGGTTGGCTTATCATTTTGGTATAACTCGGGTGGTAAGGATAACTACGTTACGGAACAACCAAGAAACATTATGAATGATGCTCGTAAGCGCAGAACTGAATTTGCTCGGCTCAGCAAGCTTGGGGTTAAGGCAGTTAAAATTGATTTTTTCAACAGCGATAAACAAGACATGATTGAGCGTTATATTGACATTCTTGAAGATGCAGCCGACTATAAAATCATGGTCGTGTTTCACGGCTCAACTATCCCACGCGGTTGGGAACGTACTTACCCAAATTTGATGTCAATGGAATCTGTAAGAGGCGCAGAATTTTATACTTTTCCGTCAAAGCCTGATTACGCTGAATTAGCATCCTATCAGAACTCGATTATTCCCTTTACGCGTAATGTAATTGGTTCAATGGATTACACGCCAATCAGTTTTTCTGATCAACATACTCCTCGTATTACTTCAAACGCTCACGAAGTGGCTTTAGGAGTTATTTTTGAGTCGGGCATTCAACACCTTTCAGACAGTGTAGAGAGTTACCGTTCAGTACCTGATGAGATAAAGAATTATCTTTCATCTTTACCGTCAGCGTGGTCTGATACCAAGTATCTTGCTGGTTTACCTGGTGAAAGTGTTGTTGTCGCTCGCAAGCATGAGCAACAATGGTTTATTGCGGGAATCAATAGCCTTAAAAAAAATAAAGAGTTGAATGTCAATTTCGATTTCATTGCCAAACCCACAAAAGCGATGTTGATTTATGACGACTTAGAGAATGCTCGTATTTTCAAAACTAAGCCAGTGATGTTGCTACCCAATGGTCAGTTATCAATTACGATGATGCCAGCAGGAGGCTTTGCGATTTACCCGTTTGATTAGCTAAGCCCCGAGAAAAAGCATCATCACATACTTTTCAAAACGAAAAGAAACGCAACGATATAGTATACACAATTGGTGTCAGGGGCACTGCTGCCCCACTTAATTGCTTTCATGTTAAAAAACTCATTTGAGGAGTTGATATATTCTGAAATCGATGCGGTCTAAACAACTCCATCAAGCTTCGTTTTGCGAACAGGTTTGTTTGGATCAGACGCACGATCTGCTGAAGACTTTGTTTGAATTTCGGTTGGAATTTCACTAATAAAATCTAGCTTATTTTCAGGGCCTTCGATGCTAATCTCGGAACTTGTCATAACCCAAATCGCCAGCGGCATCATTCAGCGTTTTTTTAATCTTCTTATCTGTTTTATAAGCACTTAAATAATAGACTGACCATATAGCGGCAGGCATTCAACCGATTAGTGTTAGCTGTAAAATCAAGCAACATACCCCTTGAATTGGCTTGCCAATAGTAAAGAAGTTTAACCAAGGTAAAAGCAATACTAAAAGTAATCTCATATTAACCGTCTATTGCTTTAGGGCACTAAGCCCTGTTTAATACTGTGTTATAAACGGCGTTTCGCTCTCTCTTACGAGTGGAAAGAACCAAGATAACGATCTCTTTTTCTATTGCCTGGTAAACCAAGCGATACTCAACGGAACATAGTTTGATTTTAAAGCAACTCTCCGCACCTAATTCTTGGACGATAAAACAATCGAAGTTTCCAAACGGTCTTCCAATTTTTTCTTAAACTGTTCTCGAATTGATGAACCCAGCTTATGTCACTCTCTCAGAGCACGTCTGTCACAATCGAGCCTATAAGTCACTTAGACTAACTCGAGCTCTCTCACCATCCATGCGCTCATTCTCTAAAGTAGCTAATTCTATACCTTCTAACCTATCAAATATCTTTTCTATGCTTCTGCTGGGATACAATAGAAAGCTGGCCGATCATGATTGAGGATAGCCACGGGAAAACCCTCACCAGCAGAAACTATTGCAATTGGGTTCTTTTTCAATTCTGAAATGCTGGCAGGGCTATTCGCCAAAATGCTATTTACTTTGCTCATTTTCATCAGCAAATAAAAGTATTAAATAGAGGCCCAATTATGGGTCTCAACAATGATTTGATAAATGAAAAGAGCTAATTAAAGGTCTTTTACGTCCGTTTTCTTTACTTTAGAGCCTGCGGCTCTCCTTTTGTTGCTGGGTTTTGTCAATAGCCTTCGTTCGCCGTTCGTAAGCCGACTATTTTTTATTGTCAACGAGCATGTTTAACGTACTGGGTCTGATCGGTATCTTCATCCATAAGGGGCGGTGACGCAAGCACAAATCGCATCCAGTTTTGAACCCGCATTGGCTTGGAAGGTGGCGAATAGTTTTGTTATAGAGGTGCCTCTCTTTGCTGAATTTGTAATGCGATGCGTTTTAAACTTGTTTTGTACTTATTAGTACAATATAATTCGGTCGTATCATTTTTAGCCCTTTCTTACGGAGTTTGTTTTGCCTCGCACTAAACAGTTTAATGAACAGCAAGTGTTAGAGAAAATTGGCCACTTGTTTTGGCGCGAAGGTTATTCCTCGGTCAGTATGGATCAGATTTCAAGTCATACTTCGT
>CAYQVT010000216.1:0-5777 GCA_964420885.1 uncultured Gammaproteobacteria bacterium
CGAAAATTGAAACGGTCCTACTTCACCCGATTGGGTGATTCTTCAGGGTCGACTAGATAGTTAAACTTGACTCTCTGAAACTAAAAAAAGCATGATCTAGCGATCATGCTTTTTTACAGCCTTCTAAAAATTCAGAGAATTATCGCTTCATAGAACCAAAAAACTCAGAGTTAGCTTTAGTTGCTTTGAGCTTGTCGAGTAAGAATTCGATGGCTTCAATTTCATTCATTGGGTGAAGTAACTTGCGTAAAATCCATACTTTCTGGAGCTCTTCTGGGTGCATTAGCAATTCTTCGCGACGGGTAGATGACTTGTTAACAACGATAGAAGGATACACACGTTTCTCAGCAATCTTGCGTTCTAGATGCACTTCCATATTGCCGGTGCCTTTGAATTCTTCATAAATAACCTCGTCCATCTTAGAACCTGTTTCGATCAGCGCCGTAGCGAGAATGGTTAAACTACCACCTTCTTCAATATTACGAGCTGCGCCAAAGAAACGTTTGGGACGTTGCAATGCATTTGCATCAACACCACCGGTTAACACCTTGCCAGACGCAGGCGCCACGGTATTATACGCCCGAGCCAATCGGGTGATTGAATCAAGCAATATCACTACGTCCTTTTTATGTTCTACTAAGCGTTTGGCTTTTTCAATCACCATTTCAGCAACTTGTACGTGTCGCGCTGCTGGCTCATCAAAGGTTGATGAAATAACCTCACCGCGCACACTGCGCTGCATTTCAGTCACCTCTTCAGGGCGTTCGTCGATCAACAACACCATCAGTTCAACATCGGGGTTATTCGTGGTAATTGCTTGAGCTATTTGCTGCAGCATGACCGTTTTACCACTCTTTGGCGACGATACGATTAAACCACGCTGGCCTTTGCCTAGTGGAGATATCAAATCAATTACGCGACCCGTTAAGTCCTCTGACGTGCCATTCTCCTGCTCCAGCTTCATACGCTTATTAGGGTGTAATGGCGTCAGATTTTCAAACAAGATCTTGTTACGCGCTTCTTCTGGCGTAGAACCATTAATTGTTTCAACCTTAAGCAAAGCGAAATAGCGCTCTGAATCTTTTGGTGGCCGAACTAAACCCGCCACCGTATCGCCGGTACGTAAATTAAAACGGCGAATCTGACTAGGCGATACATATATATCGTCTGGACCGGCCAAGTATGAACTGTCAGCTGAACGTAAAAAACCGAAGCCATCTTGCAAAATTTCGACCACACCTTCGCCTTCAATGTCTTCGCCTTTTTTAGCCAATGACTTCAAAATAGTAAAAATTTGGTCTTGCTTACGCATGCGGCCTAGGCCGTCAAGTTCCATCGAGCGACCAATCTGGGTTAGCTCGGTAGCGGTTTTCTTTTTGAGATCGGTTAGGGATGCTGACATAGTGCTTTATGATTTATTCTTAGGAAATTTTTCGGGATGTTAAATAGACAGATACACCAGTTAGGTAAAAAGTGAGTACTTAACGTTTTATTAATCCCAGGCTTTTATCTTATAAAGGGTATATAGAAGAGCTATTCAATTGCTCTGTGTTCATCTATTGAACCCTCAACTGACGCTTTAAGGCATTACATACAACTATTTGAATTTAGCTGACCTTTTTGTGGCGCGCTGGGAATCTTTTTTGGAATACGATTCGGCGATTGCGAATCAGTACAGACAATATCACGCCAGTTGCGTAAATGTCTAGTGGATTAATCTTTACTTTAGAGCGGTTCGCTCGATGTGAGATCTACAGCGATGAGAAAATATCATCCATCGCTGTGATCGTCTAATTTAGATATTTTCGTCGATGAAGGCCGTCAGTTGAGACTTCGACATTGCGCCAACTTTTGTCGCAGCAACATCACCTTCTTTGAATAACATCAAGGTCGGGATCCCTCGAATGCCAAACTTGGGTGGGGTGTTCGGATTGCTGTCTATATCAAGCTTAGCAACCGTCAACTTATCACCGTATTCAGCTGCCACTTCATTTAAAATTGGAGCCAACATTTTACAAGGGCCGCACCATTCAGCCCAATAGTCAACCAACACAGGCTTATCAGCCTGCAGGACATCCGATTCAAAGCTTGAATCGGTAATTTCAACGGTGTTTTCGGACATAAGTATTCGCCTATTTATTTGGAAATTAGGGTATAGTGTGCGGATTATTTTGCATATTGCAAGTACAAAAATTCTGGAATTGGTCTTCGGTAGATTTCTCTAATACGATTCGCAACTAAGTTAAGTGGTTGCTAGACGTATGGCGAATATCGCACACACGAATCAAAGCCCAATTCGATCTAAAAATAGCCTTATCAAGTATTCTATCTGAGCGTCATTCTGTTGATAAGTTTTAAACAGATCCTGCGATAGCAAATCCTGCTTGCTAAAGGCTGATGACAAGTGTTCAAAAAATCATGACCGATACACATTTAAGCGATACTCGATTTTCCGAATTAGATATCCATCCTAACGTACAAAAAGGCATCGAAACCATTGGCTTCGAGTTTTGTACTCCGATTCAAGCCCTGTCGCTGCCGATCGCACTGCAAGGTAAAGATGTCAGCGGCCAAGCTCAAACCGGAACCGGCAAAACCGCGGCATTCTTGATCGCGTGTTTTCACAAATTGCTCAATAGCGAACCAAGGGAATCTAAAAAGAAAAACCCGATTCGAGCTCTAGTTGTCGCTCCTACACGAGAATTGGCGATTCAAATTCATGAGGATGGAAAAAAGCTGGTCGAACATACCGGTCTAAAAATGGGCCTAGCCTATGGCGGCACTGATTACGATAAGCAACGTACTGTTATCGAGTCGGGCGTTGACGTTTTGATAGGCACGCCCGGTCGCATTATCGACTACTATAAGCAGGGTGTATTTGCACTTGATGCATTGGAAGTCATCATTCTAGACGAAGCCGATCGAATGTTTGACTTAGGCTTCATTGCCGACATTCGCTATTTATTCCGTGCAATGCCTGAACCGAGTGAACGCTTAAACCTTTTGTTTTCTGCCACCTTGTCCGCACGAGTTGGAGAACTCGCGTATGAGCATATGAGCGAACCAGAAGTGGTGAAAATTGAAGCGGAGATCACCGCAGATCGAATCACCGAAATTGCCTATATGCCCTCAAACGAGGAAAAAATCCCGTTACTAATGGGCTTATTGAAGCAGGCTAATAACGAACGCTGTGTGGTATTCATTAATACCAAACACATGGCGGAAAAAATTGATGCTTGGTTAAAAGCGAATGACTTTAAATGCGCCATGCTGTCAGGCGATGTACCTCAAAAAAAGCGTGAAACGCTATTGCAACGATTTAAAGACGGTCAAGTCAACGTGTTGATTGCAACTGACGTGGCTGCAAGAGGTCTGCACATTCCAGAAGTTAATTTCGTGGTTAACTTTGATTTACCCACCGACGCCGAAGACTATGTCCATCGTATTGGGCGAACGGGTCGCGCTGGGGCAAGTGGCACGGCAATAAGTTTGATCTGTGAAACCTATGCCATGAACATCATGGACATTGAGCAGTTTATTGAACACTCGATTCCAGTTGAACGCGAAGTTTCTGAGTTAATATTTGCCGATCCAGTAATCCCGGATTTGTCTAAGTTAAAATCAAACCGAAAGAAAGATAGCCGAGGCAAGGGCGGTCCCAAAAGAGACAACAAAGTAAAAGGCGCGCAGGGTGGAAAACCACATCGCGCTAAAAATAATAATGACGGCGATAGAGAACGACGTGAGAAGGGCAACCCCAATCGAATGCCCAAAAAACAACGTGAACAGACGAACGAGCCAAAACAATCTCCAGAACAACGTGAAGCAGCGAAGTTGGCCGCGCTTGAAAAGCGCAAAAGCCAACCGAAAAAAGCACCGCGTATTCCCTTGCGTGGTCGCCGCGGTCAAGAGGTCCCAGCCGTCGGTTAATGTCGATTTGTCCAACTTTCTTAGACCAATTGTATGGCCGATCTAACAACAGACAAACACTGCAATAAGAGCTCTGCCCTGCTGTTAGGAGGTGGTGGAGCACGAGCTGCCTACCAAGTAGGCGTGCTCAAAGCAATCGCTGAGATGGTCCCGGAAGATTGCCCTAATCCGTTTCCCATTATTTGTGGCACATCGGCAGGTTCGATTAATACCGTTGCCTTAGCATCTAATGCATCAAACTTTCACCACGGGGTTACGCGGCTACTTGGAGTCTGGGCGAACTTCGAACTGCATCATGTGTTCTACGTTGATGCCAAAAATTTGTTCAAACGAATTGGCAGCTGGGCCTGGTCAAACTTGGGCCCTGGTGATCGACACAAGGGCCCAAGTTCGATTCTAGACAATCAGCCCTTGCGCAAATTATTGAACGAATACATTGATTTCGACAATATTGATAAGTCTATCTCTAATGGCGAATTACATGCATATTGTCTGACCGCATGCAGCTACACATCGGGAGAATCAACTACGTTTTACGATGGCGCTGACGATATCACAGACTGGCGCCGTACTCACCGCGAGGGAAAACGCGAGAAAATGAGTATCGATCATTTAATGGCGTCGTCAGCAATCCCCGTCATATTTCCATCGGTGAAATTAGGAGATGAACATTTCGGTGATGGTTCAATGCGGCAAATTTCGCCGATCAGCCCTGCTCTTCATCTGGGTGCTAAAAAGATATTAATCATCGGCTTGAGAATGGAGAAAAAATTGGGGTTATTAGCCCCGCCTAAACATCGCCCATCTTTAGGACAGATTTCGGGCTATGTGCTCGATACATTATTTCTTAATAGTTTACAGTCAGACATAGAACGCATGGAGCGTATGAATCGTACTTTGTTAGAAACGGATTCAGATAATGGTGACAATTTAAGGGTGATTGACCACTTCGTGATTAGCCCGTCAGAAGACATCGCTAATATAGCAATGAAGCATTTCTTAGAATTACCTAAGAGCTTTCGCGTGGCCCTAAAATTTCTTGGCATGGCTAAGGCCAATAGCCGGCGCTTTATTAGTTATTTGATGTTCACCAAAAGTTTTTGTCAGGAACTGATTGACCTCGGATACAAAGATGCGGTCGATCAAAAACAAGCATTGATCGATTTCTTAGAAAAGTAACATACGGCTAGATAGGCACGATGAATTATCGTACTGACATACAAGCCCTTCGCGGAGTCGCTGTTCTCTTAGTTGTTTTTTACCACGCGCGACTCATTCCTATTCAAAATGGATTTTTAGGGGTCGACATATTCTTTGTTGTCTCAGGGTTTCTAATTACATCGCAGATTAGTACACAACTAAATAACAAGAACTTCTCTTTTCAAAAATTTTATCTACGCCGTGCATGGAGACTGCTCCCTGCTGCTTACACGGTTCTATTCGCTTGCTGTTTATTGGCACCATGGACATTAAGTTACTCTCAGCAGCAAGACTTTGTTCAGCAAATTTGGGGCGCGATCACACTGTCCGCGAATTTTGTTCTATGGGATCAAGTAGGCTACTTTGAAGGTGCTGCCAAGTTAAAACCGCTACTGCATACCTGGTCTCTATCCATTGAAGAGCAATATTACTTGTTAATGCCTGCGTTACTAGTTATTACGCCGAAGAAGTATTGGTTCCCAGTGTTAACATTGTTGAGTATTAGCAGTTATAGCATTTACCTCTTACTCCAAAATACCAATTCGGTGGCGGCATTTTACTTTACGCCAAGCAGATTATGGGAATTGGGTGTCGGCTCTGTGTTGGCTCTAGGTCTTAACAGTCGCCAGATATGGGTAGCAAATGGG
>CAYQVT010000216.1:5787-6409 GCA_964420885.1 uncultured Gammaproteobacteria bacterium
TTTACTTTCCGCCTTTTACTCTTTTTCCGACGCAGCGGCGCACACGTTCAATTTAACCTTGACGGTTATATTAACAGCCCTCCTCATTGCTGCTCGTCCACCATGGTTAAATCACGGCCGATCTATTCAAACCCTCGCCAAAGTCGGCACTATTTCGTATTCATTGTACTTGGTTCACTGGCCGATAATCGCGTTCTTCAATAACGCCAACATTAGCGGTGGCGGGCTCTGGTGGCCTTATCGTCTTGCCGCAGTAGGCTTATCACTTTTATTTGCAGTAATACTCTACAAGCTAGTCGAAGCGCGCTACAGAATTATCGACGTGCACCAAACAAAACGTGTCCAACCATTGGTTTTAATTTCAATTTTGCTGATCATTTTTAGCATTGGCTTATCGCTCCTAGCCAAGGGCTCTGAATACAGCACCCAATTTCGCGCAAACGTTGGACTTAGTGAGCAATGCTCGTCGTTGGATTTTTATGAACTTGCCGAATGTAGAACCACCGAAATGCCAACCACGTTGCTCTGGGGAGACTCATACGCAATGCACTTAGCGCCCGGACTAAGGGCAACGACCTCAGACGGCATAATGCAGGCTACCCTAGGCGCGTGCGCCCCAATT
>CAYQVT010000217.1:0-6394 GCA_964420885.1 uncultured Gammaproteobacteria bacterium
AAAACGATTCATCACCAAATCAACGTTACCCAGTTCAATATCCTGAAACGTTACATCGCTCGGCGTGAGTATATCTAGCGCTGTATCGGGCGCTTCCTCGGCCATACGTGTTCGAACTCGAGGTAATAAAGTCGTTTCAGCGTAATCACTCGCCATAACACGAAATAAGCGTTTGCTATTGGCCGGGTCGAATTCGATGGTTGGTTGAACAAATAATTCAATTTGCGACAACACATTCTGCACTAGAGGCTGTAACTCTTTTGCCTTATCGGTTGGCATCATCCCATTACTGGTACGAACTAAAAGAGGATCATTGAAAACTTTTCTCAGTCTTCTTAAACCATTACTCATCGCAGGCTGGCTTAAGCCTAAATGTTCTGCGGCCTTAGTAACATTGCCTTCTCTTAGTAGCACACTAAAATAGACTAGAAGATTTAGGTCGATATTTGATAAATTCATTAATTATTCATCTTATGAATGGGCATTAATGAATCATAACTGAAATTGATCGACGTGAGAATAAAAAAAGGGCCGGCGCAAGCGGCGGCCCTTTATCAGTATAGACAGAACGATCTAGCTTTTAAATTCTGGATACGCTTCCATGCCGCATTCTGACATATCCACGCCTTCGAATTCTTCTTCTGGTGAAACTCGAATTCCCATTACTAACTTCAATGCAAACCACACAATGCCGCTGGTAACAAATACCCAAATGAAAATCGTCAAGGCACCAATAATTTGACCAGAGAAGCTAGAACCGTCGTTGGTCAACGGAACTAACAATAAGCCTAATAAGCCAACCACACCGTGGACCGAGATTGCACCAACAGGATCATCAATCTTCAGTTTGTCTAGGGTCAAAATAGAGAACACCACTAGTATGCCCCCAGCGGCACCAAACAATGTTGCGAGTAAAGGCGTCGGTGTAGATGGTTCAGCGGTAATCGCAACTAATCCAGCTAACGCACCATTTAACGCCATGGTTAGGTCAGCTTTGCCAAATAGAACTCGAGCAAGTAATAGTGCGGCGATCAATCCACCCGCTGCGGCAGCATTTGTATTCATAAATACAACAGCAACGGCGTTTGCATTCTCGACTGAAGACGTGGCTAATACCGAACCACCATTGAAGCCGAACCAACCCATCCAGAGGATAAAAGTACCCAATGTCGCCAATGGAAGATTCGCACCTGGTATTGCTTTTGGCTTCCCGTCGGACGAGTATTTACCTTCGCGAGCGCCCAATAATAGTACGCCCGAAAGCGCAGCGGCCGCACCGGCCATGTGTACGATTCCTGAGCCTGCAAAGTCAGAAAAACCTAAATCGCCTAAATTATAAAGGCCAAAAACAGCCTCACCACCCCAAGTCCAATTACCTTCCATAGGATAGATAAAACCGGTCATTACAACCGCAAAAGTAAGAAACGCCCAAAGTTTCATGCGCTCAGCTACAGCACCGGATACGATCGACATAGCCGTTGCAACAAATACCACTTGGAAAAAGAAGTCGGCCGACGGCGCGTAGGTGGCGGGTTCTTCTGCTCCGGCAACGCCATCACCAGTAATACCACTTAATAGGGCATTGCCTAATTCTGGGTACATAATTGAGTAGCCGCAAAGCATGAACATGGTGCATGCAATTGCGTACAAAGCGACATTCTTGGTAAGTATCTCGGTGGTGTTTTTAGATCGAACTAAACCCGCCTCTAGCATCGCAAAGCCAGCGGCCATCCACATTACTAAGGCACCGCAAATTAAAAAATAGAAGGTATCTATCGCATACCCGTGTTCGAAAATTGTGTTTTCCATGATATATCTCTCTATTAAATAGATGTTGGAATTGATTAGATATGCGACCTAAATCGCTTCTTCACCGGTTTCTCCGGTACGAATGCGAATGACTTGACTGAGCTCGACAACGAATATCTTGCCATCGCCGACTTTGCCGTTATTAGCGGATTCGGAGATCGCTTCAATGGTTTGATCTAACATGTCATTAGCGACGGCGACTTCGATTTTAATTTTTGGCATAAAATCAACGTTGTACTCTGCACCTCGATAAAGCTCCGTATGCCCTTTCTGGCGCCCAAAGCCCTTGACCTCTGTTACGGTCATACCCTGAATGCCTATGCCCGCTAGTGCGTCTCTTACATCGTCAATTTTGAATGGCTTAATAATGGCTGTGATCAGTTTCATAGCACTTCACCCTTTATATGTTTGTTTAGTGTTTCATTGAGTCTCGAAGCTGAATTCATGTCGAAAGAAAATCAGCCCGTGGCTTTGTCATCAACACGCCCACCGGATGCTGATAGAAGATAGTAAGCAAACAGCGTGCCAACTTTAAAACATCGCCGAAAAGCTCTCTATCGATGCATGAAACGTCCTTTGTACTACCTTGATCTAGCACCATTGCCCCTAATTAGGCCAACAATCAATGAAACGCACCACAATAGTGCGTTGAATAAATTAAACCGATAAAAACCCTATTCTAAACGTGGCATACCCTTAAAAAAGGCGAATTGAAAAGTTGGCACGTTGTTTGCTTAATCCAAATCAAATGGAGATTAAATCTGTTTTAAATGCAAACCCAACAAGAGCGGTACAAGAACCCCGCCTTACATAAAGACGAGAATTACGAGAGGTAATTAATATGAATACCAAAAAAATTATTATTAGCGGTGCTGCTGCAACTATTTTGGCATCAAGTAGCTTAGCCAATGCTGGTGATATCGAAGCCAATGTTGCGCTTTCTACCGACTATGTTTTCCGCGGTTTTTCTCAAACCAACGAAGACCCCGCCATCTCTGGTGGGTTTGACTACTCGTTTGATAATGGGTTTTCTTTAGGAACTTGGGCATCGAACGTGAACTTCGGCGATAACACGTCAAGCGAAGTAGACCTATACGCTGGATATGGTTTTGAAGCAGCAAGTGGCGTGACGGTTGATTTTACGTATATCTACTACGTATACCCAGGTGAGACCGACGCACTAAACTATTCAGAATTTGTAGCCAGCGTAAGTTTTAGTGATGTAAGTTTAGGCATCGTTTATTCACCTGACTACTTTGGTTCTGATGATTCCGCAATTGTATTGAATGCAGATTACTCAGTAAGCTTAGCGGAAAACTTAGGCTTGGACCTGCACGTAGGTTATAGTGATGCAGACGGCGATGATTTCTTCGACGTGGGCGAAAGCAGCTACATAGATTACTCGGCGGGATTATCCACATCTGGCGCAGGTGTCGATTTCTCGCTGACCTACTACGGTACAGACTTAGATGATATCGATGCTGCAGACGATCGCGTAGTGTTTTCAATTAGCAAAGCTTTCTAAACTAACAACTCGCTTAGAAACAAAAAAAGGCCGTGATAAACGGCCTTTTTTTATGCTTGAAAGTATAAAACCTGGTGCAAAGAACTTACTTTATCAATTACTCAGAAAGAATGGCGACCACTTCGTCTATTTCTGAGATTAATTCTGAGACTACTTTGCGTTTCACTTGAGTAGTTGAAACCGTTTGTGTTCCTGCTTCCATCTCTATCTGATTCTTCGCTCCACTTATCGTGAAGCCTTCAATATATAGGAGACTGCGAATTCGCCGAATTAATTGCACTTCATGGCGCTGATAATAACGACGATTACCACGGCGTTTAACAGGGTTGAGCTGAGAAAATTCCTGCTCCCAATACCGTAGTACGTGCGGTTTAACCATACACAACTCACTTACTTCGCCGATAGTGAAATATCGTTTACTCGGTATCGGCGGTAGAGTTGCGTTATCCCCTTGGTCAAGCATCTAAATTTAGTTTCCGTTTGCAGTGTTGATTCTAATTTCTAGAGTCTATCATTTAGCCAATACTTTCGTATAGACAAAAGTACTATCAGAGTGAATTTTTCTCACAAAATTTGTTTAAATACGTCTATTTACAACAACTAACTAAACAAACGTTTAAGAGCGGATGCATTATCCTCAATCGCTTCTTTAAGCTTTTGACTGGCTTTGAATGTAACCACTCTGCGAGCGGATATGGGTATTTCTTCACCGGTCTTGGGGTTTCGTCCAGGCCTGGCAGGTTTATCTCGTAACCCGAAGTTACCAAAGCCAGATAGCTTTACAGAACTACCTTCTTCAAGTGCGCCCTTTATTGTCTCAAAGAATTGTTCAACGAATTCTTTAGATTCACGTTTATTGAGCCCCAGTTCTTCATGCAACGAAACCGCGAGTTCTGCTTTTGTTATCGCCATATTTTCCCTCTTTGATCCCCTCTAGGAGAACCCCTATTTAACGCTGACCAGCTAACGCACTGGCCTCATACATATTTCAACTACGTAACGTCGCGCCCCATTTTGATTCCAGTAATGAAAGCGCATCCCCCATCAGACCTTCAGCTTCGTCATCGGTCATGGTTTTATCGTTGTGCTGCAAAACCAAACTCATGGAAATACTTTTTGCATCATTCGCCACACCTGCTCCGCGATATAAGTCAAATAACTCTATCTTATTAAGCACCGACCCCAATTCATCGCGAAGAGAATTGAGAACGTTGGCAACCGGCAAATCTTGCGCAACCAAAACAGATAAGTCTCGCTTAATACTTGGAAAACGCGACACGGACTGAAAACTAGGTAATTCAGCGTTTAAAGCAACTCCTAGGTCAATTTCAAACGCGTAAACATTATTTACCCCATATTGTTTCTCAACCGTTGGATGCAACCTTCCTAGCCATCCTAACTCAATGTCTTTGCCATTAGACTCATGACGAATTAATGACGAACTTTGACCCGGATGTAGAGAAATGTGCTCGAACTCCTTAAATATAATGGGGTTTTTATAGCCGGTCAAGGCAAGCACAGCGTCCAAATCGGCTTTAACGTCATAGAAATCTATGTTTTGTGACTTATTCACACCCCATTGAGTAGGCGCATTTGCACCCATGACAACCCCAGCCAATCGTTGAACTTCAGCAAAGGCATTGTCAACCTTATGATAGGTCGCACCAATTTCGAAAAAACGAATACGGTTATGCTGGCGATTAGCATTGAACTGCAACGCACCCATTAATCCGGGAATCATACTGGTGCGCATTACTGCCATATTATCCGCTAAGGGATTAGCTAGCTTAACTGGTTCTTCGTCACTGAAAGTTGCGTGTACTTCAGGGTCGATAAAACTATAGGTAATGGCTTCACGGTAATCACGAGCGACGAAAGCTTGGCGCATCTGGCGAACACCTATTTTAGCTTCTGACGCTGCACTGGAGCGAGGAGCAATACGCGGCATCACAGTTGGAATGTTATCGTAGCCCTTAACACGCGCCACCTCCTCAACCAAGTCGGCTTCACGTTCGATATCAAATCTATAACTGGGCGGTTTTACCACCCAAACTCCGTCGTCATCACTTACTGAATCAGCAATACGGCTCAGGATATCGCCAACTTCATCTCGATCTAAGCCCATACCTAGAAGGCTAATAAGACGATCTAATCGAATTTCAACACTTGGCTTATCTTGAATTCCATCATCATTCTTCTGCTCTATTACGGGTCCGACCTCGCCACCACAAATTTCCAATACTAGTTCGGTGGCGCGCTCAATTGCTTGCGGAGGCAATTGAGGGTCGACTCCCCGTTCAAAACGAAACGAACTTTCGGTGTGTAAACCGTAGCGGCGAGCTTTGCCAGACGCTGACTTTCGAGTGAAATGAGCCGCTTCCAATACGATATCAACCGTTGCACCGTCAATCGCACTGTTTAGACCGCCCATTACGCCGGCGATAGCGATCGGTACATTGGCATCAGCGATAACCAATGTTTCACCATCTAGAGTGGCTTCGGATTCGTCGAGTAAAACTATTTTTTCGCCGGCACGAGATTGACGCACCACGATTTTCTCATTCAGCTTAGCTAAATCAAATGCGTGCATAGGTTGGCCAAGTTCAATCATTACATAGTTAGTAATATCAACCACGGGGCTGATTGGTCGCACACCGCAGCGACGTAAGCGCTCTTGCATCCAAAGAGGCGTTACTGCATTGGTATCGATGCCTTTTATCACTCGTCCCATATAACGAGGGCAATTGCTTGAGTCATCTAAGACAACCTCGATGGCGTCTTCAACGGTTGCTACAATACTTTCGACATCTAAAGGATGATATTCACCATTTGCTAACACCGTCATCTCACGAGCAATGCCCTGCACGCTCAAGCAGTCTCCGCGATTAGGAGTAAGATCGATATCGATCAAATTGTCGTCCAATTGCAAATACTCATCAACCCGCTGGCCTATTTCAGCGTCGGAATCCAACTCAATTAGACCGTCTGAGTTTTCTTCTAAACCCAGTTCCGATGCAGAACACAACATTCCAATTGACTCAACCCCACGCACTTTGGCTT
>CAYQVT010000218.1:0-6390 GCA_964420885.1 uncultured Gammaproteobacteria bacterium
CGAGCCAATGGTAAGCCGGTGGTCTATGTCCCCGGTAACCATGAATGGTATGCTCACAATCAACCCTTCACAGTTAAATCCGAAACGGCAGAAGCGAAAAGAATTGCAAAGGAACGCGGCGTTCATTTTCTGATGGATGAAGCTGTTATCATTGATGGCGTGAGATTCCTCGGAGCCACGCTTTGGACAGACTGGAACTTACGGGGCAACGCTGCCGCAGCAATGGGCTACGCCTCTATGGCGATGAACGACCATATCGTTATATATCCTGAAGAAGTCGGGCGAGCTTTAAGCCCCCGTCAATCCCAAAGTTGGCACTTGGCCTCTAGATACTGGTTGGAAGAGGAACTCCCTAAGACAGGGGATTGGCTTAAGACCGTTGTGGTAACGCATCACCTTCCTCACCCTAGGTCAGTATCAAACAAGTTTAAAAATAGCCCACTCAATCCTGCCTTTGCATCCGACCTTTCCGATCTTGTTGAAAGCTGTGGCGTGCCGCTTTGGATACATGGGCATACGCATGATAGTTTTGATTACGTCGCGGGCGAAACGCGTATTGTTTGTAATCCGAAGGGTTACGGCCCCAAAGCTAAAGGCGCACCAATCGAAAACTCAGCCTTCGACCCCAAACTAGTTGTCGAAGTGTAAGACCCACGGGTCAGCCGACGGATGGTAAAGGGCGTAAACACAATAGGATGTCAAAGATCCCAAGAGCTCTCGAAGTGCTGTTCGCCACCCCCAACTCTCGTCCCAGTTAGTCTCCATAATTTTTAGGAGCTGGTAGTACTTCCAAATTTCCTGCGCTTCCCCCTAGGTTTACGCTCAAGATGTACTTGAACGTCATGTTTTCCGTAATTGAGATTTGAAGCGAGCTCTGAACAAATTTCATTAAGTTTCTCCAGTTTCTCCTGATTTTTCTTAGGAACACGACGAGGGTTTAAGTCTGTCCAGATAAAGATATCCAAGTTGGTAAGTGCGTTGAAGTTTGCGAGGTCACTCTGCCAAGAAGAAATATGATCATCATGAAAATACGATCCGTCTTCCAGTTCCACTTCGACAATCATTTTACGAATTTTCGATAACACTGAAATATCATCCTCGATGAAAAGGTCGCTTTCCAATCGTGCTTGCCGAATATTACCTGCCCAAGCTTGTTCACTTATAAGCTTGACGTTACCCAGAACGTAATCGAGCGGGAAGAATAACTCCATAGAACCTGATAATTCAAACAGAGCATCCAGAAACACCAAGTCCGGAATCTTGTCGAAGTGGAGCGCACCCTTGGAAGGCTTGAAATCTGCAAGTTCGATACACTCCAGATATTGGTCGAATTTTTCACTATAACTCATGTCTGTTCTTCCATTTAGCCCTCACTCGTCGCTACCTTTTTTCAAGCCCGATAAAAACCTGTAAATCTCAACCATCGCAAAGGTGTCAAGTTTACAATACTCTAGAAGTTCTTCTCTCTTGCGTGTTCTCTCGTCAGGATCCGCCTCCCGCGTCATCGACAACCAAGCGGCCATTGCAGTCCCGCCATTTCCGACGGCCATCCCGTCATAGGATAGGTCGGGACACAAAACGGGTAAAACACTCTTGATTGATGTGGAGCCATTAAAACCGATATCGACGTAATCAGATTTGAAGACATCTCTCAAATCTTCAGTCCTTTCATTTATGGATTTCATGAAACTTTCGAACTCGGGAAAAGCTGAACCCAGTCTCTTATTACACCCAATCTCAAAGGACTTGTGCCAAGAAATGCACGTCCCTTCATCTTCAATGGCATCTCTCAACGCGAGCGCCAGTTCATATCTTCGTCCAGGAGCCTCAGCCAAGTATTCTACATGACTCAAAGCGCCATCTGAACCAAGGCGGTGCACCGAGACTTGAACCGGTATCTGCTCATGAGGACAAACGCCATCCATAATCGGTACAGCCGATTTAAAAGTCTCGTAGTCATAAAAAAACAGGGGGAAATTTAAGCCATCTAAAAACCGTTTCACACCCGCGTAGTTGATAACGGGTACTCCAGAGTGCGCCGCCTTGAGGACAGGCAACATAGAAGGCGTAACTTCGTCTTCCGCAACATCGTTCAGGTCAAGCCGTGCATCCTCTAAAAACCCTCGGACACGACCCGTTCGAATATTGGGAAGATTATAAATCGAAATCTCAGGGATGTCTGGATTGAGATACTCAAAACCTGGGCAGCGCGTTGGAATACTGCCTTTAAAACGGCACTCGCATCCGTCTTCATCAATATCAGTTTGCCCAATCCAAATACGTGCTGCCTCAATTTCAGGGATCAACGCAGGAAGTAAGTCTCGGACTTCATCTGTGACATCTGCAACGACTAAAAGACTATTTAGATCGAGCTCCCCAGACCGCACATATGCGCTATTTACATGGATGATATATATTCGATTTACAGACAATCCGCTTCGCTCAATAGTAACTGTCTGAAACGCAACATCCTCGAGATAGCCCTTGGGCGAGGAAGAGGATTTGATCTCATATAAATCGATTGTTGTTTCATCTACCTGCCGAATCATATCGGCACGGACCTCTAAGCCGTCAGGACTTTTGTAGGTTACCTGAAAACGGATATCCGACTTATCCGGCCAAGATTTCACCCAGACCTTCACACAATGCTCCACGTCAAAACCGTCCTGCATCAGCATGAGGGCAAAATCATCTAACCCAGAATTTTGAAACACCTCCGGCTTATTCCGTGACAGCCAGAAGCTCTCTTTACAGGCTCTAATTTCAAGAAAATCTGATTTAGTAAGAAAAGCCATAAAACTCGGGAAACTGGATTATTCGCCTAATATCATTTTATACACTTTTAGCGAGGTTTTTAATGCCCTAACAATGTGTGGGCGAGTCATATGGGGATGATCAATGTCTGCGATAGAAGACTCTTTTGAGGCATTTAAAAATGGCCTCCTGCTAGATTCTCAATCCACTGGTGATCTTCAAGCCACAGCATTTTTCAATAGCTACGCCGATGCTGCCATTGAAAATGGAGACATCGAAAATTTGGATCATTGTCCCGTAAGGTTTGAGGGCGCACGAAAATACGGCATCGATGGCTATAATCTAAACGTCGAACAGGGCGAGTTGACGCTTTCAATTTGTGACTACCGAACAGGTTCTGAAATCGAGCCCTTGAATTCCTCCGATGCAGAATCGTTTTACAAACGCGCATATAGACTTTTCGAAAAATCTTCAGATCCCGATTTCATAAATCAACTCGAGGACTCTAGCCCGACATTCGAAATCGCCTATCTAATTCATCAACACTTAAAACAAATCAAACGCATCAGGATTGTTCTTTTCTCGAACGCTCGGATAGCAATTCGAAAAAAACTCGTTACAAAAAGAGAAGAAAACGGCCGCAATATTTCGTTCAGCATTCTCGACTTCGAACGATATTTAGCAATCCAGAATTCAAGAACCGGATCAGACCCGATTGAAATCGATTTCAGGGAAAACGGATTGTCTCCTCTTCCCTGTTTAAAAGCCTCAACTTCTTCTGACGAATACGCATCCTATCTGGTTGTTTTACCTGGAAAAGTCCTCGGAGAAATTTACGGCCTCTATGGTGCAAGACTACTGGAAGCTAATGTCCGGACGTTTTTACAAGCACGCACCAAAGTTAATAAAGGCATTATCCGCACCGTAAAAGACGAACCTCATAATTTTTTCGCCTTTAATAACGGTCTCACAGCGACGGCATCCGAAGTCATTCTCAAAGCCGGAAAAAACGGTGTTCAAATCGCGGCCCTCAAGAACCTCCAAATCGTGAATGGGGGGCAGACGACGGCGTCGATCCTATACGCTAGAGACAAAGAAAAAGCGGCTCTGGATGACGTCTTCGTCCAGATGAAACTCTCTGTCGTAAATGAGGACTCTATTGAACGTATTGTTCCCCTTATCTCTCGATATGCGAATACGCAAAACCGTATAAGCGAAGCCGATTTCTTTTCCAGCCATCCGTTTCACGTACATATAGAGAAACTATCCCGCCGTATTTCCGCACCTCCGAAAGACGGAGAACTTGTAGCAACCAAGTGGTTTTATGAACGAGCAAGGGGGCAATATAAAGATAGACAGGCTTATAAAAGCGATGCCGTTAACCGAAAGTTCAGAGCGGAACATCCCCGTGATCAGATGATGGTGAAAACTGATCTCGCTAAATATGAAATGAGCTTCAAACAGAAGCCTCACATCGTGAGCCAGGGTGCACAAAAATGCTTTATACAATTTGCCGATATTATAGACAAACAGTGGAATGAAGGCGCACATGCTTTTGGTGACGACTATTTCCGCGATGCAATGTCTCGCGCCCGTGTTTTCCGTTGGACGGATAAGATGGTTGGAACATCGGAGTGGTATATAAACGATCGCGGCTACAAGGCACAGATCGTAACTTACTCCGTCGCCGTTTTGTCTGTTTTGCTGACACGAAACAAAGTTGCGCTCGACCTTAGGAAAATATGGAATAGCCAAGATTTACCTAACGCCTTGCAGGCATTTTTGACTCGGCTAGCCCCTGAAGTCGCTATCTTACTGAAAGACCCTCCGGATTCAGTGCGAAACATCGGAGAATATTGTAAACGTCAATTTTGCTGGAGCCGACTCGAGACAGCGTTTGAATACGACGTCAACATGGAACTCGAGGAGTGTATTGTTTCGACCGAGGAAGCCAAAGAGCGAAAAAAGAATGATCGGCAAACACGGAAAATAGATCACGGCATCGACGCCCAAACCAAGGTTCTAGAGTTGAAAGATAGGTGGAAGGAAATAGCCGCATATGGTCTCCAATCGGGATGTCGTTTAACCCATTCCGAGATGACCGCTCTGGCCGTGGCGTGTAAAATGCCCCTACGAATGCCGACGCCAAAACAATCAATCACTGTTCTTTCTGCTTTGAAAAAAATTGAAAACGAAGGATTTGAGCTGTGAGCAGAGGGATGAAAATATCCAATCCCCCGGACGCCTCGTCTCTTATGCTTACAGCCCGTAGCTTTGGGAATTATGACCTTGCGGGCGCGCTCGCGGATCTGATCGACAATTGCATCGTTGCCAAGAGTACGCAGATTGATATTCAGTGCGAATATAACGAAGGGCATAATTGCGAAATCCGTATCCGCGACAACGGATCCGGAATGGATAAAGAAACTCTTTATACGGCGATGAGGCCCGCAAGCACGAACCCCGAGAACGAACGCTCACTTGATGATTTAGGCCGGTTTGGGTGGGGAATGAAATCAGCTTCTTTTTCACAATGCAAAGTTCTAACCGTAATATCGATACAGGATGGGAAGGCTAACGCCGCGCGTTGGGATCTTGATGATATAGATGAGTGGAGCATGTCCATATACGATCATGAGGGTGCTTTGGCATTGCTTCAGGAACCTTTAAAAGGCAAAAATGGAACAGAACTGATTTGGTCAAATTGTGACAGGCTTTCCGAAAATGGACGACTAACTGAAGATCAGTTTAGCGCCCTTGTCGTTAGCGCAATTAATAGACTGTCTCTAATCTTTCATAGATATCTGAGTGGAGACAACGGGCGAGTTAAAGCCCTAAAAATTTCAGTGAATGGAACTGATCTTGATCAGATAGACCCCTTCTGCAGAAACAATGAAGCCACACGGGCCTTTCCGTCCGAAACCATTAACGTGAATAAAAATGGTGAAACCCAACATATCAACATGCAAGCCTATGTCTTGCCGCATTATTCGAAACTTACCGCAAGCGAATATGAAAATTATGGCGGGACAGAAGGTTACACACGCAACCAAGGTTTCTATGTCTATCGTAACCGCCGATTAATTATCCGCGGAACATGGTTTGGCCTCGCTAAACATGGTGATTTATCAAAACTTGTTAGAATACGCATCGATATTCCGAACACGCTCGACGACATGTGGAAAATCACCGTAGACAAATCCGACGCCCAACTTCCGGCAGTCTTGAAGAAGAGAATGAAAACGCTTGTAGATACGTTTCGCAAATCCTCGAGCCGTGTTTTTAGATCAAAAGGTGCAAATGTCGGAAATAAAAACAGAGAACAGGTCTGGAATAAAATCGCGCGATCCCAACGAATTAAATATCGTATCAACCGTAAGCACCCGCTAGCAAAAACACTCAAGGCTGAACTTTCAAAAGATGGAAAATCTTTATTCAAACAATTTATTGATATGATCGAAAGCGACATTCCTCTCGATGCGATTTCTGCAGACATCGGAGCCAACCCTTACAGTGTTCATCAAAGGGATGTTTCTCGAGAGGCCTTTTATGAGTTCACTGAATTAACTGTACCAAAAATAATGGCTGGATACGATGATTTCGATATCTTCCTATCCGTCCTGAAACAAACCGAAC
>CAYQVT010000219.1:0-6368 GCA_964420885.1 uncultured Gammaproteobacteria bacterium
AATTCGATGCCGCACGAGATCAAGTAAACGCCGTTCGATTAGGTGGTTTAAAGCTCCGTCTCTCTAACGCGCTACTTCACGCCAGTATGCCCCTAAAAGCCTATGGAGAAATTACACAGGTCGCCAGCATGCTTGAAGGCCAGAGTACAGTCCCAAATTGGATGGGATATTCTTTAAACAGCCTACACGGTGCTGCCCTAGTCGAATTAGGCGAATGCGATAAAGGAATGCGGCTTATTAATCATGCGGTTGAGCGAATATTCTTAGATTCGGAGTCTGATCCACGGGTGACCTCAAAGATCTATGCGCGTAAAGCGTATTACGAAGCATCGGAGCAATGCACCTAAAATACTCACGCACGACAAAATGAGATAAGTCATTCATAGTAACAAGGACAGTTGCTTCAAGTTTCCGATTGTTAACCCTAATAATTCCTATTGTTTCTAATCGCCAAGTAGTCGCCGATTAGCAAAGTATTACGTTAATGATTTGTAATATGAAAATAACGAAACTATCGAATCTAAATTGGTTCTTTGCGCATCTAAAGATTATTGGAAATCAAATTAGCGCAGCTAACAAATTAGAATCAGAATGATCAATCAGTACAGCCTTGTTCTATCTCCCGCGAGCCAACGCCAAGAAATTTTACAATCAACGTCCTACTTATTACATAGCATTGACGTCAAACGTGGTTTGTTTGACTTTCTATACACTAAAAGAGAAACGCTATCCGCTACCTCGTTTATTGATGGGCGCTCCCCTATGTCGCTCGATCAAACAGTGTGGCAGGTCCCCATAGAAGAAGCGCTGGAATGGCATCGCCTTGAACCTAAAACGAATCATCCAAACCGCTTTATTTTTCACACCTCATTTTGTGGATCAACTTTACTTGCCCGCACATTGGACGTCGACACCAAGGCTTTCAGCTATAAGGAGCCGAATATTTTGTTGCAGTTGGCCGAAATCAAAGCCAAAGAAACTGAGCTTTACCGTAATCGAGAACAATGGCAACAACTGATTGGTTTCATATTGAACCAACTAAAAAGTCGATGGAATGATTCTGAGCCGACAATCATAAAACCATCAAATTGGGTTAACTCCATGCTAACGGAGTTGATGTTGGACAATGGAGAATCTAAAGCCATACTATTATCAACCTCACCTGAAGAATACCTGACCGCCATATTCAGAGGAGGCAGCGAACGAGTTCAATACACCTATTCATTATTACAGCACTTAAAAACGGCATTCCCCGAATATTCGGATATTATCAGCGAGGTTGAAAGCGGCCGATTAGAAACTGTCGATCTGTTTATGAGGTTATCGTTGATTAGCTATGTTATACAAGCTCGCGCATTCTGCCGTGTTCGCACTTTAGTAGACAATCAACATCTAGCAACGTGTAACTATAGCGATTTACTTAGCGATTCCATTCAATGTGTGACTAACGTCGCTAACGTATTAGATCTTCCCTTATCTCCGATTGAGATTGGTAATTCAATCGAGAAAAATTTCGAACATCATTCAAAGGTGACAGACCGGTCTTTCAGCATTGAAGATATGCAAACCGTTAACAGTCAAGTTAACACGCTATACCGCTCGAACTTTGAAGCAGCAATGCATTGGTATAAAAACAAATTTGACACTTAGTCTTAAATGCAAGGACGATTTAATTACTGTCTTCGATTGAAGAATTAGTAAAGATCAAAACTTTAAGAAAGAATAGCTATGTTTATATTTTACGATGCGTGCTTTGGATGCTTTTAGTGACTTGCCTTGTCACACCGGCATGATTAGCGAATAGCGACCAGTTTTTAACCGCAGTGCGTACGTCATTAACTACTCCCATGGCCACCCTGGTCTTGATACCTGAACTCTTAGCCAGTTCTAAAAAATCATCTAAAACGAAATTATCGCGCTTGCCATTAATACTCATTTGGTGCCGGCCGGTCCACATTCCCCTAGGGTTATAGGAATAGACCATGTCAAATGCTGGAGCCAATTGCCATCGACCTGACTGATCCATCAGGTACGCTATGTTTTTTACGTGGTCATCTTGATTGCGTGCGAGCACATTGAACACAGCACGACGGAATTGTTGTTCTCGTTCCGCCATACTTAAATCAAGCTGCGCAATCACATTTAGTGCTTGTTCGTACGAATGCGCACCAGCTTGGTTAAAGTCATAGTGCATCATTGAACCTAAGGACTGCATGTGACGTTTTTTACCCGTATTACTGCGATCAAATCGCTTGGTCATAAAATGCGCGCGCCCGCCTTCGTGATGCAGCCGACACTCATTCATAATAATGCCGGCCTCTAATGCCATAAGATAATATGCATATTCAATTTTTCCGTAACCTTGAGGGTCGGCCACTTCTTTATCTCGGTTACCAGCGACGCCATCAAATTTAATCAACCAATAGCTGAAACCTTCATGTTGCTTTATTTGGCCTGAGCGGAATTCACCGCTTGCTTCATTCCAAGCTAGAATTGCCTTGGCTCTAGCACCACCGGCTGACGTGCCTACACGGATAATATCCTCTATTGATGTTCGATCATCCACTCCTGTGAAGGTCCCGCTTAATGTTGCTCGTTCGCATAGCACTTGATTCGCCAAGCTCACCAATTCGGCAACGTGTAGGGATGTGTCGTGTCGCTTGCGTCGCTCCAGTGCAGGCAAAAATTCTAACGCTCCCATTCCTCGTTCACCTAAATAACAAAGCCGTTCAACTGGATTAAATGACTGTGGGCTTCGCCCTATTCTGGCTAGCCACGCATCAATCATCGCGTGCCCAAATTTATCCGGCAAAGAATCAGCTAACAAACCAGGCAATCCGCTAAACGTTGCGCGCGACAAAGCAGGAAACTCATAAGGCTCCTCGCGCAATGGCATTGTAAGTGGTGCAACTTGAATGGCACTACCGACAAACTCCGGTGTGTATTGAAATACGCCGATATCTCTTTCCTCAATCCACGATACCGCTCCTATTCGGCGCCCCCAAAGAATAACGTTCGCATCGGTCATGGCAACTTAATAAGTCGACTCATTGACTCAAGCTAATGCTCATCAAGCTTGTCATCGGCCCAGGCCCATCCTGTTTCGTTTCGTTTTATCACCGAACTGGCTCTCTTACGTTGCTTACCACCAAGTTTAACTCTCTCCAATGGCTGCACACTTGTTTCTGGCAATAACATAGCCAAACGATCCGCGACTCCGTATACCTTAAGCACCCTAATCAAGGTATCTAGCGATACCGTTTCGCCGGCTTCCATTCTAGTAATGGTGCGCCGTGATACCCCTGCTTCAGAAGCAACTATCGCTTGACTCAAATTTTTACTCAACCGTAAAGATTCAAATCGCCGCCCTAGTTCTCGAATAGATTGTTGTGGTGACGCTATTCTAAAATCATGATTATGCGCCATATAATTCCTCTTAATATGATATTGCCCTTTTTGTGAGACTTATATTGAACTTAAAAATTATAAACAAATCAAAACAAAGCGCAACATATTTATCACTATAAAATCTATATGTATGTTTTGCGCAATATTTTACGCATTAAATAAAAGTGCATGTGATTCTAGTAGGTTACTCAGCGCCATGAATACGTTCGGTTCGTTTAATTTGAGCCCTCCCTGTAGGTGCTATTTATTACAATGTTATATTTACCAAGCACAACCTAGGCTATGATCATCGGCAACGGCGCCGATACAGCTTAGATAATTGGAGAGAAACATGAATATTTTTAAATACGAAGTTTTACCGGGTAGCAATCGAATAAATCTACCTAAATCTTCGAAAATATTATCGACAGGAGCCCAAGGGAACTCGATATT
The DNA here is from genome assembly GCA_964420885.1 of uncultured Gammaproteobacteria bacterium. Taxonomy (GTDB): domain Bacteria; phylum Pseudomonadota; class Gammaproteobacteria; order Arenicellales; family Arenicellaceae; genus Arenicella. The sequence goes on from CAYQVT010000219.1 coordinate 3,841, forward strand.
CGTATGGGCACTTACCAGCGACTCAGTGGAAACCGAACCAAGGGAAGTATTCATTACCGGCACGGGGCATGAAATAAGCGAAGGCCTAATTAATCAACTGGACTTTCTCGGCACGGTTTTCCAAAATGAATTCGTATGGCATGTGTTTCAACGGCCTTAAGCAAGCTACGTAATCAGCTGCTAAACTAAATTTCAAAATAGCGATTTCTGCGCCACGCGGCTAAGCAGATGAGCAAGCCGGCAATCGTTAACCCCAAGATTAAGCTCGGAAAAGACGCAATCAAATATGTATTGAGAAGCTCGCCAATCGAGTACATTTCAGAGAAATTGCTTACTAGTGAGATTGGAGAGTGTGACCATATAAAGCCAAAGACATGATCACTGCCGAAGAGAATACGTTCCAATACACGTATTACGACAAGCGAAATCACAAGCATCAAAATCGGGCTTTTTTTAGCCTGCGCCGAAACAAATAACAACATGGCGAAGAACGGAGCACACCATAGCAACGCGACTACCATCACGGCAATTGGCCAAAACACCAGTTTGGTAAAACTCATTCCGGCCACATCATTCGCCAATACCTCAGGAGAGAAAACCAGATGCGCATAACTGATCAAGACAATCACGGATAACCAAGACACCACCACCGCGATCGCAGAAAACGCCAAAATAGCAAACAGAAGCTTTATAAAAACTGTCTGCAGTTCAGAAACCGGTAGGGTTTTCCAATATAAAATACTTTTATCCCGCCGATCGTTATAGAGACTAGAGAGAGCGTAAAATATCGCTATCAGCCACGCCACTGCTAGGTACACTCCGGAAAACCAAAAGGCCTCATTCTTACCATTTTGCTCTTCATCAATTACATCAGCGCCTAAACTGAGTTCAACTTTAGCTCCTTTACTCTCGGCTAATTCTGACTCCAAGCCGTGATGTGTCCAAGTCGCAACCATTGCCACTAGAAAGAAAAGCCCGGTAACAATTAGAGGCGTGATCACCAATTGCCGTTTATATTCCCAATATTCCCTTTTTAAGCCAACTATTAATTGATTCATAATCATCTCCTAACTCATCTTCGCAACGAATAAATCGGCCACGCTCGGTGTTTTCACTTTACCTAAGGCTGATAATTTAGCCGCATCGACGCCTTCGAAAATCATCATATGAACGCCCAAATTCTTACTTTGATAAATTGGCCCAAACTCTTGAGCCTGATCGGCTTTCTGATCGCTAACCTCTAATTCGACAAACCGTTGCCCTATTGACTCCATTTCCGTGTTAAGTATTACACTGCCCTTCTTAATGAAAAGTAAATCGGTCAAGACATGTTCTATTTCCTCAACCTGGTGCGTGGTAATTAATATCGTTTTACTTTTATCGAAGTAGTCATTTAATAGCTGTTCATAGAACCGCTTGCGATACAGAATGTCTAATCCCAATGTCGGTTCGTCTAGCACCAACAATTTTGCATCAATTGAAATAGCTAATGCTAAGTGAACTTGGGTAATCATACCCTTGGAAAGCTCACTTATCTTTTTGTCACGTGAAATATCTGCTTGATGAAGAAAGCTCTTCGCCAGTTTTAGGTCGAACCTAGGGTGAACACCAGATGTGTATTCAAGGAGTTGTGCGACCGTCATCCAACTAGGCAAAATCGCCGTATCGGCGATATAGGCTACATCACGCAGCATTTTCATGCGCTCTTTACTCGGATCTTGCCCTAAGATATTCAAATGGCCCTGATAGTTCGACATACCCATTAAGCATCGCAATGCGGTTGTTTTACCGGCTCCATTTGGACCAATTAGTCCCATAATGCGCCCAGCTCCTAACTTGAAAGAGAAGTTATTAAGTGCAAATGAATTGCCATAGAGTTTGGTTAGACCCCGGGCTTCAATGATTGTTTCCATTATTGACTCTCAGTGGAGTTTTCGAGTTTTCGTAATGCGGCCTGTAAATCAGCGAACGACATCCCTAAATGAGACAATCGTTCAAACAATGCAGGTACTTCCGTACGCTCAAATTTGATTCGCTCAGCCGCCAATAACGTTGCTTGAGCACCATTCATCACAAACATACCTTTACCTCGTTTCATTTCTAATACGCCTTCATCAACCAATGCTTGATACGCCTTTGCCACCGTAATGTGATTAATTTTTTGCTCAGCTGATACCTGCCGAACTGACGGTAAACAATCGCCTTCACTGAACGCGCCACTCATAATCAAACCGGCCACGCGATCGCGTAGCTGCTTGTAGATGGGTTGATCGTTACTCCAGTGAGTCGTCATACTTTATAGGTTTGATATAGTGTTATATATTACTATAACACTAGGCATTCTAATTTTTCAACAAATTTTATTCGAATCTGTAAGCAACGAGGTCACAACACCGCACTACGAATAATTGATTGAGCAAGAAAATAGCGATCGTGTATCTACAAAATTGGGCTGTGGTGTATCTAGATTATCAATCTAGGGGGCGCTTACTCTTGGGGTAACTCGTTGATTATTCGGTAACCATTTG
>CAYQVT010000220.1:0-6359 GCA_964420885.1 uncultured Gammaproteobacteria bacterium
CGCTACGCTCACTTGATTTAGCAATGTGTCAGATTGAGTCTAAACTTCTCCACTTTAATCCACGAGGGTTAATTTATTCTCTTTATATGGGTCTAGTTCAGGGTATTGAAGAACAATCTTTCTAATAGTTTCAACATATACGTCGGCCGTGATCGACATGATAGCTTTTCTAAGCTGGTCTCGTTCAGCTTCGACATCAATTCGTTCCGCTACCTCTAGTGCACGATCAAGGTTTTTTTGACATGATAAAAGATCTTCTAACAACTGCTTAGCTTCAAATTTATTCATCAAAATACCACTTTTAAAAACCGCCTATGGTCGAACAACCAAACGCAAATATGCAACTATTAACACATCGAAGATGTCTGGCCGGCCGGTTGATGAGCTTAAAATGGAGTTTGAAGCGCTGACTCAGTTTCATAAACACGAGAAGCTCGTGTCTTGTGAGCTTCTCGATAGTTTGATTTTAAAGCATACTGCCAATCAACTTTCCATCGCTAAAACGGGGTAGGCAAAAGGCAGGCCCCAACCCTCTTACTTTGTTGTTAACCGTTATCAACTTGCTATTCTCCTAGCTTCCTCGGCATCCATTATTCTCCTGCCATCAGCTACAAACCCTTGATGTTCTTGACTTTTATTCAACTCGATCTTTTCTAGTGAATCAAATATCCGTCTAGCATCAACTGTTGAATAATTTCTAGCAACAAAATCACAGACTGCTAAGCAAAGATCTTCATCGTTGTATTTCGAATAGTTTTCAATCAAGGTGTTAGAAATTTGCTCGTAATGTGACGATGTTAGTTTTTCTTTTTCAGTACCTAGAACTAATAAAAAGTTCCAAACCCCGGGTAATGAATAAAAATTTTCCTCTGATATTAACCTTAAAAAAAACTCAAAATAACCATCTGGAAACGTATCACTTTCTAAAAGATCATCTTCATATTTATCTGCAATTTTTTCAAAAATGCCTTCACTATTGTTAGCGTTGGATTTCATTATTGCTGCTTCATATACGCCTAAACTCATGGTAATTCTTGTACTCATTCACATTGTTGTGGTTTACATTCTCGATCATAGCGATCTTGAAGTTCTTTCAGCCTACGAATTTGCCTATCTAAAAGCTTCCTATGGCCTCGAACAGTGTCCCTCAACCTTTCTCCGGGCCCAATTCTCTCTGGCAAATTACCAGGGTTAGATTCTAAGTCAGGAATCCTTTTATCAAAAATCTCATTTTCTAAGTTTTCAATTTTTTGCGCTAAACGCTTACATTTATCACTGTCAGGATCACCAGGGTCAGCCGCTCTTTTCAATCTTTCTGCAGCAGCAGCTGCTGCAGATGCTTTTCTTGCCTTTCTAATAAGGGTTACTCCCCGAATAACCCCGACTCCTATTCCAATACAAACACCGCCACATGCCGCAAGCCCTTCTGGGTCACTAAATCCTAATGGATTACCATCGACATACCCGTAGGTATTAAGCCCTCCACCCAAACCAATCGGATCGGAGGTAACATACCTTCCTGTTACTGGATCGTAGTACCTATTCCAATTGTAATTTAACCCACTCTCGCTATCTCTATACTGCCCCGGGAATCTCAAGCGGATATTTCGGTTATTAGTGTCCCCATCTGGGTCTCTATCAGGCTGAGCTTGACCAAAAGCATCGCTCTCCCACCGCCATACGATTTGCCCGGCATCGTCGGTGCCTATTCGTGGTGTATTTAAATGGTCGGTCGTGATATAGGTTATGTGTTTAATCGTCTGACTATCATTTTGCCTAAAAGTGATCTGTGCAACAGGCTCATTATTCAACCACACATAACTATGTTGAGGCGCATAATCACCGTTGTTCCTTTGTCGATACTCACTGATCAAATTGCCTAACTGGTCATACTGGTAATGAAAGGTTCGTTGCGTTCCGCTTTTATTGGTACGCTGCTTACTCGTTCTTTGGTTATTCGCATTGTATTGATATACACCTCTCAATTGGCCATTTCGGATAATGGTTTCCAATTGATTTCGTTGGTTATACCCATATTGGCGTTTGTTATTTCTGTCACTTAACGTGTTTCCAACTTCATCTAATGTGATTGGCTTATTATTAATACTGAGGAGTTGGTTACTGCCAGTGTTATAATCGTACGGTCGCACGGTATTGTTTCTCGCTTTACTCAGCCGGTTGCCGTTTCCATCATAAGTGAAGTCCAGAACACCTAGTACACTATTCTCATTAATGATTCTATCCAATACATCATAGCTGTAACTTTGATCCGCAAAGCCTTGCTCGACAAATTTATCCCTTAAAACAGGATCAGGATTTATGTCCTGACTAAGAACGTTTCCGTTGGCATCATAAGCGTACCCTTTACTGTAGGGTTCACCCAAGGTTTGACTGATTAATCGCCCTTGTAAGTCGTATTGCCTTGTGTCGGCGAGTCCATTGCCGAGCACGTGGCCCGTTGCGAGATTATCAGCTCTGTAAGTACGACCAGCAAGCAGGCTATTTGTCTCACCTTGGTAGGTGATGTCGATATCATTAATTCGACCAATTGCGTCTCGTGTATAAGTAATGAGTAAACCATTAGGATTGGTTTGTTGAACTACACGATTCTCATCGTCATAACTGTATTGCGTAATATAAGTTTGGGTATCGGTATTCGTTGCGCCTGATTGAGCTACTTCTTGCTTGGTTTTAGCTAAGACATTACCCCAAACGTCATAGCTATAATTAGACTGCCCACTCGGATCAACCATTTGACATAGGCGACCCACACCAGCACCACAAATATTATCGGTTGAGTCGCCACTCAATTGCGCATCATAGGTGTAGAAAATATCTTCGCTCGCATCAGGGTAACGTCGACTGGTCATACGATTGAGTGCATCGTATTCGTAGTTTACTGTTATCCCTCTGGCATCACTCATGCTGGCGATATTGCCAGCATCATCATGGGTATAAATGATAACACCCCGATCAGGGCTAATTTCTTTGGTTTTGTTACCAAGATCATCGTACTCATATTGAGTGGTTGAACCATTGAGTGAAACAACTTCGGTGAGTTGATCAGCCACATCATATTGATAACTCGAGGTATTGGTTAAAGCGTCAACCGTTTCGCGTAAGCGGTCCAATGCATCAAAGCTTGTTTCGGTACTCGGATTCACATTGGGATCTGTTTGCGTACTCAAATTACCAACGGCATCGTTGATAAGTTGTGTAACAGAACCTCCATTATTGATTGATTCTATAAAGTTGCGAATATCGTAACTAGTAATAGTGCTAAGCACTAAGGTACCGTCTGGGTCAGAAACTAATTCTTCAATGCGATTGCCCTTTGCATCATAGGTATAAGTAACTCGATTACCGAGATTATCGAACACTTCTCGTAAATCATGAGCGGCGTCGTAAACGTAGTTCAGTTCAGTCCCGGCGGGCAAGATCGTTTTTATTAACTGCCCGACATTATCATAATCATAAACGGTTACTCTGGCGGCACCAGTCGGAGGCGTTTGTACCATACTGAGAATCCATCCACGAGGATGATAGGTGTAGCTAGTAACAACACCATTGGCATCCGTACTTTGTGTAAGGCGTGAGACCGCATCATAGCTATCATAGCTCGATACATGTCCTGCCGCGTTGGTCACTTTTCTGAGCTGGCCGCATTCGGCCCCAGAGTTACAGTTGTAATACTCGAGAACGGTGACGTCACTGATATCTGTTCGTGGCCCATCTATTCGTGTCACTTTTCCAAATGAATCGTACTCAAATAAAGACTCTCTGGATACCGGACCACCCAATGCGTCAAAGCCGCTTATGCGAACCGAGGTTATATTCAAATTATTATCGTAGGTATTAATAACTTCTTTAAAATTACCTGCAAAAATACTCGGAGAACTGGTTCTTGTGACTAAGTCGACCTCGGCATTTATGTATTCATAGGACGTCAAACGTTCCTGTGGCGTTCCCACCGCCTCTGTCATAGTTAAACGTTGATTGGTTGTATTATAGGTGTACGAGGTAACACGACCTTCTGAGTCGGTTCTCGTCAACATATTGCCGTTAGCGTCCCATGTTTGGGTCACACCCTTACCATCGACCTGATTGATTTTACTGGTCAGCCTTTGTACGCCTAACACATCCTCAAACTCCCAGAGCTCTTGAGTTCCAACTGCATCTGTTACCAGTGTACTGGCTGCGATGGCATTTTGGACGACTCCAAAGGTAAATAGAGAGGATAAAAGGCTAGTTTTTAAAACTGGCAGAATCGCGCGAACTGAAATGTTACTCATATTAGTTCTCTCCTTGATAATCGAGTTGTACTTTTTCCTGACCAACCGAATTGCTGGTTAATCCAAGTTCAGAAGTCTTCGCCTTTCCATTAGCGTCATACGTAAAAGTGGCATAACGGGTACCATTTTCATCGGTAATTCCGGTTAGGTGGTGAGGGTAGTCAGAATTTTCATAATGGTAGGTTTTTGTTGGATTGTCGTTATCATCTGCGGTTAAATCAGGGTAAGTAACGGTAACCAAGTTGTCATTTTCATCATAAGTGTATTTAGTAACAGAGCCCACCGCGTCCGTGACTGATGAAATTAGATTTGAACCCAACCCATAAGAAAACCGAAGTTCCTTACCATATTCATCGCTAACACGAATCAGCCTATTGTCTGTATCATAAGCATAATTTAAAAGACGGCCGTTAGCATAACGTTCGTTTGTCAAAAAGCCATCGGAGTTAAAATTGGAAACTGTTTCGTCAGTGCTAACTAATTGAAAACCGCCTCCAAAGGGGATCGATCTAAAGCTCTTATACTGATTATCTGGATCACCTACTCCAGATGCACTCCATGTGACCCGATTACCGCCTTCTTCGATTAAAGAGACGACAAACCTTCGGTTCGCAAACACCTGAATCATCCGCCTAAAATATTTCGTATGCCAACCCCGACCAAAGCCAGAATTTGCAATATTTGAGCTGTGATAATTTCTTACGAGATCTAAAGATTCATCTGTTATGTCACTTTCATGACGAACCTTTGCGCCAGTAGAGACTTGGCAAGGATTGTTAGTGGTATTCGAACAAGGCGGATCTTTGGGTGTTTTAGCTACATTATATTCGCCACAAAAACCGAGAGTAGTTCGACTCGGGCATTCAATAAACCGTTCTCTAACGAGGTCGTTAAAACTTACTTCAAAATTATCACAGCTACTTGGGTCTGCACCAGGTGCTACACCGTCGGGTGAAACCCTTATCGCATCGACGATTCTTTCAAAGCGATTTATAGAGTAATTCCATGATATTAGCGTTTGTCCATCAGCATCTCTTTGACGGCCCACGCCTGGTTCCGCGTAGCCTGAAAAGCTGGCTGATGATTCTGCTTTTAACATGCAACCGCCAACGGTAGGACTGTAAAATTCAAGAAGTTCACCGACAGAATCAAATTCTGGGGCAAAACAACCTGCACATATTCGAAAAAACGGAGGTGAAGGGTTTACTTCTACACATTCGAAAAACTCACTTTTACATAAGTCTTCTTGTTGAGCGACTGCACTGCTCGAGTAGACGAAGAGTGAAAAAATTATGTAAATCGAAGATAAAAAAGGTCTAGTAATGTTCACGAAAAACTAATCTCCATATATAAAAATCATAATGCTAAGAGCTGATTAGCACGGTTTTATGAGTGCCTGAATCAGAAACTTCCTAGTAACAGTTTGTTGTTTAGAACAGACTAAAAAAACAATGAAAATTCCAGTTATCGTTAGGGAGACGCAGCCTATTTTGCATTTCCTTGTCTTTTGTTCACCAAGAACAATGATTGCCTATTAATTATCCACATTCCTACCCACCATCCGCAAAACCTTAACAAATAGTCTCTTTGATCGTCAAGACAAAATAACGTTGATATAAATCGAGCGAACCTTGAAAGAGGATTCTGAATAAATTTTCGATTTCAAATAAAGCGCTTTTTCATTACTGTTATCTCTATCAGCAAAAACAACGAACAACCATAATGAGACTACTGCAATCTAAGAAAGGACGTGGTTGACTTTAGGTTAGTAATTATTAGAGATTTTGGGTACAGAGTTTAATTTGAAGTCTTTGACTAGCTTTTCCAAACTACCACCTACGTGAGCAAGTACAAGGTACGTCCTGCCAGCATATATTGTTCCTTCACGGGACCACTGCCACTGTTTCGTTTTACTCGATATGAAATTATTTCTCGCATTCATATACTTGAATACTTTTTCGATCAGTATTTCAAAATCATTTGAAATGTCCATTTCCATTTTTTTATCTATAGTTGTAGTGGTCTAATACCCTTGGACACAGAATTAAGAGACAATAACAGTCAATT
>CAYQVT010000221.1:0-6355 GCA_964420885.1 uncultured Gammaproteobacteria bacterium
TTATGAACCATGAAAATAGTAATACCGGGCTAAGGACAATAATCGCTAGGGTCGTAACGATAATGTCGAAGCAACGCTTAAAAAGTTGAACATGTGTTTTTAGAAGATTGTTATGAAGTTTTAGGATTATTGCATCGTTGCTAAAAACGTTGATCATCTCTGCACCGTACAACGGTATGCCACTGAAAGGAGGAACGAACGTTATATTGGTCGAACGCGATATGCAATAGTCAACGAGCGTACGGTTCTCCTGTAATTCTTCATAGGTATCCATGGCGAACACCAAGTAGGGAGATTCTGAAAATATTTGATTAGAGAGAAGTGATTTTATGTTTTCGACATTAAAATTTTCACTGTCTTGAAGGTTTGCAGGTATATATTTGTAAGAAACAGGATCTAGAAATCCCATTATTTTGTGACCCATGAATTTATCATTAATCAACGCTGTTGCTAGAGTTTTTGCATTCACACCGTTGCCAATAATCAATGTTGGAAGTTCCCAGATTTTAAACCATTTTAAAACCCTTCTAGCGGCGATTCGACCTATTGGGAGTGTGATAAAACACAGTAATAGAAATAACCCTAACCACAACCTTGAGAAATGGAACTTCAAAGTGAATAGCAGCATTGCTTCAATAGCTGCGACTAGAATTATCGCGCGACTAATGTCTCGTAACTCTACCCACAATGGTGACCTTGATATGTAGTGCCCTTTAACAAAACTATATGAAGTAATGACCAATATAGGGGTACAGAAAAGCAAAGCATACTGCATTTGTGATTTAGAGCTAGCCTCGGTCACTGGTGTTCGGCCGATCAATAAGTTTGCAGCGTCAATAAGTACGAAAGCGAGAATAATTGTTAGTGCTATCACGATTAGATCAAAAGCTAGTAGTGTTAAGCCTCTTATCGCCGTTCGAGGAGTCTGTTTTGAATTTAAACCAGTTAGCATGTCGCCCATTGTCGTGGCGTTGAATAATAATTCTTCGCACTGGTCAGTTGTGCCCGTGGAACTCGATTTCTGTCCACGATCCAAACCAGAACTGTTGGGAGCAAGAAGGTTTAAAGATTCATTTTTGCCAGCTTTGTTGAGGCTAGTGATCGCAGGGCCGTTTCCTAGGTATGTATCGTCCATAATATTTTAATATAGAAGCTTTTATTCATTGAACACGTTATTATTATATTAGGCAATTGTTTCTAACTTAAATAAATCTTCAACATGCGATGAGTTCACTTGCATTAGTTAAATATCCTAACATTCAGTTATAGCTTAAAACAGTGAGTCGTTTCGCATTTGTCGGTATTAGCCTAAAACGAGTCTTGTATCACTGCAGTTTGTCCTAATCTTTCATAATGTAAAAACCGCCGACGCCTCTATCCAAATTTTGCAAGCGAAGTCTGTTTCCACAAATGGTGATACCCCTTTGAAACAGAATAGGCTCGCTCTTTTGTACTTTGCGCGATTGAAACTGCCAGTGTAAAGTCCATCCGGCAGAGTTTATTTGGTTTTTAATCGATTTAGAACAACGAATCGATTCGCTTGCAAGCATGGTTAAATAAACAATACTGCCCAGAACATACACCGATGCCAGTTAGTAAGAATCCCGGCTTTGTCTCTTATTTACCCTTTAATAATTATTCTTGCCGTCTGAAAATTGGGCCAGTTCTTACACTCGCCAGTAGGATGAGATTGTAGCATTGGTCACAAAATAATTGATGAAATGTTGGATACTTAACTTACTTGCAATCTATCAGGTCCGTGGTGTTAGAGGTGTTCGTCCGGAGAAGGTAAAAATAGATCCCGTTCTTAGTTGAACTTACATTAAGTTCAGATTGTTCTGTTAATTGGGTTCAAAAATATTTTCTTATTCAATCTATATTTAAATTGAAGGTGATATGTTTGCTTCCAGAATAACACTCGCTTTATCGCATTGGCGTTCTAATTTATTTTAACGTTGTAAAGCAATATACGAAATCAGTTTAGATATTAAGGCTTTGTTTATATAGATGAGCTTCTCCAAAAAAGGTTTTAAATGCAAATTATAAAAAAATATTGCAAGAAATATATTAGGGCGTTCCATGCGGTCAAATATATACCTGCCAGCAGAATATACTTTAGACTAAAGCTAAGAGCATCTCGGAAATTGCGGGACAAGTATCCGCGTATCTGGTTTAACCGTATAGCAGCAAAGGGATTGGAGTACAAGTGTCAGGGTATCGCTAAGCCATTGCTGGTGTTGGCACATCTAAAAGCAAATATGGAGAACACTACTAGCTGTGGCATCAAGGTACGCGGTCAATCAAGTTTCGAAGTCACTATTCATAACGTAAGCGAGAATGCTTGTTTTTCAAGCCATGAGCTTAGATATGATCGGCGTGATAAAACAGCATTGTGGAAGATGACTTTCAGTTACTTAAATCATCTGCTTAATCCTGAATTTCTCAATTCAGAGTTCAAAGAAGATTTGCTATTAAATGTAGCCAGACATTATAACAGTATGTCGTGCTGGAGTTTCCCTGATAGCCAAACCATAGAGTGGCATTGCTATTCGGCCAGTCATCGATTAATTAATCTTATTTGTTTGCGTTGTATGTTTGATGGACAATTAACGGTAGATTGTAAACAAAAAGTAGATGAGAGTATTGGTTTTCATACGGCGTTTGTTAACAAGTATGTCGAGTACGATCTCCATTATAATCATCTTTCCAAAAACATGATGGCGCTTTGTATCAGCGAATTGTTTTGGACTGAAAAAATAAGTTCGAACACAGTAAAAAAGTATATTGATGTGTTGGAGTATCAAACTCTACCGGATGGTATGCACGCCGAGCTGTGCCCAATGTATCATCTATTAATGATCGCAGACTGTGCATTAATTCTCTCGCTAGGTAAGAACGTCTTGCAAGAGGAGCACATAGTAAAGTTAACCACAATTGCAAACTCAATGGTAGCTGCCACAGAAGTCGTTTGTTATGACAATGGTGAACCATCTTTGTTTGGTGACTCCTGGCTGGGTGAAGCTCCTTCGTTGTTTTTATTACGAGATCAGCTTAGTACTAATAATGTCGGGCGGACAGAAGCTGCGGGTATTGATGGTAGAGGACATACATCCAAAAACTTTCAGCTACTGGAAAGTGCAGGATTTGCAAAACTGGAAAGCAGCGGGATACAGGTTATATTTGACGTGGGGGCAATAGGGCCTCTCGATGCACCAGGCCATGGTCACGATGATGTGCTTTCTATCGAGATATACTTAAGTAATAATAAGTGGGTGTCCGATTATGGTGTTGAGGCGTATACGCCTGGACTACCCAGAGATCTGACTCGATCAGCGGTCACCCATAATGGTCCACGCTATGAAGGTGCATTGGGCATGGATGCCTGGCATTCATACAGAGTTGGGAGAAGAAGCTCAAAACCCAAAGTGAAGAGTGGGGTGCTTGACATTGGCTGGTCATATGTTTCGGGTGTTCATAGGCATATTTCGGACGTCTCATCCTTTGTTCTACGAACGGTATTTGTGCACGAAAAATATGGTGTACTTGTTATCGATGAATGGAGCGACAGTTTATTAAACTGCCATCCTTTGACGGAATTTCGAATAACTGCTGGGCTTGAGCAGTTGTCAAACCATAGGGGCTGGATAGGGTCTGGGTTATGTGTGGTATCGCAAAGTGGTAAAGTGCACGATGTTATTGGCCAATCTACAGATTGTCTCTTGTTTGAAATTCGACCCGTTCGCAATTTTTATGCGCTATGGTTGGCACCGATTGGTACTGATTGCGAGAGTATGGGGGACGATTTGGTTCAAGATTTGAGAAACGGTGTTACTTAAATTGACAGGATTAGTGGGGTGGTCGATAGAACGTATCCTCTTAAAATCAAAGAATGGAGTTTTGGTTGAGGAGCAGTATATCCGTTTTATCGTAGTTTTTAAGGCCAGAGACGTTCAGATGCTCTCTTATTCAGCCTCTGATCGCGCTGAATCGGTTTTAAATAAGAATATTTATTTTTTACAATTGATGGTTTAAATAGTAAGGCAGTTTAAATCTATTAACGACTGGTTACTTTTGTTTATATTTTGGACGTTGGTTTTTAGGAGCGTACACTTGTAAATCAAGTGATCTTTATTTATACAAGTGTTTTCTAATATATTATCTTATAATAGGAGCGTGTGTTTTTAGTCTCAACAATAATCTATGATGGCCAAATTCCTTTCATTAAATAGTTCAGTAGCTGTTGGCTTTGCTCTGCTTGTGTATTCAACCACATTGCATTCACAGTCAAATCTTGGTGCGCAGTCAATAGATATTGGTGAGTCCCGGCTATTTCCTACAATCGGTCTAGAGTTCATAACAAATGATAATGCTCTTCGCCGTTCAACCAATGAACTGGACAACAGAGGAGTGATCCTGCATCCGTCCTTGACCTGGACGGCCGATAAGCGTTTAACAAAGGTAAATGCTGCCTATCAGGGAAGTTTTGCGAGTTTTGAGGAAAGTGCTACTGATTTTGATGATCATCTATTCAGAGGAACTCTCGATACAGAATTTTCGAGTCGATCACGGTTGTTCGCAGGCGTATCGCTTGAACTTACCCACAATCCTCTTGGCACAGAATTTACCCGATTCGCACCGGAGTTTCTTGACCAGACTGAGATTCGTAACCTGCAGTTGCAGCTCAGGCATAGATACGGGACCAAAAATGCCAGGGCAAATGTCATTTCCGCTATTTCTGTATTAAATAGGGAATTTTTGAACAACAGTCTGTTAACTGATACAGCTTCTTTTACGCGTGTCACCCCGCTAGTTGGAATATCGACCAGGCTTAGCGGTAAAACACGTGCGGAAATTCGACTCCGAGGTAACAGCACAGATTTTGATGCAGATATCAGGCAGGATCGAAATGAGCTTGGATTGGTAGCCGGCGTATCGATTGAAGCCTCCGAAAAGTCCGGTGGGAGTTTTTTTCTCGGTGCCACACGAGCATCGTTTGACGGTACCAGGGATAGTCAAACAGAATTCTTGGTCGCTATCGATGCTTTTCTTTCAACTTCCAGGCTATCCAGGATTGACCTTTCGCTCGAAAGAGATTTTTTTGACGGCGCCGGAGCAGGTGCTGATACAGGCAATCAAGCTGTTTCTACCCGGTTTGAAGCCCAGTGGAACTACCAATGGTCAGACCGCTTAGCGCATGTCCTGGGCTTTGAATTGGATAACCTGTCAAGAAACTGTCCTGCCGAATCTGAGGTGGACTCTGGCATCGCTTTTTCGTTGAATTTATCGTTACGTAGATGGCTAGCGGCGGGCTTAAAAATTCAGCAAAATCAAAGAGATAGTGAAACTTGTCCGAACCAAGCTCAGGCTCTTGACTTGGATTTCCAACAGCGTCAAATCTCTTTGACGTTAACAGGCAGTCTTTAGTGGCAAATGATTGCGTGTCTCAAGTCACATTTTCCTGGATTTATCTTTCAATAGTTGACTGTAATGTAACTTTTTGGTCGGGTTGAATACTGTATATTCAATTATATATTTGTTGTTTCATCAAGATGAGAATCGCGCACGTGACTCATCCGGCACGGGTACAGTAGAATTTTCGAAAGGAAAGCGAGTAAAAGCTGGTGCCAGCCCCTCGCTCTTAAAATAAACCGACATTCCTGTCCAGCGTGCTTAATCTGTTGGAAATTATAGGTTGTTAAATAAGATCTGAACTCGCTGTATGCTGCTCATTAATTCGAACAGCATTCCAGCATCGTAGTTGAACCTTGTGGCATTTTTTTATGCAAACGAACCAAAATACTTACTCACCTTCGGACTATGCGGAACAACGCGAGAGCTCTTCGCTAGTGCCTGAAATCGATTTTCAACACTATGTACGAATCCTACGCAAGCATAAGTGGTTAATAACCTTTTTTACTGCGCTGGTGACTGCGTTGGCCGCTTACTATGCCTACACCGCCACGCCAATTTATCGCGCCACATCCACCCTGTTGATCGAATCGCAGAGAGCGAATGTGGTCTCAATAGACGACTTGCTGAATGCGGAAACAGAAAGTGGCGAGTACTACGAGACGCAATTTGAGCTATTAAGATCCAGGCAGCTTGCTTCTCGTGTTGTCCGTAAAATGGGTTTGGTCAATCACCCGGAATTTGCCGACTCAAGCAATTCGCCAAACAACGTCACCGCACAACAGAATGACCGGGGTGTAAGTAATGCCGACGAGGTTGGATCAACAACTGGTTCGGGGGTTGGCGAAGAGGTATTGCCTGCGGGTTTTGCAGGTAAGTTACGTCTGGCTGTTAATTATGTGAAGACGTTATTGAGCGACGGTGATGAGCTGAACTCACTTGATGA
>CAYQVT010000222.1:0-6328 GCA_964420885.1 uncultured Gammaproteobacteria bacterium
TTGAGTCAGTTGGGCGAGCACCGGCGATGAATAACTTAGGTGGTCAGTTAGAAGCCTCGCCTCGCGGGGGTACCTTTATTTTTGAAACACAAAACTCTGAATTTAGCTGGTCGCGTTGGTACGACAAGAGTTTTAAGATTACCCGCGCGATGGGTGAATTTAGTTGGGAAATAGGAATTGCTGGGGGCGTCGAATTCTCGGTATTAAATGGAATATTTGAGGACCAAAACGCACGTATCTCAAATATTTATGCCAAGGCGAATATCGATACTAAGGCGCGTAGAGTGTCAAATTTTGGCGAATTATTTAAAGTTGATTCGGTGGCCGATCTGAGCTATTCCGAAGTTGGCGAGTTAGTGACCGGTGCTAACAAGAGTGGTGAAAAAGCCCTTATTATCTTAGACGCAAGCGCAGAATTTGAAGTGTTCGAAATTAATAAGCTTGCAGGGTATTTGCCGAAGGACCCAAAGCTTAGAAACTTTAGAACCTGGTCAAGCAATGCGTTTTTATCCGGCAGTATCAGTAATGGTTTGGTGACGTATAAAGGGGAAGTATCGGGCGCTGCATTTGCAGAGGATAGGGCAACCTTAGAAGCGCGCGCGGATTTTGCCGATGTGACTGTCGATTATGCTCCTGCCTTGAATTGGCCACCGGCTACGCGCGCAGTGGGCTCGGCGACCATAAAGAATGAATTGCTAACCATTTCTCCGTCGGAAATTTGGCTCAATGGAGATCCATTGAGCGACGCAGAGTTGCAAATTAGTTCTTTATTTCAGGTCGACCGTGCTTTGCGTGTGCAAGGAAAAACAACTACGTCTTTGGTTAAAGGAATGGACTTTTTGTTCAATGGCCCACTAATTAAGCCTGAAAACCGTGCGGATGTACTGCCGTTTATTGCCGACAGTGGCTGGGTCGATATTGAAACTCAAGTGGACATGGTTCTTAATGATGTGAACAATACTCGCGTAAAAGGCACATCAGTGGTGCGCAGCGGACACGGTGTTCTATCAGGAGGCGTTGCAGTAAGCGACATTAACGCGACGGTGGCTTTTACGGAACGACGAGTCGAATCCGACGACGTAAGCGCTACTTTTCTGGGTGGTGAAACACGCGGGGAAGTGGTAACGGTAAAAGATGCGCAACCTCCGGTTGTGAAGCTGGTTGCGACCGGTGTCGTGAATAGCGATGAGCTTAGACCTTGGGTAGGCGAACACATATTGACCTGGATTGATGGTGAGGCGCCCTGGCAGGGTTCGGTGCTATTCGAAGGTAATCGGGTTGATGTTCGAGGGGTATCTAATCTCGAAGGCATAGAGGTGACCGCGCCTGCACCACTAAAAAAAGCAGCTGAACAAGGGTCACATATGAATTTTTCGATGTCATTGGGTGGCCAAGATGTCGAACAATCATTGTCGATCGAGTATGGCGACCAATTGAATGCGCGTTTTAGATCTAACAAATTTCAAGATAGCGACCTAGTTACACCCTCTTTATTCGATAATTCATTGATCAAGGTCGGCGAAGGTGGTCCGATAGTGCTTAAACCGGGGGTCAATTTCTCTATTAGAGATGACGATATTAATCTTGACGAATGGCTAAGTGCAATCATAGATTTGGCACTCTACGAGCCAGAAGTGCCCGCCGACAATACCGATTTTTTAGACGCTATGCGGACGGTGAATGTGGTCGCTGATAATCCTATTTTTCTTGATCGGGAGTTTGGTGAGCTCGACATAACCGCCGTTTCAGTAGATGGCCAACAATGGATCGGAACTCTGAGTGGTGACAACGTCAATGGCACCATGCAACTGCGTCCAAGAGATGCGGTAAGTAATTATGGTTTCAATTTATCCGAGCTGGTCATTAGTGAAGAACCCAACCCCGATGCGCCTTTGGAAAGTATAGACTACAGCCTAAAACCAAGTGATTTTCCTTTGCTCTCATTGAATGTAGAAAACGTCAGTTTGTCCGGTAAGCGCTTAGGAACCATGTCACTAAGCGGTAGACCCGACGGAGAACAATGGCTAATTGATGATTTTGAATTAAATCACAATGGCATTAGTACTAAAGCCAGTGGAAGTTGGGTGAATAATAAGGAATTCGGTTCGATTTCAAAATTCACATTTAATACCGTGATCGATGAAGCCGAGGGCGCATTTAATGAATTAGATTTCGACGGTGTGATTAAAAAGGGTGAGGGAACTGTCAAAGGTAAACTGCGCTGGATTGGGGCGCCGCACGAATTTGACTATGGCAGGCTTAATGGCGAATTCGACGCATTTATAAAAGATGGTGAATTAGTCAAAATTGAACCCGGTGGCGTTAATCTTCTCGGTCTGCTTAATTTTAATGCGATTGCGCGTCGATTGGTATTTGATTTTCGCGACGTGTTTGCCTCGGGTCTTAAGTTTGATCGAATGCGCTACGCCGGTGCATTCGCTGATGGTGAAGCAATACTGAGTGAGGCTTTTGTCCTTGCTCCATCGGTGTTTGTGCGTATGGAAGGCAAAATTGATTTGAATAAAGAACTGGTAGATCTCGAAGTTCATGTGTCCCCCGAACTTGGAGGAAACTTGGCTTTGCTGAGCGCCTTAGCTAATCCCGCCGCTGGCGCATTTGTGTTTATCACACAACGAATTTTTAAGGATGAAATGCGTAATTCCAGTTTCAAAAGCTATCGAGCACTTGGAACCTGGGAGGACTTTGAGATGGTTGAGATCGACACAGCGACTCGTGAAACGGTGAAACAAGTTAACTAAGCCAGCTTCTCGTCATCTGATAATGGTGATCAGGCCGATATGCTTGATGGGTTCATTGTCTTGGGGTTTTGTCTTAGTTGGCGGTACTCAATTAAACATAGCATCCTTAGAATAAGCATAGTTTGTCATTAAGTTAGGCGATTTTCTGTGTTTGAAAATATCTATTTCTTAGCCGAGTTTTGCTATGATCTACCGCTGCCTCGTTGGCAGCCAACGAAATAGAATACGAGCGGCCAAGGCCGTAGGGTTTGTTAGGCCAGAATACACCTTTGGCTCGATGCGTTTATCACCAGCGTCATTTGGACGTAAATAAAATAATTATGAATCAAGAACATTTATCCATCGCGCAAGCCATCTTGCTCGAGCCCACTGGCTTGTCTGACACTCATCTGAATGATTTAGTTCAAAAGCTCACTAATGTAGATGGCTGCGATTTTGCTGATTTGTATTTTCAATATTCAAAACATGAAAGTTGGTCACTCGATGAAAGCCAAGTTAAGACCGGCAGTTTTAATATCGACCAAGGTGTTGGTTTACGTTCGGTGGCCGGCGAGAAAACAGCGTTCGCTTACAGTGAAGACCTAAACGCAACGTCTATTTTAGCGGCTGCCGACGTGGTGTCAGCCATCGGTCGCCGAGGGCAAGATATTCAAGCAAATCAATCGTGGCGTGCTACCAAGATTAAACCGCTTTATTCGGAGCTCGACCCAGTGGCAGCCCTGGATGATGCCAGTAAAATAGCGATTTTGGAGCACGCTGATCGAGCTGCGCGTGCAAAAGATTCTCGAGTTAAGGAAGTGATCGCTCAATTGTCAGGCGTGTATGAAGTCGTGTTGATTGTCACCAGTGATGGTCGCCAAATTCCGGATGTGAGACCGTTAGTTCGACTGAACGTGTCAGTCATCGTTGAACAAGATGGCAAACGCGAGCGAGGTTCAATGGGAGGTGGGGGTCGTTTTGGTTTCGATTATTTTGATACCGCAACAATTGAGCACTATGCTCACGAGGCTGTCCGCCAAGCCTTGGTTAGTTTAAAGGCGATCGATTCGCCTGCGGGAACCATGGAAGTGGTGTTGGGCAACGGTTGGCCAGGTATTCTATTGCACGAAGCGGTTGGACACGGTTTAGAAGGTGATTTTAACCGCAAAGGCACATCGGCGTTTTCTGGCCGTATCGGCGAAAAAGTCGCCAGCGAGTTTTGTACGGTTGTGGACGACGGTACCATTGCAGACCGACGTGGATCCTTAAGCGTAGATGATGAAGGCAATCAGACCAAGAATACGACCTTGATAGAAAATGGCATTCTTAAAGGGTATATGCAAGACGAACATAATGCCCGACTGATGGGTATGGATGTCACAGGAAACGGACGGCGCGAGTCATTTGCGCATCTACCAATGCCTCGCATGACCAATACCTATATGCATTCGGGCCAGCATGAGCCTGAAGAAATTATAAAGAGCGTTAAGAAGGGCTTGTACGCGGTCAATTTTGGTGGCGGTCAAGTGGACATAACTTCAGGTAAATTCGTGTTTTCTTCAAGTGAGGCTTATCTAATAGAAGATGGCAAGATTACCACCCCAGTTAAAGGTGCCACATTAATTGGCAATGGCCCAGAGGCGATGCAGACCATTAGTATGGTCGGTAACGACATGAGTCTGGATTCAGGTGTTGGAGTATGTGGTAAAGATGGCCAGAGTGTTCCGGTCGGCGTGGGTCAACCTACCTTGAAAATGGACGCACTGACGGTAGGAGGGGTTGAGCTATGAGCGATCTAAATCTGTCTAGCGCGGCCGAGTTCGCGATTGACTATGCCACAAAGCAAGGGGCGGATCAGTCCGAGGTTTCTCTGCACAAAGGTACCGGTATCTCTATCACCGCTCGCCAGCAAGAGCTGGAAACAGTCGAAAAGAACAATGATGCGCAGTTTTCGATAAGCGTTTACAAAGATCATAAGACTGGCTCGGCAAGCAGTGCAGATTTGAGTCAAGACGGCATTCGCAGCACAGTTGATGCAGCGATTTCCATCGCACGTTATACCGGAGCTGACAACTGTTTTGGCTTAGGCGATGCGGATCGCATGGCTACAAACGCCATAGACTTGGATTTGTATCATCTATGGAGCGCCAACGAAGCCGAAATGCTCGAGATGGCAAAGCAATGCGAGCAGGCCGCTATTGAAAAGAGCGAGCAAATAACTAATTCTGAGGGAGCCTCGGTTAATTCCTACTCGGGCTCAGCTGTTTATGCTAACTCTCACGGTTTTACCAGTGATAGTCTTGCCAGCCAACACAGTATTTCTTGCTCAGTCATCGGCTCTGATGAAAACGGCATGCAGCGTGATTACTGGTACGACAGCAATCGCAATGCGGCTAAATTGGATAGTGTCGTCGACATTGGTAGAGTCGCCGCGGAACGAACCTTGGCGCGTTTAGGCGCACGCCAAATTGCTTCGCGCCAAGCAACCGTAATGTACGACCCTAGCATGGCTAGAAGTCTTATCGGGCATCTAATCGGAGCACTCAAAGGTGGGGCGATATATAAGAAAGCCAGCTTCATGTTAGATAAAATTGGCGAAGATGTGCTACCTGACTTTATGAACATTGCTGAAAATCCGCATAAATTAGGAGCTTCTGGCAGTGCATGGCATGACGGCGAAGGTATCGCAACTCCGGAATACCGAGCTATTGTCGAAACGGGGTGTTTGCAAAGCTACGTCTTAGGTTCCTATACAGCACGTAAGTTAGGGCTTGAGTCCACTGCTAATGCAGGCGGCGTGCGTAACCTTACAGTCAGTAATACCGGTCAAACCCGTGAGCAGTTATTGCAACAAATGGGGTCGGGTTTGTTGGTTACGGAGTTAATCGGGTCGGGCATCAACATGCTCACGGGCGATTACTCTCGCGGTGCGGCTGGCTTTTGGGTTGAAAATGGAGAGATACAATACCCAGTAGAAGAAATCACCGTCGCAGGCAATTTGCTAGAGATGTATCAAAATATAGTAGCCATTGGCAACGATGACGATCGTCGAGGTCATACAGAATGTGGATCTATCGTCATTGAAAATATGACGATTGCCGGTAGTTAGCGGTATAATGCCGCGCTGTTTTTGGCGCTATGAGCCGATTAAGCAAACAACTATAACGATTTTCGAAGAAACTTTAAGAAAATGCCTATTTATCAGTATCAGTGCACCGATTGCAGTCACGCCTTAGAAGCACTGCAAAAGATGAGCGATCCAAAGTTAGTGGATTGCCCAACATGCGGAGCGCCTAGTCTAAAAAAACAAGTCACGGCGGCTGCTTTTAAGTTAAAAGGGACCGGTTGGTACGAAACCGACTTCAAAAATTCAGGCAAACAGCCAACTAAGTCTGAGCCCAGTGCTGCGACAACACCCAAGGCCAGCCCTGAATCTAAATCTGCGGCTGCGGTGGATTAAGGCTAACACATGGCGCGTTTAAGACGATATCTAGTTGCTGGTCTATTAGTTTGGGTGCCCATTGTGGCGACCTATTTGGTGGTATCGTTTTCAATTCAAATAATTGATCGCAGTCTTTTACTTTTGCCGC
>CAYQVT010000223.1:0-6313 GCA_964420885.1 uncultured Gammaproteobacteria bacterium
TCGGCATTAAAACGCTGGTAGATCACAAATCGCCAAGGCCTCAATTTCTTACTCTTGTAATTAAACTGATTGAAACGCCCCTTAGTAACAACAGCGTTCCCTAAGATAACATGCGCTTCAATTGAAAGAACATCCTGATCATCGGCAAGCGAAAATTTACCTCTACTCCAATCCAAAAAACTCCTAATTTGTATTTTCCCCTTGGCACTAAAGCCATAGACTAGTCCTCTAAAGCGGTATCATCGAAGTTAAACGAAATAAATCTATCCTCGTCTTATCTATCCTTATAAACCTTTAAGTATTCGGAGGCTGCGGCATCAGCCAACGATTAATCAGGCGAAACAGCGAGCGTACTAACACTGGCTAATAAGACTGTTAACGCAAAAATTAAGCAGTTTTCTCATCATTTAGGCTTGGTTTTACGCAATTAAAAAAGGCTCAAGCAGATAGCATTGAGCCTTTGATAAAAATAGTAATATTAGTGCTTAGGAAAGTAGTTTTTTCTCGGCTGCATCAACACTCTGATAGATCAGAGTATTGATTGTCATTGGGCCTACGCCACCCGGTACCGGAGTGATCGCGCTGGCTTTCTCGGCTAAAGGGGCTAGTTCAATATCACCAATACCCCCTGGGTGATAACCGGCGTCAACGACCACCGCGCCTTCTTTGATCCAGTCAGCTTTGATTAGTTCTGGCACACCTACAGCACCAACAACTACGTCTGCATGTGCGACAAAGTCTTGCAGATTCTGTGTTCGCGAATGGCAAATGGTTACCGTTGCGTTGGCGTTCAATAACATCAGCGCCATTGGCTTACCCAAAATTGGGCTACGGCCAACAACAACTGCGTGCTTACCTTGCAGCTCAATATCATACGCTTCTAACAAGCGCATGATTCCTTGTGGGGTTGCACTGCCATAGGCTTGTTCT
The DNA here is from genome assembly GCA_964420885.1 of uncultured Gammaproteobacteria bacterium. Taxonomy (GTDB): domain Bacteria; phylum Pseudomonadota; class Gammaproteobacteria; order Arenicellales; family Arenicellaceae; genus Arenicella. The sequence continues at coordinate 931 of CAYQVT010000223.1, forward strand.
TGCATCGCCATACGACCAAAACCTAAGCACGTCACGCCGTCTACATCTTTGCTTAGATCGATGGCGTCGAAACAAGCGCGCTCATCAATTTGGCTAGGCACGGGGTGTTGCAACAATATGCCATGAACATCAGGGTTGGCGTTCAATTCGCCAATCTTGGCGAGCAATTCTTCAGTTGTGGTTTCTTCACTCATTTCAACGCGAATAGAGTCCATACCAATGCGAGCACAGGCATTGCCTTTCATTTTCACATACGTAGCCGACGCGGGGTCGGCACCAACTAGAATTGTCGCGAGTATCGGCGTTGCACCGTTGGCGGCTTCTTTAAGTTTAGCAACGCGAATTGACAGTTCTTCTTCAGTTTTCTTGGCAACGGCTTTGCCGTCTAAAATTAGTGCGGTCATATTTCTTCTAAAGTTATTTCTAAGATTATTTCTAAGCTCAGTAGTTTCAAAATTACCTAGAGTGCGATTCAGGCTCGTTGGTCACCATGATACAAACGCACCACGTGGCGCGCTTCAGCAAAAAACAACCAGCGCTCTACGAAAAGCCCAACATACAATGAAATCATTGCGAGATAGGCAGCGGGAGCGACGTCTAAATAGTATGCCGCGACAATAAGAGCTAATGGCACACCGAAAGCGAGAACAATCATCAAGTAGCGCAAACGCAACAACTTGACAGCACCCGGATCGAATACAAACTCTTTGGTTAGAAAGGTATCGGCATTGTGGCCAGCATCGAGTAAGCGAACCTGAGCTTGGCTGAACCCTGTGGCAGTACTGATAGTAGAACCTTCAGGTTTACCAATTGATTTAAAGTACAACAACTTAATCGCAAAGGAGACGCAAAGTAACAATATAAAGGCTCGAGTTACGACATCCGACAGACTATCTTCTAACGCTAAGCTCAACAAGCTATACGCCAAGGCACCACTCATAAAACTAAACAAAACGTATAGCGGAGTAACCAATGGATTATGCCACTGCCGAATTGGTTTAAGACTGGCGTAAATCATGCCGGTACAAATGACAGTCGCCAACGCGATTAATATCGAAAGCACACCAATTGTTTTCGCAACGACTGTAAGCTCACCACCATTACTGTAGAGAAAGTAGGCGTAAACTAAAATGACTGGGTAGTAAAGCACCGAAAATACACCTTCACGAGACAACCAAGAAGTGCGAAAACGGTTAAATGCTCGCCACGCATTCTTGGGATTAGCCAAGTGCAAGCTTGAAGACAACAATCCGAGTGTCGCTAGGGTTAAACCAATAAATCCGACGATAAGAAAATTCGTCATATCACCAACTCGGCCAGCGATTATCTGTATTGCTACTAACCACATCATTAGCCCATATCCTATGCCTGATGTGACGGTGAAAAATAGTACTGAGAATGCTGGTTTCATTTTGCGTATTCTTTTAAGTTCGGTTTAGCGAGCGATGACTCGATTAGCCCATTTCTTTAGTTTGGATAATGCTGGCTCATTTGTTTTTGCCATCGCGGGAACCTTCCCCTTCTCTCGTGGAGGAAGATAACGGTTGGTAGGCTTGTAACCAAGTTCAGGCATAAGGGCCTTGCCGGCTCGCTCCTCAGTCAAACGACTTACCTCCGATGTTGGGTCATCAAAGTCACCAAACACTCGTGAACTCGTCGGGCAACTTAGCACACAAGCTGGCTTGCGCTCTGATTCCGGTAAGTTTTGGTCGTAAATACGATCAACACAGAGCGTACATTTTTTCATCACACCTTGCTCTTCATCCAACTCACGCGCACCATAAGGACAAGCCCAGGAACATAAATTGCAGCCCATACATTTATCTTGGTCTACCAATACAATGCCATCTTCGGCACGCTTGTAAGAAGCCCCGGTCGGGCAAACGGTAACGCAATCTGCGTCTTCACATTGCATACACGACATTGGCATATGAACCGTTTTGCTCGCTGGCGCGCCAGTTGCCAAATTAGTACCAGAGTAGCTAAGCGGTGAATCGCCCGCAGTAGCAAGCGCGTGTAGGTCGAACTTTTGTGAGCTGCATCCTTGCTCTTTTACTTCGTATGTACGAATCCGATTTAACCATGATCCATTAGGGTCTTTCCCATATGGGTCCTGATCAGATAAAGGCCCAATTGTGCCAGAGGTATTCCATTGTTTACATGCAGTTGCACAAGCATGGCAGCCAACACAGGTATCCAGGTCGATTACTAAACCGAGTTTCATTATGTCTTACCTCGCGTCAGAATATCTTTAAGGGAGCGCTTCAGATTTACATTTTCATGCGTGGCATAGCTAATTTCTTTTGGCGACGGTTTCTGATTTGGAAATGGTGGTACCTGTTCGAACTGTGGCCAAGCGCCGACCTCATCCTCAGCTGCGGGTGTAATTTTTACACATAGGTCGCACCAAGCCGCCTGCCCAGTAACTGGGTCAGAGTTGGTTATATCAGCGAAGCTCTGTTTTGGCGGTAGAAGCTCTGAAATTAAATGATTGAGTAAGAACGCATCTTTACTCTCGTTGGCGTCTTTATCTAAACCCCATGCTCCCGGCGCTTTAGCAATAGCATTCCAGGTCCAAACCGTATTGGTTTCTACGCCCTCCATGTGCTTTACCTGCGCACGGATTTTACCATTGTGCGACTCGACCCAGACCCAGCTCTCATCTGCAATGCCCATACGGTCGCATTCTTCTCGGTTCATGTATAAGTAATTCTGCGATGTAATTTGACGCAGCCAAGCATTTTGTGAATCCCATGAGTGGTACATAAACATTGGTCGCTGGGTAACCGCATGAAAACGATACTCGTTTTTATCGATGCGCTGCTGTTCTAGCGGCATATAGAAATATGGCAACGGATCAAAGTACTCGCTCAAACGCAACTTATGCTGTTCATCGTTTGGCATTGGGCCATCATACAAACCCTGCCCCGCTAAGCGAAATTTCTGCACTGGCTCAGAATAAACTTCGATCAAGATTTGATCGGTGGAGCCAACCCAACCGGCTTTCTTAGCCAACTCTAGATACTCTTTATTGGCGTGGCGATAATATCGTTGCCCTTGTTCTAGCTCGTACTTAAAGAAACACTCGTTCTCAACATACGCTTCCCATTGCTTAGGGTTGGGCTCACCGCATAAATGCTGGTCACCATCTTTGCCACGCCAACCTGCTAAAAAGCCGATGCCAGGGGCGCGCTCGTAGTTAATGATAAAATCTTTGTAGTTTTGGTACTTATTACCGCCCTGCTCGTCTTTAAACGCGGGAAAGTCTAAGCGACCGGCAAGATCCACCAAAACCTCTTGCCATGAACGAACGTCTCTATCGATTTCAATAATAGGTTGACGAATTGAATCGCAGGCTGCATCAGGTTCTGAAATAGGCCTATCTAGCATTGAAATTGTGTCGTAGCGTTCTAAGAAAGTAGTATCAGGCAACACCAAATCTGAATAATTCACCATTTCAGAATGGAACGCATCGGAATTAACAATGAAAGGAATTTTGTACTCGCCGTCCTCTTTTTTCTCGCGCAACATGGCCATGGTATTGGCGGTATTCATGCTGGAATTCCATGCCATGTTAGCCATGAATAGCATCAGCGTATCGATCTCGTACGGGTCACCTTTGACCGCATTACTGATCACCATATGCATCAAACCGTGCGCGGCAATCGGCGCGTCCCACGAATACGCTTTGTCGATTCTCAGTGGGTTACCATCACCATCGATACACAAATCTTCTGGTGCGGTTGGAAAACCAAGCGGCGCAGACGTGAGCGGCGTATTGGGTGCCATATCTCGCGCCGGTTTTAAATTTGGCGGTATGTGTTTCGGAAAAGGTGGCTTAGCTAAATGACCACCTGGACAATCGATGGTACCAAGCATTACCTGCAACAGGTGGATTGCTCTACAGGTCTGGAAACCGTTTGAATGTGCCGAGATGCCTCGCATCGCGTGCATGGACACCGGGCGACCAACGAACTGTGTTTGCTTACGACCGGCCCAATCAGTCCACTCGCAATCAATCGTGATGCTTTCTTTAAAGGCGACGTGAGCAATTTCCAACGCTAGACGCTCAATGGTTTCTGCTGGAACGCCGCAAACCTTCGCCGCTTCTTCGGGAGCATATTCGTCAACTAGGTATTTATCAGCCAACATACTCATCACGGTTCGCACCGGCCGACCATCTGGCGAAGTAAAGTCTCCAAAGAGTGCGGGGCTGATGTCAACACTATTGCCATCAACAAAGTCATTGCTTTGCTGATCAAACACTAACGGTCCTCCACCTGCATTACGTAAAAACAAGCCATCTCCAACTTGCCCTGGTGTATTAACCACTAAGCGTGGCGAGTTAGTGTAACGAACCAAAAACTCATCATCGAACATATCGTGTTGTAACAACACGTGTACCATTGCTAGCGCTAACATACCGTCAGTACCAGGCCGTACCGCAATCCATTCATCAGCAATGGCTTGATAACCAGTTCGAACAGGGTTAACTGCGACGAATTTTGCACCGCGTTCTTTAAGTTTCTTCAGACCTATCTTAATTGGGTTAGACGCATGATCTTCCGCCACTCCCCACATCATAAAATATTTTGTTAAGTCCCAATCTGGGTCGCCAAACTCCCAAAACGCATGGCCAGTGGTGTATAAGCCCGCAGCGGCCATATTTACCGAGCAAAAACCACCGTGTGCGGCCCAGTTGATGGTACCGAATTGACTTGCCCAAAAACCAGTTAAGGCTTGCATTTGGTCACGACCAGTAAAAAACGCTAGCTTCTTAGGATCGGTCGCACGAATATTTTTCAGCCGTTTAGTTAAAATATCTAAAGCTTGATCCCAGCTAATTTCGTCGAATTCGCCGGCACCACGCTCTGTCCCCGGCTTACGTAAAAGTGGTGACTTAAGCTTGGCTGGTGAGCTTTGCTTCATTATCCCTGAGTTACCCTTAGCACAAAGAACGCCCTTATTTATCGGGTGATTGGGGTTACCCTGAATAAAACGAACTTCATTTCCCTCAGTCGTAACTTTGATTCCGCAACGGCAAGCACACATATAACATGTAGTGAACTTGGTCTCTTGTTCTGCGAGGTTTTCAAATTCGGGAAGCGAATCTACTTGTTGGTTCATGCTGGGACCGATGGAAATTTTGCGTCGATTTGATTACCCCCAAAACATTGATGATTCAAAAAAGAAATATCTCGTAATTTTGAGACTTTATGTATCATAATTTAACATAAATAAAACTAATTAGCTCATAAAAATTAATTATAAAGCCTATTTACCGTCACTGAAATAGGAGCTTTGATTCCAGTTATGCACAAAAAAAGCCCACCAGTTTCCTGATGAGCTTTTAATGAAATTTAGTTTAGTGGGTATTTATAAA
>CAYQVT010000224.1:0-6298 GCA_964420885.1 uncultured Gammaproteobacteria bacterium
TGGCATTCGCAGCCCGCCATTAATGGTAATAGGCCGATCGGGTGCCTGAGGGAAAACAAACTTAATCGTACGGTCGGCTGATAAACCCAACTCCGGTACGATGGGGGGGAAATCATTGGCGGTCGCGCCAAGCCCGTGCAGCCAAATAATACAATGCGTTGGTGGCCCATCGCCATGAATCAATTCGATCGAGTTTGTTGGTAATGTCATAGAAAAAGAGTTTGTCGAGAAATAGAAAAAAAGGCACCAAATGGTAGCCCGCGTATGAAGTCGACGTCTAGAAAGCACAGAGACTCGTCACGCTATCATTGATGCAACTGACGCGCTAACATGACCGCAGCTAATTTGGTTCTTGCAATTAGGCTCTGTACCGTGGACTCTTCTCTCGAAGAGTGCGCACCTTTGCCATCGATACCCAGGCTGTCCATGGTTGGCAAACCCACGCCTTGCGCTATCGAACCGTCGGTTCCACCTCCGGAGTAGCGAGTTCCCGTGATTGGCTCGCCAATCAGTTCAGACAAGGCCATTGCTTCGGCGATAATCTCGTCGACCTTAGGGTTTTCCGGCTTAACGGGCCGGTGAAGTACTGCCCAACTTTCTACTTTCGGGAGATCAGGGTAATTAGCATTTTGTGTAACCGTCTTCGAAGCTATATTTTTAATACTTTGTTTAAGTGTTTCGCCAGCCTCGAGCGACGGAAAGCGCATGTCGATATAGGCATCAGCGCAACCCGGTACGGTATTACGCTTCTCACCTCCGCTAAGTACACCGGTATTGACTGTGACCTTACGTTGATAGTCTGTAAGTTTTTCTATCGCAATGATTTTATGTGCCATTTCAAGGCTGGCCGACACACCCTCCTCGTGCGCTCCCCCAGCATGAGACTCTCGGCCAGTAACACGTAATCTGGCCTGACCAAGGCCTTTACGCGCTCGGGTTGCTAAATTGTTGTAGGTGCCTTCAAACACCAAACCTACATCATGTTGTTTTGCTAATTCTTCGATTAACGATCTCGACCCTAAGGAGCCGATCTCCTCATCACTATTAAACAGCACGGTTAAATTACTGTTTTCCAATAAGCCTTGAGCATGTAAGGCGCGTAAGGCATTAATCATGATAACGATGCCACCTTTCATATCCGCTACGCCGGGCCCTTTTAACACGCCATCTTTTTCAATCAGCAACGTTTGAAATTCATCATTCTTAGAAAATACCGTATCCATATGGCCATTCATCAACACTTTAGTATTTGCATTTCCAACTCTTGTCGCGACCAAGTGATCTGCAATCTGAATTTGCCCGCCTTTACAACTCAATACCTCTATATCCTCTGAAGAATGCGTTTGCGTTTCAAAACCAAGCGCACGGAGGTCGTTCGACAATAGTGCGCGATACCGATCAAGGCCTTCTATATTCGCCGTACCGGTATTAATATCAACGTGGGTTTTCAGCTCGTCTAAAATATCGTCTTGATGACGCTCAACCCATGCAATCATGTCTTTTTCCTGACTACTCAATGACACATCTTGTGCCATAGCCGCATTGGCACTGAGAATCAGCAAACTAAACGCAAAACAAATTAGACGACGTATAAACATGATGGAACCTTTCAGGCGAGATAATAGAAGTTGATTTTTTGATGTTCCAAGATAAACCGAACTACGACAATGGCTTAAATTTGGAAACCAGCATAGGCAGCATAATCAAGTTAGCGATAAGGGCTGTGATCATCGCCAGAGCGGTCAAAACACCAAAATACATGGTCGGTACAAAATTTGAAAACACCATAATAAGGAAACCTGAGGTAATAACCAACGTTGTATAAAACATTGCTTGGCCGACATTATTGGTGGCTTCAAAAATCGCAGCCTTATCATCATGATTCTCACTCATTTCACTTCTAAAGCGATCTATAAAGTGAATCGAATTATCCACCGCAATACCAACACTAATCGCGGCAATCGTAATTGTCATTAAATCTAAGGGAATGCTGAAAACCCCCATAATACCAAGCACCACAGCGGCTGAAAAAACATTCGGGACAATGGTGATCAGTGCCAATTTAATGCTTCGAAACAACACAATAAACATCAAGAAAATAACCACGAATACCGTACCCAAAGTGAGAATTTGAGAACTAAACAGCGAGTTAAGCATATTGTTATAAAACACCAGCAGACCAGAAATGTTGACTTGCTCATTTTCTAAGTTATGTTCTTCAACCAAAAGCGTTCGAATATCGTCAATCAATTGATTGCGATCCAGACCTTTGAGTGTTTCGAACACACGAATATTAATATGAAGCTGATTTCCGTCGTCGGATATATAAGGTTTAAACAAGGTTTGCTTGTTGGCATCAGAAAGCACGTTTAGCATAAATGCCAGATCAATATTATCCATTGGTTTAGCATCTTTTAGACCATCAAACACACTCATGGTGGTGGCTAAACTCATTACTTTACCGGTTGCGGGAAGCGCATCCAATGACGCCTGTATGGCTTGAATCTTACGAATTCCACTTTCATTAAACCAATAGGACGTGGCGACGATATTGGCAGCGCTATTATCCGATTCAACGTCGTCGAACTCATCGAAGTCGTCCTCAAATTCGTCAAAAAAATCGTCTTCGTCTGTGGCTAAATCTAGAGACTCAGTTTCTGATTGAACTTCGGCTTCAGGCGCTTTGTCCAAAAAGCTCCTCGGCGCATCGAGTATGATATTCAGCGGCGTGGTACCCCCAAGCTTTGCATCAATCTCAACCATACCTTGATAAATCTCGGTACTCGGCTTGAAATAATCAATAAAGCGGTTTTCGACGGTTAAATTCGACATACCATAAGCCGCCACGCCAGCCATAACAAGGAAGAAAACCGCGACGCTCACGCCTTTTTTGTGTAGCGCTTGAGCGCCATTTAGCACAAACTTACTGATTGCATCTTTATTTGCGCCAACCTGCCTTGGCTTCATAAAAATGGTCAAGGCTGGAAACACCAAGAAGGTGGTCACCACCGCGACCAAAATACCCAAACACATGATCCAACCAAAATCGATGACGGGTCGAATGCCACTAACGATTAATGATGCGAAGGCAACAATAGTGGTTAACGCTGTGTAAATGCAGGCGATGAATTTTGATCGCACGGTTTGGCTTAACAAGTTTCGCTGCGCCAGGCTAGGGTTTAGTTTAGCTAATTCCCTATAACGCACAATTAAGTGAATGTTCAGCGACAAGGTTATGATCAGTAGTAACGACAGGAAGTTAGAAGAAACAACTGAAATCGGCCAGTTTAATAAGCCCAATAAGCCGACGATTATATACCCCGTCACAGCACATGTGAGTAGAGGCATTATTACCCAGCCAAGTTGTCTAAACGCAATCGCTAAAATGAAAATAATCAGACCAAGTGACGCCAGTCCAAATGTTTCAAAATCTGAGTTAATAAAGTCTACCGAATCAGCGACGATCATCGGCAACCCGCCTAAGAAGAGCTTCGCATCTGCCTGATAGGGCACCATAATATCTCGAACCTGTTCGATGAATCGACTTTGCTCAGCTTTAAAAGCATCGTCTTTACGCTGATATTCGAGCGTCAAAGCGGCGAGTTCTTGCATTTGTTGCGAGTCTAAACCTTGTTGCTGCTCCCGTAATAAACGAAGTTGATTACGACGATCCAACAGACTCGACAATTCGCTATTGGTTTTTAACGACACTGCAATCGCGGTGGTGGAGTAATCTTTACTGACTAAAAGATCACGATACAAATCGCTATCACGAAATTCTTTTTTTGCGAGCGAGCGATCTGTTTTCGTATCAAGTAGAGTTTGCGTTGAACTAGCCAGTTCTCCAAGCGTCACTGGAGGGCTTTGGGTAAGCGGCACATCTACAATTGAAAGCACTGAACTAACCGGTTCTAAAACCCGCAGTTCATCACTCAGTCGTTTAATATTCTCTAAGGTTTCATCGTCAAACAGATCTGCCTTAGGTGCGTAAGTTAATATCAGTAATTCTTCGCCGCTGTATTTGCTTACCACATCGCGAAAATATTTTAATGATTGGTCGTTTTCCAATACGAGTGAGTCTGAGGAAGTATCTAGTCGGAAGTTACCGAGATATGGCGAGAGAACCGCCATCAGTAATGCAACGATAAAAAGCACCCATTTGGAATGCTTAAAAACTAGGGTATCGTAGAAAGAATCAGCTTGGGACATATTGAAGCGGTATTTTCGGAAAGTTAATCAAACAGCTAGGTCGCGCATATCTCAGAATAACGAAAACCTGACAAGTTGTCGTCGAGAAATACGTCGCGAGTCTAGTAATTGTGTATTTTTCATAAGAAGTACTTGAGAACACCAAGCTAATACGAAAAAGCCATTGAGGGGTCACCCCTCAATGGCCGAAACGAACTATAGAACAATTACTTTGTTTTGCTCAAAAACTCGCCTTCGATCTCGATTGTCACTTGTGCGCCTACTTTAGGAGCAAATTTACTTAGGCCCCAAGCAGTACGATCAATCTCTGTGGTTGCTGAAAAACCAATTAAAGGCACTCTTAAAAATGGGTGTGAAGGCGTAGCACCATTTAAAGTAGCGTCTAGCGTTACTGGGTGAGTTTGCCCCATCAGAGTTAATTCTCCGACAATTTTAAAGTTTGAACCATTCAATGCACCTACCGTCGTAGATTTAAATGTGATCGAAGGGTGATCGGCCGACTTAAACCAATCTTCCGCTAACACTTTATTAAAGTCCTCTTTTTCAGGATATGGATAATCTGTGTCCAGAGAATCGACCTTGATATTAACTTCAACTGTGCTTTTTTCAAAGTTTTCGCTATCTAGTTCGATATCGGCGGTGAAATCATTAAAACGCCCAACGTAAGTTGAAAAACCAAAATGGCTTAACTTCCACACCACACTTGCATGGGTAAGATCTACAGAATAATTGCCAGATGGCTGCCCTTCGAGCGGGTTAGCGCTGGCATTAGTGGCAAGAAATAGAGATACAAAAGCTATTGCCGCGATGGATGCTCGCTTAGCAGAAGACAAGATGGTCATGGTTTGGGTCCTATAGTTACTCGGTTTGGGATTGTTTTTGGGGGTTATTCTTATATGAGTTACGTTTATTGAAGCTAATGTCTTAGCTTAATCACTAGCGGTCAATAACTCCGCAAACTCAAGCTAAACTTTAAACTAATCTACACTCGATGGCATAGGGACCGTGTCGAACAGCGATTATCTTACCAACTTATATTGTAGTTGACCGATAATGCCCGGCCCTGCTTCCCGGTCTAGCGAGCCTTAACTCCCTCGCCGAAATCAATAAACCAACTTACCTATGTTTAATGCCCAATAAATTCTTCGCTACTTAAATTAAAACAGGTGTCATCAAGGGCACTTACTAATTTAAATTTTGAAATGGCTTTAGGCAACTCATAGCGATAAAAGAACTTGCACGCGGAGAGTTTACCATTGTAAAAAGCGGCATCAATCGGCTTGCCCTTTTGCTGCCCTTCAATCGCGGCAATTGCTTGTTTTAACCACATCCAAGCAATAACCACGTGTCCCATGGCATCTAAGAAAATAGTCGCATTTGCTAAGGCTAAAGAAGGATCTGATGCCTTGCTTACCGATTCGAGGGTGGTCTGAACCTGCTGCACTGCTCCACCTAAATCCTGACAATACTCCACCAACTCTGTGTGCTGGCTTGCAGCGGTGATGGTCTCGGTGATTTCAATCGCCAGCGCCTTGAGCGCAGCGCCATCGGCCATGCGCAACTTTCGACCCATTATGTCTAAGCCGTGAATTGCATGGGTACCTTCGTGGATGTGATTTAGGCGATTATCTCGATAATAGCGTTCAACCGGGTACTCTCGAGTGTAGCCATAACCGCCTAGTACCTGAATCGCCAATTTATTGGCCTCCAAGCAAAACTCCGAAGGCCATGATTTGCAAATGGGTGTTAGTAATTCAAGCAACAATGTGGCGCGCACCTCTTCGTCTTTAGATTCCGCTGTAGCTTGCTCATCGAGTAAGCGTGCCGCGTAAAGAATCAACGATTGAGCGCCTTCTACAAAGGCTTTTTGGGTCATTAACATACGTTTTACATCGGCATGTTCAGAGATCATAACCATCGGCGAATCGGGGTCTTTATTAGTTAAATGCCTACCTTGCGGACGATTGCGCGCATAATCCAGGGAATATAGATATCCCCCGAGACCAATGACGGTAGCCGCCATGCCTACCGCGATACGGGCTTCGTTCATCATGTGAAACATATTAGCCAAACCCTGATTCTCACCACC
>CAYQVT010000225.1:0-6281 GCA_964420885.1 uncultured Gammaproteobacteria bacterium
TCTTGCGCATCCAGCCAGCGACCTGTCATTAACATCTCCATAGCGACATGGTAGGGAATGCGCTTAGGTAACTTGATCGATGCAGCATCGGCGACGGTACCCGAATTAATTTCCGGCAACGCAAAAGTTGCGTGTTCCGCAGCGAGAATAATGTCGGTGGACAAGGCTAGCTCCAAACCACCCCCACAACAAATGCCATTAACCGCACAAATGATAGGCTTGTTCAGATTCGGCAACTCTTGCATGCCACCAAAGCCGCCTACGCCGTAATCACCATCGACCTCATCTCCATTCGCCGCTGCTTTTAAATCCCACCCCGGACAAAAGAACTTGTCTCCAGTCGAGGTAAATATTGCGACTCTTAGATCGGGATTGTCTCGAAAATCCTGAAAGACATCACCCAATATACGGCTGGTGGCTAAATCTATCGCATTCGCTTTGGGTCGATTCAACCTGACCTCAATTACGCTGCCTTTTACGGTGGTGTTTACAGGGTTATTCATAGTCTTCTCTAGGCATTTGGTTAAAGTCGTATAATTCAGTCGCGATGTTTCAAACGAATCAGCGCGTCAACGGCGCAGCAGCCGTGCTGACGCACTATCAATGGGTTAATGTCTAATTCATACAGTTCCTCGGTATGATCCAGAACATAGGCTTGAATGGCTAATATTGCATTTATTAGCGCCGCACGATCTACCGCAGGGTTCCCTCGGTAACCCTGCAGTAGCTTGTTGATCTTTAAGCGGCCAAGCGCCGAGTCTATCTCACTTAGGCTCGATGGCATTAACACTGAGACGCTGTCTGACAACAACTCGGTTAGGATGCCACCAGCACCGATTGTCAGCAATAATAAGCCAGTTGGATCTTTACTAACTCCAATAATCAACTCGGCAAGCGCCTGTTCAATCATCTGTTCTACAACGTAGCCATCGACTGAATTAGGTAAGTTCTCCATCGCATCGAATAGCTGCGTCTTATCTTGGATACCAACGATCACTGCGCCCGACTCGGTTTTATGCTCTAGGCCTTGCGCTTTAAGAACTACAGGAAACTCTATACGGTCTGCCATTTCTGCGATTTCTCGTTTGCTGCCTACCACCAAGGTTTTCGGCACGGGTAAACCATAGTTTGCTAGTTGTTGTTTCGCTTGAGCTTCAAACAATGACCGAACCTGATGTCCTGGCGAACTCGGATCTTTAGCAATACTCACAGGAAGATAAGATTTTTCTTCACGTTGATATCGCCCTGCAATGACCGCAGAAACTATTGAGTCGATACCCGTTTTCAAACCATGCAGCACTCCAATGCCAGCGTCATGAAATTCAGCGGTAACGTGTTCGCTGATGTTCTCGGGTATCGAGGCAACCACCACGACTTTCGCGTTAGACGCTTGTTTGGCCTGTATGATCGCATCTATTGCGCAACGATGGCCCAAGTTATCGCAGTGGTCCTCTCTAGGAAGATCCAAAACAAACACATTAAGATCGAAATCTCCTTGCATCACGGCCGCAAAACAGCGAACCATGGTCGGCACATCTCCCCAAATGTACGTGTGATAATCCAATGGGTTGGCCAACGTCACTTTTTCGCCTAAAACCTCTAAGAGTTTGTCTTGTTGCGCCGCATCAAGGCTGGGAAATTCTAGAATTGTCTTATGCGCGGCGTCGGCTACAAGGCTGGCTTCTCCGCCAGAACAGCTAACCGAGGAGATTCGCGAGCCATTGAGCGGCCCTATCATATGTAAGAGAGTCAAAGATTCAATAAAGCTGGTGATCGAATCAACCTCGACAATACCTAAACGTTTTAACAAAGCCGTACTCGCAGTAGCCCCGCCAGCCAAAGTCGCAGTATGAGTCATGGCCGCTTGTTGTGCTTTTGCCGATTTGCCCAGCTTCAGTGCAACAATACTTTTTCCACGTGCCTTCGCTTTTTGCACCATCGACTCGAATTCTCGCACATCACCAAAGCCTTCTATAAACAGACCGATTGTAGTGACTCTCGAGTCGTCAAGAACTAAGTCGGCAAGGGTACTCAGACTGACACATGCCTGATTGCCAACGGTGAACATATAGGCCAACGGTAAACCTCGCCGTTGCATGGTCATGTTGATTGCAACGTTTGACGATTGCGCAATTATCGCGACTCCCGAATCGACTGGTTTGCCACCGTGTTGATCAGGCCACACCATCACATTATCTAGATAATTCAAAAACCCGTAGCAATTAGGCCCTAGCAAAGGCATGCTTTGGGCGCACTCAATCAATTGGTTTTGCAGAGTGTCACCGTCTAAATTTTGGCCATTATCAGCCTCTCTAAATCCCGATGCGAAACAAATCGCTCCTCCTGCTCCTCGCTCTGAAAGCTGACCTACGACCTCAATCGAGAGTGATCGATTAACACCAATGAACGCGGCATCAGGAGCTGTGGGTAAATGATCTGTTGAGGAATAGCATACCAAGCCTTCAATATCACTTTCTCGGGGATGAACTGGCCATATTTCACCCTTGTAGCCAGACCTTTGCAATTGTTGAATCACATTCCTTGCCCACACTCCCCCATAGACAGCGATGGACTCCGGTTTGAGAAAGCGTTGGAATCGCGCCCTTGAAAACCCCATTGTTACTAGCCCCCTAGTGGTCGCAACAAACTTCGTGAGATTATGTGGCGTTGAATTTCAGAGGTGCCTTCCCAAATTCGCTCGATGCGAGCGTCTCGCCAAATACGCTCGAGTGGTAACTCACTCATTAACCCCATTCCACCGTATATTTGAATCGCTTCATCAGAGACCATCGCCAACATCTCAGTGGCCTTTAGCTTAGCCATGGCCATATCGGCATCGGTACAAGTACCTTGATCAACTTTCCAAGCGGCTTCAAGTATTAATAATTCCGCAGCCTTCATCTCAGTAGCCATATCGGCAAGTTTGAATGAAACACCCTGAAACTTACCGATCTTTTGACCAAATTGCTCGCGCTCAGCGGCGTATTCAACCGCTAATTCGAAGGCACGCTCGGCGCGACCCAAGCAAGTTGCAGCGACTTGCAGCCGGGTTGCTCCAAGCCAACTATTGGCAACATCAAAGCCCTTATGTAACTCGCCGAGCATAGCGCTTTTATGAACTCGGCAGTCTTCAAACACTTGAGTCGCATTTGTATAACCCCGATGTGACACGTTTTGATATCCATCTAGTATGCTCAAACCTGGGTTATCATTATCGACAAAGAACGCGCTGATCAGTTTCTTTGGGCCGCGCGGTGTTTGCTCTTCGCCGGTGGCGACAAATACAATGGTAAAGTCTGCCTCTTTAGCATGGCTAATAAAATGTTTAGTTCCGTTAATAATCCAATCATCGCCGTCTTGCTTTGCCGATGCTTTCATGCCGCGTAAATCACTGCCCGCACCCGGTTCGGTCATGGAAAGGCAATCTGATTTTTCACCGCGCAAACACGGTTTAAGATACTTTTCTTGTTGCTCGGGCGTGCCAGCACAAAGAATATTTGAGGGACGAGCGACACAGGTCCAATGTAAAGCATAGTTCGCACGCCCAAGTTCCTTCTCATACAATAACCAACTGAGCGTATCCAAACCAGCGCCTCCGAATTCGGCTGGGATATTAGCGGCGTAAAGGCCCGCTGCAATCGCTTTAGACTTAATTTCCTCAGCCAATTCAGATCTTAGTACACCGGTTTTTTCTATCTCTTCTTCATGCGGGTAAAGCTCATTGCGGACAAAGGATTTGGTGGTTGCGATGATTAATTCTTGTTCTTCGCTTAGGCTGAAATTCATATTTTCTTCCTCAAGGGTCACTAACCGTTAGCCGTCGCTTTCGCTAGGGTAAAGCGACGCTAATTTATCAATCTGGCCGCGCATTTCGTCATCGGGAAAGCAAGATTTGCGAGCCTCTAAATCGACATGCACCAATAGTTGCTCTGCTCTCGATAAAACACGTCCATCAACGTGTTTCAACGTATGAGCCAGCTTTAATTTCTTCCCATCGGCGTTAATAACGGAGCTGTTAACCAACACCCGGTCGCCTGCTACGCACTCTTCGATGAAACGGATATGAGTGTCTACCGTAAAGAAACTCTTGCCAGACGCAATGTATTCCTGATTGGCACCAATTAGGGCCATAACGCTATCAGCCGCGTCCGAAAACACTTGCCCGTAACGACTCTCATTCATGTGTTGATTGTAGTCAGTCCAGTCGACGGGTATTACTCGTTCAACCGAGACCAGTTTCTCGCGAGGAGTTTTAGCACTCCGGCTACGTAAACTTTTGTCTACGCCAAGAAGCAATTCTCCAGCAGCCCAATTTTGTGTTTTCAACCCACGCATAATACTTACTAGATTATCGTCGCGCAGACGCTCCAGTTCGCGAATACTGCGGCTCCCTGATTGTTGATCCGATTGCTCAGCAATTTTCGTCACCAAATCATTGCTAAGCTCTGGCACGTCCATGAGCTTGGTCCACGGCCATTTCAAGGCTGGGCCAAATTGGCCAATAAAATGGGCCATTCCGGCTTCACCACCGGCCACTCGATAAGTTTCAAACAAGCCCATTTGCGCCCAGCGCAGGCCGAAACCATAACGTATAGCATCGTCAATTTCTTCAGTGGTGGCTATGTCATCGTTGATGAGCCATAAACCTTCGCGCCAAACAGCTTCTAGCAAGCGGTCGGCAATATGGGCATCTATCTCTTTTCGCACGTGCAAGGGATACATTCCTAAGCTTGAAATAAATTGTTTTGCCTGACTTATGGTCTCGGTGTGCCCGACCAATTCGACAAGCGGAATCAAATACACTGGATTAAACGGGTGCGCAACGATTATTTGCCTGGCAGACTTTGAACCCTGTTGAAGCTCACTGGGTTTAAATCCAGATGTCGAAGAGGCAATGATTGTCTCGCTAGAACAGGCGACTTGAACGTCATGGATCACCTTATGCTTTATATCCAGTCTTTCAGGCACACACTCACATACCCATTGAGCGTCGACGACGGCTTCTGGAACGGAATCGCAAAATGACAGAATCCCTTCATCAGGCAGTCTGTGCTCGTACAATCCAGGTAAGGAGCGGCGTGCATTATCAAGCACCTCGTTGATTTTCCGTACCGCATTTGGATCTGGATCAAAAACCGCTACGTCGTAGCCAGATAGCAACAGTCGGGCGACCCAACCTCCTCCGATAACGCCACCGCCTATAACCGCAGCGCGACTGATTTGCGGCTTATCGGTTTGCGTAGTAGACGTCACTATACTGGCCCTCGTTTGGTTAGACCCAGCTTTTCTCGCACGGCTTGAGGTTTCATAAGCGTCGCGCCCAAAGATTCGACAATATCTACAGCTCGACTGACTAAGGCTTCATTGGTAGCAAGCACTCCTTTGTCTAACCAAAGATTGTCCTCTAAGCCAACTCTCACGTTGCCACCGGCGAGTACTGCAGCAGCAACATAGGGCATTTGACTTCGACCAATTGAAAATGCCGACCAGTTCCACGCTGCTGGAATATTATTGACCATCGCCATAAACGTATTTAAATCGTCTGGCGCACCCCATGGAATTCCCATACATAGTTGCAACATTGCGGGGCTGTCTAATACTCCTTCCTCCACCAATTGTTTGGCGAACCAAAGATGACCAGAGTCGAACGCTTCTATTTCGGGCTTAACACCTAGCTCCGTCATCATTGTTCCCATGGCTCTTAGCATGCCTGGAGTATTGGTCATCACATAATCCGCTTCGGCAAAATTCATGGTCCCGCAGTCCAGAGTGCAAATCTCCGGCAAGCAGTCAGCAATTGCCTCCATGCGGCTCTCTGCGCTACCCATATCGGTACCAGCTTGCAGCGGAAGCGGTGCAGATGGCGGCCCAAAAACCATATCTCCCCCCATACCTGCAGTGAGATTCAGCACCACATCGGTTTGCGAATCGCGAATTCGGTCGGTCAACTCTCGGTATAGTTTTGGGTCTCTAGACGGTGCCCCAGTTTTTGGATCTCGCACATGACAATGCACGATCGCTGCGCCGGCTTTTGCCGCGGCGATCGCGCTATTGGCGATTTCTTCTGGCGAACGCGGCACGTGAGGGCTGCGATCCTGCGTGCCTCCTGATCCCGTGACGGCGCAGGTAATGAAGACATTTTTATTGATTTCTAATGGCATTGGTGCATCCCGAAAAGCGACGTGTTTAAAACACTAGAATGGCACAACCAAGCGATCATGATTTACAATATACGAAATTAATTATACTTTTTTCGCAAAAACAAAAACCCAGTTATTACT
>CAYQVT010000226.1:0-2600 GCA_964420885.1 uncultured Gammaproteobacteria bacterium
AAGTTACCCGTAGCGAGACCGGCCGTTACGACGTAGTAGCGACCGCCACCGATCTGATCACGGGCGATGTAGTATCCGCAAATAGCTTTTTCTTGGTCGGACGCACCGACGACGCCACGCCGCCGGCGGTGAGCATTAGTAACCCACTCAACGATGCGATTATCACAGCTCCGGTAGAGGTGATGGGTTCGATTCAAGATGAGCATCTGGCTAATTATATCGTTGGTGTGCAACGAAAGGGCACAGACCAATTCAGTGTGATTGCCGAAGGCAGTACGGCGATTGTTGATGGCGTTCTGGCGGTATTAGACCCGAGTATGCTAATTAACGGACAGTACACAGTTTTTGTGCAAGCCACAGACACCAGTGGTCAATCGAGCTTTTCGGGTATTTCCGTCACCATCGAAGAAGACTTCAAGGTAGGAAATTTTACCATTAGTTTAGTGGAGTTAAGCATCCCGCTAGTGGGTGTACCAATCCAAATCACGCGAACCTACGATAGCCGCCGTAAATTTGAAGACATGGATTTCGGTTTCGGTTGGAGTATTGACTATCGAGACATGCGCGTAGAAGAATCTCGAACACCTGGCCTGCTCTGGCGGGTAAACAGTTATGCGTTTGGCCCACTGAATGTCCTGAGTCGTTTCTGCGTTGAACCGCAAGGCGCGCCAATCGTGACGGTGACCTTGCCAAATGGCGAGCAAGAAATGTTTGAAGCAGTTGCGAACCCCCGTTGCTCTGAGGTTGTCGCCCAGCTCGATGTTGAGCTTGAATTCAAAGCCATTGGCGACACGCAATCAACGCTTGAGATAATTGGCAATAATCAGGCTCGACTGATAAACCAAAATCTAACGGTTGTGGGCAGTGGCACGCTTGATCCAAACCGTTACCGTATGACCACCCGTGCTGGATTTGTCTACGAGCTTGAGCAAGGCGTGGGTATAACCAAAGTAATAACGCCGAATAATCAAACCCTTACCTACACTGACAACGGCATTATTCACTCTGGGGGTAAAAGCGTGGTCTTTGAGCGCGATGTACAAGGCCGTATTGATCGCATTATCGACCCTGCTGGAAACGCTCTAGAATACACCTACAATTCAGCTGGCGAACTGGCTAATAATGCCGACCAAGTTGGTGCGACCACTCAATATACCTATAACCGGCGACACGGTTTGTTAGATATTATCGACCCACTCGGGCGTAATATTGTGCGCAATATATACGACGATGCCGGCCGCCTAATCGCACAACAAGACAGCGATGGCCACCGCACCGAGTTTACTCACAATGTTGAAGGCCGAGAATCGGTGGTGACAGATCGCAATGGGCATACGAGCTTCGTGTTTTACGACGACGAAGGCAATGTCACCACCCAGATAGATGCACTCGGAAATTCCACCACATACACTCACGATGAGAACGGTAACGAAACAAGCCGCACCAACGCCTTGGGTAATCAATCGGTGGCCACCTACAACGAGAGCAATGACCAACTCACCCAAACAGATGCGCTGGGTAATGTTACTCGCTTTCGCTACGATCAGGGTGGTCGTGAAACACAGATCACCGATGCCCGTGGTAACTTATTTATCAACACCTATGATTCGGTTGGTAATTTACTCAGTGTCGAAGACCCGCTGGGTAATATCGCTGGAAACAATATTAATGAACAAGGGTTGCCGAGCCGCACGGTAGATGTGCTTAACCAAACGACAGACTACAGCTACGACGACGACGGCAATCGCCTCACCGAAATTGATGCTGAAGGTAACCTAATGGTCTCGACCTACGACGACAACAATAACGTTTTAAGTGAAACAATAACGCGTATGGTTAATGGTCTTGCAGTAGAAGAGACCACTCGATACCAATACGACTCACGTGATCGTGTAATTCAGGTAACAGACGCCTTAGGTAATGTAAGCCAAACCGAATACGATTTAGTGGGCAATGAAGTAGCTCAAATAGACGTGCTAGGTCGGCGTACCGAGATGGACTATGACGCTTATAATCGCCTGTTGAGCACCACCTACCCTGACGGCACGACTCAGCTTAATCGCTACGATCCTGAAGGCAATTTATTGACTGAAACTGATCGACTCGGGCGCACCACCACACACGTCTATGACGAACTGGATCGTTTGATCAGCAGCACTCAAGCGGATGGCAGCGTGACCCGTACCGAGTACGACGCGATTGGCCGCGTGATTGCCGAAGTAGACGCCAATGGTAATCGCACGACACATGCTTACGACGCTGCTGACCGCCGCATCAGCACCACCGATGCTCAGGGTGATGTCACCACCTTTGGCTACGATGCCGATGGCAATATGGTGCAAATGACCGACGCCAATGGTCACGTCACTCGCTATGTTTACAACGAGCTTGATCAAAAGGTACAAACCATCTTTCAAGATACTTCTACCATGTCCGAAGGGCTGGACGCACTAAGTCGTAAAACCAGCATGACAGACCAAGCGGGCGTGGTCACCAACTTTGAATACGACAAGCTAAATAGACTCGTAAAGGTCATCGACGCACTGGGTCAGGAAACCCGCTACAGCTACGACAGCCAAGGCAATAAGTTAAGCCAAATC
>CAYQVT010000226.1:2610-6251 GCA_964420885.1 uncultured Gammaproteobacteria bacterium
GACGCGCTGGGTCGCACCACTCGATGGGTGTACGATGCCCTAGGCCGTGTGCTTAGCCGTACCCTGCCTGAAGGCCAACAAGAAAGCATGGTCTACGACGCGATTGGCAACCTTATTCAACGCACAGATTTCAAGGGACAAGTCAGCACCTACAATTACGACGTTAATGATCGCCTGACGCAGGTAATTTATGAGGGTGGCTTAAGCGAAACCTACGCTTACGACGCCGTTGGCAACCGCGTGCAAGCGAGTAAAACTGAAAATGGGGTAACCTCGAGCTGGGTTTATCGCTACGATACACTCAATCGCTTGATCAGTGAAACGCAGTTCACCGGCACGGCGCAAGAAGTGACCTTGAGTTACGAGTACGATGCCCAAGGCAATCGTACGACGCTAACCGAAACCACAGCCAGTTCAGTGCGAGTGACCCGCTATACTTTTGATGCACTAAACCGACTCAAAACAGTGCAAGACCCAGATGCCAATATCACCACCTACAGCTATGACGCGGTTGGTAATCAAGTTGGCATGGTGCATCAAAATAGTATTCAAACCACCTACGTCTACGATGAACTCAATAGACTCACTGGCTTGAATCACCGAGATGCCAGCAATACCATACTCAAATCGTTTGACTACACACTATTAGCCAACGGTAAACGAGCAAAAATCGAAGAAGCCGATGGTCGAATCAGTGATTACACGTATGACAGCTTGTATCGACTAACGCAAGAAGCCGTGTTTGACCCGGAGAATACGAGTCACAACGCTAGCTATAGCTACGACATGGTTGGTAACCGAATTGTTGAAGTGGTTAACGGCGTGACTACCCAATATACCTACAACGACAACGACTGGTTAGTGCAAACCGGTGGTATCACCTACACCTATAATGAGAACGGCAGCACGTTAACCGAAACGCTGGATAGTAACGTAACTTCGTATACCTACAACGCCAAAAATGAGCTAATTGGCCAAAATCAAAACAGCGAAGACACAGTTTACCTCTACAATACCGACGGCATCAGAATTGGTCAGGCTAGCAGTCAGGGCCAAACCCTGTACACGCTCGACAATAACCGTAGTTACGCCCAAGTTATTACCGAGCAGCGGGATGGAAGTGAGGCGGTAAGCTACACCTATGGCGATGATTTAGTCAGTCAGAAGCGGGGCACTGAGGTAAGTACGTATCATTACGACGGTCTCGGCAGTACGCGTGTGCTTAGCGATAGTGCGGGTTCAATCAGTGACGAATACGATTACGACGCCTTTGGTGAGATACTCAATCAATTAGGCAGCACAGAGAACAACTATTTGTTCACGGGCGAGCAGTTCGACTCTAATTTGGATCAGTATTACCTAAGAGCGAGGTATTACAACCAGAATGTGGGTCGCTTTACGCAGATGGATACGTTTATGGGGAGGAGTGAAGACCCAGTAACTTTACATAAATACCTATATGCTAATGCTGATCCGGTTAATGGAATTGACCCTTCAGGATTAGTTACTCTTCTTGAACAGAGTACGGTAAATCGAACTATTGGAACTCAAGCTAGTGGTTCGATTGTTCGTTCACTCCCGATCTCTAGAGTTGCGGCCAATGACGCGATACTAGCCACAGGGGTCAACGCGTCATCAAGAGAAGTGGGATTACTAATTTTAGCTGGTCTTGGGGCCTCAGGTGCGAAGCTTTTTGATCTGTTAACTGACAAAGAAGAAGATGACGATAGACAGAGGCTTGTAGATTACTACAGAGCTACCGAGACAGGTGAAACTCTGGATATTTTAGAGTGTAATTGTTTCAGATTCTTGGATAGAGGGTTCGGCGTAGAACCGACCGCGGTCAAGCGCTTCTTTTTAAATCAAGGTAGCGCTATTCGGTTCGGAAATGACTTCTTACTTAGTAATTTTGCTGGCGCGAATGACGACAGTTTCTTTATAGTGAACGCAAAAGTTTCAAGAGCATTTGATGCGGTAGTTACCAGTATTTCTGGGGGAGATAATCCTGGAGATGCTTTTATTGGAGCTGGGCGTGCCGTGCCACTTGTTTTGTTGCCTGCGCTAAATGCAGAAGTAGTTCGTAATGGCGGTATTAGGATAGTTGGAGAGCATAGATAAATGAATAAAAAGGCACTAGTTAAATTCGATGTTAATTTGACCCTTTATACGGAGAATGAAGGAGGGCGTAGAACTCCAATTGAAAATGGCTATAGAACGGATATAGAGTTTCATGCTGGGCAACGTAGATTCGTCGCTCTTCAGCTAGCTAGTGACTTCATGGCTCCTGGCGGAACACAGCGGGCAATATGCCAGATGCTACTTTATTCTGAGTCTGAAATAGATAAAACACTTAATATAAAAAAAATGGACTTGTTTGATGGAGCTACAAGAGTGGGCACGATTATTGTGGATAAGGTTATCGAAAGAAATGACATCATATGGAAGCCAATAGAGTTGCTAGATAGTGAATAAAGGTCCGGCGTGATTTAGTGAACAATAAAACCGTTTCAGGTGTTCAGTCTTTTCTAGCACAGTTGGCATTTTGGTTCCTGTAGCCAATGCAAATAAGACGTTCCCATAATTATGAAAATTGCTGAATGCTTAATTACATTTCTAAAAGGTTTACCTAGTAGGGATGATTCTGAAAGTTACTTTTTTGAACATCTAGAGTATACGCTGACTTTGAGCAATAACTTTCCTGCTGTGCGTGTTAAGGAAATTGATAACAAACTATATATTGATCGTGGGTATATATATTTAAGGATAGCCGAGAATCTAGGGTTAAATAAACTTACTGTAATTGCTTCATCTTTAGATGACCGTCAGTGGTTAGATTTTTGTAAGCTTGATAGCGTGAATAAACTAACCAGAGAAGAACTTTATGAGAGAGAAGAGTTAGAAAGTTCTATATGGCACGTAGTTTTTTTTGATGAGCCTATTGATAAAAAGAAATGTGATCATCTTGTTACTTTAATCAATGAGTGTTTAGGCGAACAAGGTACGACCGAATATAATTACTCCAACGAGAAACATCTGCTCGAGTTTAAAACCCCATTGCTAGGTGAGTATTATGCATCGAAATTTCTGGGTACACTTAACCATATAAACCGAGATATATGTAAAGTCTTGTCTTATCAAGGACGAAAGTTTGACCGTTAGTGCACTAGTTTGAGCGCGAGCTATATTGTTTCCGGCTTTATGAATAACAAAGATATAGAAGTTACTGCGTTAAAAGCAGTTGACGTTGTTAAGAGGAATCCAGAGATATATTGGGCTAATCAGAATCCGTCGCAAGAGGATACAAATTTAGCAATGGCGGATCAAATTAAAGTAGAGTCTGGTCATGATTGTTCGATTGACAAATTTGATCTTTGGAACATTGTTGTTTCTGCTGAAAATTGGTTAAAACCATTGGTTTCTGGTGAAAATGATATAGCTCGTCTTTTTGAAGATGTTCACGGTTTCGATGATGGTAGAAAGAACTCACTAAGAACCGAATATTTCCTTAACACCGTCTCAAGTAGTGTCTCTGTTTGGTATGAAGGTGGACTGATTCCTATCAAAGGCGCTATTGACGATTCTTTAGCTATTTAGTCGACCCTGAAGAATCACCCAATCGGGTGAAGTAGGACCGTTTCAAT
>CAYQVT010000227.1:0-3258 GCA_964420885.1 uncultured Gammaproteobacteria bacterium
ATCATTATGCTGTAATTTAAAGAATTGACACAGAATTTCTAACACTCCCAATTTTGGCCTAATTTTTCACCCATTTTTTAGATTCTTCGATGGTGATATTCAGTCGATGAGGATTGTCGGTTTCTTACAAATTTATATTCCCGCTGTAATCGCATTTTACGCAGTGTTATTACCTCAGAGGTCTAACATTAGTCTGAAGTTAAAGTTAGTGATGTTTGGATTTGCGTTGCTAGGCGCTACATCTATTGTTACGTTTTTTCTTACTTGGCTGCCTACGCCGAATTATAATTTACTAAATTTTTCTGCTATGTTGCTCGTTGCTCTGTCTATGGTTTTGCAAGTTCGTTATGAAGGCCGTCATTTCAAACTAGCGGCTTGGATTTTAGGTGCTGGGGGCACATTGAGTTTTTTAGCTAAGCCGAGTACGGCAATTTTTGTCGCTTTGATTGCGCTCACTTTTATTTTGCTATACAGACGTACTTACGACACTCGAAATCGATCAAAAAGATTCCTATTACTTTCGATTGCTGTATCGCTTGTCTCATTGCTGGTCGCTGCTTTAGTATTAGACGGTTCTTTATTGGTATTCGTACAAAGCCTCTTTGATGGGCTCGATGCCTCTAGAATTACAATAGGAAAGGGCTGGGGTTCCGTATCCCAAACCTTTTGGCATGGGAAACTTCAGAGTGACTTCAGAGCAGCTTATTTGGCTATTCCGCTCGCAGTTGTGCTACTTGCGTATATAGTGAGAGAGCAACAAATCAGTTTAGATGCATCCGGGCTTTGGCTCGGGCTTATCTTTTCTTTGCTTGGTATACTTTACCTAGCTAGCATTTTATCGGGCCTTGTTGCGAATCCGATTCAGAATGTATCACGTTCAGATTTGTTTTTAATAATATGGGGCGGTTTGTTTTGCCTTTGCCTTTTTTTTACTGTTTATGGCAGGCCTAGCTTTCTTATCTGGCTTACTGCAACTTTAATGTTTGCTTTAGCCTATGCTTCTGTTGTGGGCACTACAAATAACTACTTTAATGTATTGCCAATGTATAGTGCGTTGGGCGTTCTAGCATTGTTGTTAATTTTAAGAGCTACTGTTAGAACTGATCATGCATTTATTGCCTGTTGTGCATGGTTGCTGATGCTTTCGTTTATGGTTAGCGTTCTTAGTATTGATAAAGGCCTATCAAACCCTTATCGACAAGCCGCATGGGCGGGTTCAGAAAGTACATCATTAGTTGAACGTGGCTCTCTTACTGGCATCACTATTGATACTCTGGCGGCGAAGTATCATAACGATCTAAATAGTTTGGCGCTTGACCACAGATTTGCACTTGGGACACCGGTGATTGATTTATCTGGGCGCTCGCCAGGCTCAGTTTTTTCTATTGGCGGCAGCCCTGCTGGCGCTTATTGGTTGATCGGCGGATATATAGGTAGTGCTGAGAATGCTATGATACGAATAGCAGAACATCAAGATAAGATTGATATTAGTCATGCATGGGTAATTACTGAGCATAGTTTGAATTCTAATCTGCATGACAGTGATGAGCATAAGAGCTCAATACCGTACGAAATTTTAAATATTTTAGGCAAGCAATTATCAGAAAATTATATGATTGCTGGTGAAGTGATTGTGCCCGCAGGTTATGGCGGTAGGCCAAAGGCAACTCGACAGCGTCTGCACAAACCAAAATACTGAAACTTTGTTAACTGTCCGCACAAAAGCGTGTTCTTATTAAGTTGATGAATAAAAAGGTAGCAATTTCCCAATCTAATTCCATACCATGGAAAGGGTGTTTTGATTTAATCGTGTCAGTCGATATATTCGTTATTTATGACGACATGCAATATACCAAGCGAGATTGGCGCAACCGTAACAAGATCAAAACTGAATCAGGTGCAAAGTGGTTAAGTATGCCTGTAAACGTAAAAGGTG
This sequence comes from uncultured Gammaproteobacteria bacterium, assembly GCA_964420885.1. Lineage (GTDB taxonomy): Bacteria > Pseudomonadota > Gammaproteobacteria > Arenicellales > Arenicellaceae > Arenicella. Next base: position 1,937 of record CAYQVT010000227.1, read on the forward strand.
ACGGTCAGTTTACTAAGTACTGTCGTCAGTGGTTTGAGTAGAAAACGAATGTCTCTAATGCCTTGCTAACGCACTCATGTACTACAGCTCTAGAGATGCCTGCAATTTTACTAGACATTCAACCTGGCGATGAAGTGGTGCTCCCATCGTGCACTTTTGTCTCAACCGCAAATGCATTTGTGTTGTGCGGCGCAGTGCCAGTATTCGTTGATATCCGTTCAGATACACTCTGTATTGGTGAAGCGTCGATTGAGGTTGCGATTACGCCATGAGCTAAGGCGATTATTCCTGTGCACTACGCTGGTGTAGCTTGCGATATGGATCGTATTGTTGAAATAGCTTCTTAGTATGATATTGCCGTCGTTGAAGACGATGCTCAAGGAATGATTTCTACCTATAGAGGCCGGGCATTAGGTGCAATTGGCGACTTGGGTGCATATAGTTTTCATGAAACCAAGAATATGGGTTTAGGCGAAGGCGGTGCTCTTTTGGTGACCCGAGGAGATTTGGCCGAGCGAGCTGAAATTATTCGTAAGAAGCGCACTGACCGTAGCCGCTTTTTTTCGTGGGCGAGTTGATAAATGCACTTGGCAAGAAATTGGCTCATCGTTTTTACTGGGTGAGCCAATTGCGGCTTTTTTCTGGGCTTAGCTAGAGAATGCGCAAAAAATTACTGATTAACGTTTAGTTATTTGGGATATTTATCATAAGTTGTTCGAACCACTAGAGTTGAGTGGCAAAGTAGCGAGCCTGGTTATTCCAGAGTATTGTCAGCATAATGCTCATATGTATTATTTACTTTTGTCAGAAGGTTGCGATCGTTCGGCTGTGCTGTATTCGATGGCGGCGATGGTGTGAATGCTTTATTTCACTGCGTGCCGTTGCATAGTTCGCCTGCTGGGGAGAAATACGGTCGTGGAAGTGGTTCTATGAGCAATACTGATAATCGCTTGATTCGACTGCCGTTTTGGATTGGCTTATTCTTATAAATGCAGCAGCAGGTATTTAACTCGGTAGAGCGTGTTGTAAGTTATTTAAGTCTGGTGGTTGTTTGCTCTGGTGATCGTTATATAGATGTGCAATACGGGCCTCTTTCAGCTATCATTAATGGTTTATAAATAGATAAGAAAAGCCATCCAATGACCGATCAATTCGCTAAGGAAACCATCCCTGCAAATCTAGAGCAGGAGATGCGTCAATCGTACTTAGATTACGCTATGAGCGTGATTGTCGGTCGTGCGCTGCCTGATGTTCGCGATGGCTTAAAACCGGTGCACCGCCGGGCGTTGTATGCTATGGCAATGCTTAATAACGATTACAAT
>CAYQVT010000227.1:3268-6239 GCA_964420885.1 uncultured Gammaproteobacteria bacterium
AAAGCCTATAAAAAGTCTGCTCGTATCGTTGGTGATGTGATTGGTAAGTATCATCCTCATGGTGATACAGCTGTATACGATACGATTGTGCGATTGGCGCAGGATTTTTCGATGCGATATCCTTTGGTCGATGGACAAGGGAATTTCGGCTCCGTCGATGGCGATCCTCCAGCGGCGATGCGTTATACGGAAATTCGTTTAGAGAAAATAGCGCATTCCATTCTTGCTGATCTTGATAAAGAAACAGTCGATTTCTACCCTAACTACGATGAGAGTGAAGTGCAACCGTCGGTGATGCCGACTCGCATTCCGACATTGTTGGTTAATGGTTCGTCTGGTATTGCCGTTGGAATGGCAACGAACATCCCACCACATAACCTCACCGAAGTAATCAATGGCTGTGTGGCGATGGTCGATAATGAGGAGATTACGGTCGATGAGTTGATGACGTATATCCCTGGGCCTGATTTTCCTACCTCAGGCTTTATTAATGGCAGTAAAGGAATACGTGATGCGTATCGCACAGGTCGCGGCAAAATTTATATGCGCGCGCGCACCAATATCGAAACAAATGAGTCGACGGGCCGTCAAGCGATTATCGTTACTGAGCTGCCTTATATGGTTAACAAAGCTCGACTCTTAGAAAAAATCGCGGAATTAGTCAAATCAAAAAAAATAGATGGTATCACTGAGCTGCGGGATGAGTCAGACAAAAGTGGTATGCGCATGTTTATTGCGGTGCGCCGAGGTGAAGTTGCTGAGGTCATTTTAAATAAGTTGTTTCAACAAACACAGCTACAAACCGTGTTTGGTATTAACACCGTTGCCTTGATTGATAATCAGCCGCGTTTATTTAATTTAAGAGAGCTCATTCAAGAGTTCATTAAACATCGCCGAGAAGTTGTCACACGCCGCACGATTTATAATTTGAGAAAGGCTCGTGCTCGAGCCCATACCTTAGAAGGGCTTGCGATCGCGCTAAGTAATATCGACGAAATGATCGAGCTAATCAAACAGTCCGCGAGTCCCGGTATTGCCAGAGAGAAATTACTAGAGAAAACTTGGGAACCCGGAGTGGTTGCCGATATGATTGCCCGCGCAGGAGATGTCTCGTGTAAGCCTATGGGCTTAGCACCAGAGTTAGGCTTACACGGCGATTCTTATAAGTTGTCGGAAAAACAAGCAAAGGCGATTTTAGATTTACAGCTTCACCGTTTAACTGGGCTGGAGCAAGACAAGATACGAGAAGAGTATGCTGAGGTTCTCGAAAAGATCGCCGAGTTCATCAATATTTTGGAGAATACTGATCGTTTGATGGAGGTTATCCGTGAAGAACTTATCGCTATTCGTGAAGAATACGGAGATCAACGTCGAACCGAAATTCTAGATCAAAAGCTCGATCTTACACTTGAAGATATGATCGCCGAAGAAGATCTAGTGGTGACACTGTCTCACGAAGGCTATGCAAAATCTCAACCACTGAGTGATTACCGCGCACAACGTCGTGGTGGTAAAGGCAAAAGTGCCACCAAAACAAAAGACGCGGACTTCGTTGAACGCATGTTTGTTGCGAATTCTCACGACACTATTCTCTGTTTTTCTGACAAGGGTAAGGTTTATTGGCTCAAAGTGTATGAGCTTCCTCAAGCAGGTCGTAATGCTAAGGGCAAGCCGATTGTTAACCTACTGCCTCTTGATGGCGATGAGCACATAACAGCGATCTTAGCCGTCAAAGAATTCACTGAAGGCAGTCACGTATTCATGGCGACGAGCGATGGTACGGTTAAGAAAACCTCCTTAATGGATTTCTCACGACCGCGCGCTAATGGAATTATTGCCTTGGACTTAATTGAAGGTAATGAACTGGTAGGAGTTGATCTAACCAACGGCAACCAAGAAGTCATGTTGTTCAGCACCTCAGGTAAGGCAATTCGATTTGCCGAAGATGATGTTCGAAAAATGGGAAGAACCGCGCGAGGTGTCCGAGGTATCAAGGTCTCAGGTGATCATCGTGTTAATGCAATGATCATTTGCGATGCTGATGATGAGGAGTCTGCGGTTTTGACTCTGACTGAAAACGGTTTTGGCAAGCGTACTTTGTTATCTGAATACAACACCCAAGGCCGAGGAGGCCAAGGCGTGATCTCTATTCAAACCAGTGAGCGAAATGGGGATGCCGTTGGAGCTATATTGGTTGAAGAAGATGACGAAGCAATGTTGATTACAAATGGAGGTACATTGGTGAGGACACGTGTTTCAGAAGTGTCCGTCATCGGTCGAAATACCCAAGGTGTCAAGGTAATTGGTGTGTCTGCCGACGAACAACTTATTAGTATTGAAAAAGTGGCTGAGTCCGATGACGATTCATTGCCTGCAGAAAACGAGATATTAGATGACGAAGAGCCAACAGGTTGAATCATATATCCCTTTGCGCAGCCTAATTAGTGTGTTAGCTAGGCTATTTGGTCATTTACTTATTATCGCTACTGCTATGTTCGCAATGTCTGCGTGTGGGCAAACAGTTGATCATTCAGTTTCACACAATCGAGGTATTGTGCTTGAACTAAGTGTTGTGGGTGATGCTCTATTATCTGGCAAAGTGGTGTTGCGGTCATCAGTAACAAATAATCGTGAACAGGCAGTCAAATTTCTACCTTGGAATACGCCTTTTGAAGTCCCTATTAGCGGCGATTTCTTATCGGTAGTAGATAAGGCTACCGGTCAAATATTGGCCTATCAAGGTATGATGATAAAGAGGCTTCCGCCTGTCGAAGACGATTTCGTTATCTTGCCAGCAGGTGGAACACTCGTTAAAGAATTGGATATTTCAACAGGCTTTGATTTTTGCGCAGGCTCTCTGTATAGCATAGTATTTTCAGGGGCCCTCTATAATCAAAGCTCGAAGTTATTGGAAATAGATAAAAACAACATCGAGGTAAGATTAGGCAATTCTTTTGCCGAGTGTTAGAAA
>CAYQVT010000228.1:0-6157 GCA_964420885.1 uncultured Gammaproteobacteria bacterium
ACGGGTTCCGATGCGAACACCTACCCGCCGATGAGTACGCAACTCGAGTCGCTTGGAATCGAATTGTGTGAAGGGTATCGTGCAGCGAACATTCCCCAAGACACTGACTTGGTAGTGGTTGGAAATACAATCTCTAGAGGGAACCCGGAGTTAGAGTTCGTGCTAGATCGCGGGCTTAAGTATACCTCGGGTGCACAATGGCTAGGAGAACATGTACTCCAGGGACGCTGGGTATTAGCGGTGGCCGGCACCCATGGTAAGACACCAGTAGCATGCTCGCTTGGATACTGCACGAAAATACACTAGACCCAGGTTACCTAATTGGGGGGGTGCCAGAAAACTTCGGAGAATCTGCTCGCTTAGGAACAACTCCATTTTTTGTAATCGAGGCCGACGAATACGATACGGCGTTTTGCGATAAACGTTCAAAATTCGTTCATTACCGACCTCGGACTCTCATTCTAAATAATTTAGAATTTGATCACGCCGATATCTTCGCAAATCTCTCTGCTATTCAAACTCAATTCAACCATTTATTGAAAACCGTGCCTCAAGGCGGTCAAATTGTCTACAACCAAAATTCGCCCGAACTGGATGAGGTATTAGATATGGGTTGTTGGAGCGAACTTAAGAGCTTCAATACCGACACCAGTGATTGGCGAGCCATCAAGGAGAAAGACGATGCTTCTAGTTTTAACCTTGAGTACAAGGATAAACAATACTTAGTTGAGTGGCCTCTTATTGGTGACCATAATATGGCTAATGCGGTCGCTGCGATTGCGGCGGCACATCACGTTGGTGTACCCATCGCTCATTCAGTTAAGTCCTTAGCGTCGTTCAAATCGGTTAAGAGACGCATGGAACTTATTTTCGACGATTCAAATATCCGTATATACGATGACTTTGCTCATCACCCTACAGCTATCTCCGAAACGCTAAGCGGCTTGCGTAGTAGCGTGGGTGGCGACAATATCATCGCAATATTAGAACCTCGCTCAAACACAATGAAACGCGGAATTCACAAGCATTTACTACAAGGCGCGCTGTCAAACGCCAATCACGCACTGATTTACGCCGATGACAATGTAAAATGGGACATTAATGAGCTCGAATCTGAGTCTATACAAACCTTCGACAATACTGAATTACTATTGGAACAACTAAGTCGGTTGTTGGAAGTAATGGTTGGCAAAACAAATATCCTAATAATGAGTAATGGGGGATTTGATAATCTTTATCAGCGACTTATTAGTCGATTACAGAAATGTTAAGCTAACGTTAATCTTTGCTAAGGCAAAATATATATACACACTATGATGAATGTGGCACATTCTTGCCAGTACTATTCATAGCAACAACAGCGTGCTATACCGATACGCATTTTAAATTAGAGAACTCTATGAAACACACATCATCGACACTGTCATCGCCATTCAGCCAAAGTTTACGCGCCAGCGCTTTCGTCATAGTCGCTAGCATTCTTATGGCATGTCAAGGTGAAACAATCGCACAAACCGTTGACTCAACTAAATACAAGCCTGTACGTGAGCAAATGACCGTTACCACGGGTGACAAAATTGAGGTCGCCGAGCTGTTCTGGTTTGGTTGTAGTCATTGTTATGCTCTTGAACCTGCGCTCAAAGAATGGAAGAAAAATATACCAGCTAACGCAGAGTTTAAAAAAGTCCCTGCCCTATTCAGTGCTCGTTGGGAATTCCATGGCCAGGCATTCTACACAATGCAGGCATTAGACGTTCCTGAAGATGCGTATGACCAATTCTTCAGTGAAATTCACGTCAAACGCAAGCAAATGAACAACATTAATCAACTGGTCGCATTTTTGAAGTTGTATGACAAGACTGAAGAACAAGTTAAGTCTGCCTTTAATTCGTTCGATGTGAACAATAAAATGCGCGCAGCGAAGAAAATCACCCGTCAATCGGGCGCAAACGGCGTGCCCTCATTGATTGTTGACGGCAAATACCTTACCAGCCAACAACTGAGTGGCGGCACAGGCCAAATGTTCCAAGTCGTAAATCAATTGGTTGGCAAAGCCGCTGCAGAACGTTAGACTTAGTTAAATAACGTATAAGAAGGCTGTCTTAGGACGGCCTTTTTTATGGACTTTACATTCGTTTTAAACCCAATATAGGTGCCACCATGGTCGACGCCCTTATCACTCCAAAAGGCGACTTAGACGTCTTATCAAAAAGCGAGATTGCCAGTCTACAGGACTCTAGCAACAGTATTTACGCTAACATTTTTCGTAATTGTGCACTCGCGGTTCTCAGCACCGGAGCCGATAGCGATGACGGGCACGAATTGCTTGCAGCACACGCCGATTTTAAGATTGAATTACTCAGCTCTGCGCGCGGAGTTAAGCTCAAAGTTTCGAATGCCCCACAAAACGCCTTCGTTGGCGGTAAAATTATCGAAGGTATACGCAGCCACTTATTTGCTGTTTTAAGAGACATTGTGTTCCTCCAAGATCAGGTAGATATCTGGCAAAAAAATGACGAATCTATTACGGATATGGTGTTTAAAACACTGAGAAATGCTAACTCTTTGAAGCCGCGCCGCCGGCCAAATCTCGTGGTTTGTTGGGGAGGCCACTCAATTAGCAAGTTGGAGTATGATTATAGTAAAGAAGTTGGATATCGCTTAGGCCTCAGGGGCATGGACATTTGTACTGGTTGTGGCATTGGCGCGATGAAAGGCCCGATGAAAGGTGCGGCCATTGCGCACGCTAAGCAACGCGTAAACAATGCCCGCTATATCGGTATCACCGAACCCGGAATTATCGCTTCTGAGGCACCTAACGCGGTGGTCAATGAATTAATCATCATGCCCGATATCGAAAAACGTCTAGAAGCGTTTGTGCGTCTTGGACATGGCATCGTAGTGTTCCCCGGAGGCGCTGGAACGGCAGAAGAAATACTCTATATTCTAGGTGTGTTATTGAATAGTAAGAATAGAGGTATTTCTGTACCAGTGGTGTTTACCGGACCCGAAGCTAGCAAGGCCTACTTCGAAAAAATGGACGAATTTATCGGTAAAACGATTGGGGCCGAAGCTCAGTCATTATACGAAATTATTATAGATGACCCAATCGAAGTAGCTAAGCACATGCGTAAATCGATGAAAAAAGTTTATAAAAATAGGCGTAAACTAGATGATGCGTTTTTCTACAACTGGTCACTCACGATCGAAGAACCGTTCCAACATGCGTTTGATCCCACGCATGAAAACATGGCGTCGCTAAATTTAAATAAAGACCAAGACTCAGCCAACCTAGCCGCGAACCTAAGACGAGCGTTTTCCGGAATTGTTGCGGGTAACGTAAAACCGTTCGGAATTGAAGCTATTCAACGACATGGGCCTTATTTACTCGATGGTGACGCCGAAATAATGACTTCCTTAGACGCACTATTGAGCGACTTTGTCGAACAACGCAGAATGAAGCTATCGGGTGAGTACACCCCTTGCTACACCTTGTTATCCGACTAGTTTGCTAATACGGTTCTGTTAATCAAAGAAATTTGTGCATCACCAATGCGTCAACCATGCCTAGATGAGGGTGATTAAAGGTCTTTGGTAGTCGGCCGACTTGTTCGAAGCCGAGCTTTAACCAAAGACGAATTGCGCTTTCGTTTGAAGTTGCAACAAAATTGAATTGCATGGCCTTATACCCCAGTGTTTTTGCTTCTCGCTGAGAGTGTTCACACATGGCTGTTGCCAAACCTCGGCCTCTTGCAATTGAGCTCACCATGTATCCGCAATTGCAAACGTGTCGTCCAGGACCCGCTTGATTTGTCTTTATGTAATAAGTGCCTAAGATTTGATCACCTTCAAGTGCAACATAAGTGTTTCTCGGCTGATTCATCCAGAGTTCCCAAGCTCCATCTTTATTAGTATCTACGTCATAAGCATAGGTATCCCCCGCTGAAACAACTTCTTTAAAAATCGGCCAAATTTGATCAAAATCGAGTCTCTGTGCTTGTCGGATTTCAATCATAGGTCAACCTCATAAAAGTGTTTGACTAATAGCCAGAACTGAATACTACTTTCCTAGAAAATTAGGGGCATATTTCATCAAATACCCAACTAGCACAGCGAGCACAAAACCAGAACCAAATGCGAAGACAACCGCGTCCAACGGAAGGTTTTTACCCGACGACGTTGTTGCGGCCCCGGGTAAGGTTATGAATTTGAACCCAATCGCTGACACTACAGCGGTACAAAGTGCCGCGATTAATGAAGGAAATAGCAATGACTTTTTATACACCCAATGGATCGCAATCGCGATAAAAAAAGACGCGCCGGTTATCAGAATTGGCAGATACTTAACTAGCATTCAGATGCTATCGAATGCCCAGTTCACTTTTCAAATAACGAGCTAGAAATGGCGCTGTTAAACTCGTCACATAGATATGCTCGCGGGTTTCTGCCACACCGGTTGTCGCGTATACCATACCATTAGGCGCTTGCAAATTTTCAAGAACCTCACCATTCTCATTGACGGCTAATACCATGCCATACGGTGAAATTTTTGGTCGCATAAATTCCGGTAATCGCTGTATCACAGTACGCCAAAACGGCTCAGCCGACAGATTATCAATCACCTCAACTCGCGGCGTCGTCAAACCCACCCAATAACGCCCATTCTTACCAATATGAACGTTATCCGGAAACCCTGGAAGATTATCGATAATAACCTCGCTTTCACCGTTCTTAGGACCTGATATCCAATATTTCCAAAGTCGGTATTCACCTGTTTCAGCGACAATAATAAAACGCCCCTGTGGGTCTGCTGCCACACCGTTGGCAAATGTTAAGTCGGCCATCACTGTTCTAGAAATTCCGCTGACTGGGTCGAACTCAATAATACGACCGTTATCGCTATGCTCCATGAGATCCAGCAGGCTCGCAGCTAAGGTGCCATTATACTCCTTCGCTGAAAACCGAGTTGAAGCGTCACTGAAATAAATCTTGCCATTAGGCGCCACCGCAAGATCATCGGCGTAGCGTACCGCGACACCGTCAACCTCCGTAACAACCGTCGTGAGTTCACCTAGAGGGCTCAGTTTCATGAGGCCAATGTAGGCATTTGCAATCCACAAATTACCAGCCGCATCAAAGTCTATTCCGAGTGGCCGGCCACCTACATTAATAAATGGAGATGCTTCGGTTTGACCTACATCCCACCGCACTAGCCAGCCTTCGTGAGTCGCCGCGATCAAACTTCCATCTGGGCTTTGCACCGCAGCTTCCGGACCACTTAAATCCCCCATCCCGAGACGTTCGAACGATTCGAGCTTTTGATTAACCTTAAAGTCCCCTACATACCCCAAATTTGTCGGGGCATTCCAGCTCTGCGGTTTTATATCCACTGGCCACGCAAAAAGATAGGCTAAAGCCAAGCTTATACCAATACCTAGTATATAGAGCCGAGTGCGCATTAGATTGTGAAACCCCCATCGACGACAATGCATTCACCAGTGGTATAACTGCTCGCATCGGAGGCAAGATAAAGTACGGTTCCGGCCATTTCATCAGGCTCAGCATGGCGCCGCATTGGAATGGTCGCCATTGCCGCCTTATGCATATTTTCGTTGTCAAACAGCGCGCCTGCAAATTTAGTCTTTGTTAAGCCAGGTAACAAAGCATTTACGCGAATGTTAAATTGCGCGCATTCTTTGGCAAACGACTTGGTCATATTAATAACCGCCGCTTTGGTGATCGAATAGATTCCTTGTTGATAACCTGGTTGCAAGCCATTTATCGAAGCGGTGTTAATAATTGAGCCGCCGCCATTTTCACGCATCAACTTACCACCCTCGATGGACATAAAGAAGTACCCTCGTACATTCACATCGACGGTCTTATTGTAAGCACCCAAATCGGTATCCAAAATATGGCCAAAATATGGGTTGGTCGCCGCATTGTTAACCAACACATCTAACTTCCCGTGCTTTTCTTTGATCTTGGTAAAGGTGTCAGAAATGTTATCCATATCACCTATATGGCAGGCCATGGTTTCAGCAGACCCTCCAGCGGCTTGTATGTCCGCCACCACTTGATCACAAGACTCTACTCGCCGGCTGGAAACAATGGTGTGCGCGCCCTGCTCAGCCAATAACTTGGCGATAGATTCGCC
>CAYQVT010000229.1:0-222 GCA_964420885.1 uncultured Gammaproteobacteria bacterium
TCAATTCATGTTGCCACAAATAAAAGACGCTTATGAAAATGGAAATATGCCTGCGCTATTGCCGAACTTATCGTGAACCGAGAATACTCCCTAACTTTCTTAAAACAATCTTTAATGCGCTATACTAGGCATTAAAAGGTAATGAATAAAGGAATATCAGAATGGAAGTATTATCTTGGTTGTTAGCCGAGTTAAACGAACACAATAAGGCGTTGCAAGCGT
>CAYQVT010000229.1:232-6104 GCA_964420885.1 uncultured Gammaproteobacteria bacterium
CTATTATCTAGCGGTTGGAGTATTTGGAGCAGTAGGTATCTACTTCTTGCGACAGCGTGACAAGGCGATGAAAAAGTCATCTGATGCGTCACAAAAAACAGCAGAAACGGCATCTTTACAACTGAACATAGCGAGATCATCGCTAATAGTAGACCAATACGTCAAGTCGATAGATCAACTGGGAAACGATAGCGACGCAATAAAAGTAGGTGGAATATACGGGCTAGAACAGGTTGCTAAAGGATCGAGTGACTTGCGTCCACAAATAATGCAGGTTCTTATGGCATATGTTAGAAACCATGCGATTAGACCCGAGAACGAAGACCGCCACCGGCCTAGCGAAGTAATACAAGCTATTCTGCACGTTTTGGGCCGAGCGTCTGAAGAAAACTACCATTTAAGTATTGATTTGTCAGAATGCTACCTAAGAAGCTATAAATTTGATGGTGAATTTAGTTATTCAAATTTCAGAGAAGCCGACTTATCATTTTGCGATTTTGTCGCCTCAAATTTTAGACATACTAATTTTGAAGATTCAAATTGCGAAGGCCTTAGCGGCGAGCTGAACGATTTTGGTTCTGCTCGTTTTGTACACGCAAATTTAACCTCTGCATATCTAAGGGGGTCAAATTTCGAAAAAGCTGTATGTATAAACGTGGACTTCTCAAACGCAGTATTATCCGATGAGATTTTTTCTAAGGCTAACTGTGAAAACGCAACTTTTTCAAATGCATCCTTGATATGCTGTGACTTTACTGGAGCTAATTGTCGAGACGCGCTATTTGCTAAAACAATAATCATTGAAACAGACTTTTCAGGAGCTATTTACAACGACGATAGCTTTGAAAATTCAGCCCTTACCGATGTGAATGGGATAACATAATAGCTCAATAGGTAGCTTGGACCGCATAACCATTAGAAACCAACCAATCATTCACGTTTAACGTTGAACGGTCATCCATGGGCAAGTAAATGATAACCAAATATCGGCCGTACTTTCCTTTCTTGTCTTTAAACGTTTCGACAACAACCTTTTTGCCAATAATTAGATTACGAAGCGCATCGCGTGCAATCTTGCCTTGGACTTTTTCAAGACCGCGCATCTCGGGAGCATCAATACCGTACAACCGCATTGGTTCGTTGTGGCGCCAATCGCCAAAGCCTTTATCAATATCAAACCTGACGGTATCAGCATCGTAGGCAGAAACGGCGACAGCGTCATAAATATAATTGCGTTTTGGATATTCCATAATCTTAGTCCTCAGTGTTTCCCGCGCCGAGTTTTAAGAATCATCAGTGTGTACCAGCTTGACCTTGGTTTCAACTACCGCAAACACGCCGTCGGCTACTAAACAGCCCTGCACAAATTCACCAGGTGACAATGTTCGCCACTCGAGTGGTGAATCTAAATCGGTAAACATATCAACCAATAATCTAACCGGCCGCGCATTCGGAATGCACCTAGCATGATTAACATCGATGAAACCAAGCCAACGAACGTTCACGGTTTTACCACAGCGAAGGAAAACGGGAATGTCGCCCCCTACTCCAGATCGCTCAAAAGTTTGCCAAGCGTAATTAAATCGTCGTCGTAAGATTGCCATCTTGATTATTGTACAATAAATATTAAACAGCAGTTATGTGCCTACGGTCAAGTTAATCGCGACAACGCATTAATGGGTTTTCAGAGGCGCAACTTTGATATTTTGGCCTTACAATATTAAGTAGGCTCAAAATAGTAGGCATATCGTCGGAAAAGAGTAATATCAGTAATAAAGGTAATATTATGACGTAAGCCATTGATATATATAGAGTTAATAATTACAAAAAAAGGTAATATTTAGGTAATATGTGTTACCTTTTTTTTGTAATATTTACCTAATATTTTATCCTTTAAAATCAACAACTTAAAAAATATTACCTTTCATGTTACCTCTATGTTACCTTTTTTTGTAATATTTTAGTTGTTTATAATCAATGACTTATAATCGAAAAACGACAGCATTACCCATGTTACCCTTTTCCGACGTTATGCCTACATTATCGTACGGAATATGCTCAAATTAGGCCACTTATAAAGTTTGGTGAATGTTTTTTTTTCAAACATTCTCAAAATCTATATTAGTAACGTATTCGCGTATAAGTCCAGTAACCATGCCCTTATCAGGGCATTTTGATGGTCAAAATAAGGCACATATTAAGCCCGCAGGCGTGGCGTGGAGGAAAGCGCGAATTCTCACACCTCAAGTTTGAAGGGGTACAGGGGGTGGCTGTTTGGTGCTGGCACAAAAAAAGCAGCCCGTATCGGCTGCTAATCGGCATCCTTGCCAACGGTCTCCTTCTTATCAATGCCTTCTATTGAGGGTTGGGCTCTTCGTCGGTTTTGATTTCATAAGATTTGAATTTGAATAGTTCCTCGCCTGCCCACTCGTTCACCTCTTTGAAACGGTCTTGCAATGGCACGATTTCATTACGTGCAAAGACTTCGCTTGCGGCACCAACTGCACCGAAACCACCGGTATTCTTTGGCACAACGCCAATCAATTGTGCTGGCACTCGATGCATGCCAAGTTCATCTTCGCGGCTTGTGTCTTTGATTCGCGTGAATTCATCCTTAGCGGCGACCTCTGATATTGGTATCAGTTGAATGCCGTCTTTCTTTCCATCGGGCGCATAGACGAATAGGTTTTTAAAGTTACCAGGTCCTTTTGATTGCTTTAACTTTTCTTGTAACTGTTCAATATCATCTTCGTTGTAGGCCGCATCGGTCATATAGATGATGTAACCGGCATGCGTTCCGTTTCGGTAATACCGTAACCGAAAAAGTGTGGCTTCTTTATTAAGCTCACTTGATATCGTGGATGCCATGTAATCTGGCACCCCATAAATTTCCTGTTTTATGTCAGGCTGCATGAGGTGAAATATCTTATCTTTATCAAACTCATGATTCTTTTCACCAGGCTTTAAATATATAAAACGCTCGTTTAGTTTCTTTCGCGTTCGCATCGCTGGCGATGGTTTGTAACGGATTGGCTGGCCGAATGTGTTGTCAATTTTTTCTAGATAGCCGTTTGCATAGACTAAGTACTCTAAAGTGAAACGCAAGAAATCTGTGTTAGATATCTTTGTATTTGGCTCTAGCGTGCTAAGTAGAATATTCGCCTTTAGTCCGATTGCCGATGAATGGAAAACAGACCCGCGATAGATTTTGTACAGGTCGTTCATATTGATTGGCGGCTCGTAGTATTCCCCATTGTGAAGAGTTTGAATATAGTCGCTTATCCGGTCACCCGAGATTGATTCAGAGTCGCCAAATGTAAACGTTACAGGCTCTGAGTTTTTGGTTTTATCGGTTGTCATATCAACATTCCATAATTCTAATTCGTCGGCCACTGCCGGTTGATTCAATGTCTTGTAGTGGCTCGTTTAACAAGGCATGCATAGTTGCCCACGCCACATCGGCGTGACCTGTTTCGTTGGTTCGTGTTGCTTGGTAAGTGATGTGCCGACCTGTTGAAGTGGCGGCTTTGTGAATGGTCATAAACGCCATGGGTATTTCCGTAGCTCCGCGGTCAAACTCTAAGCGTCCATGCGAAATTAATTGTTTGGCCTTTAAGACCATTTGAGTTTTTAACTCAACCGAATAAGTGAGTTTCTTAACGTGCGGGAAGAACTTTCTAACCAGTTCATAAACACCATATCCAATACCTGATACATCAATAGCCATGTGCTGCACGTTGTACGCTTGCGTTGTTGCTTTTATCTTTCTAGCTTGAGTGTCGAAATCCATGTTGGACCAAGAATGCTTTTCTACTATCCTGAATTTGCCACCTGGTACAACTGGCGGTGCAATGATTACCAAGCTCGCATTGTCGCGTGTTCGCGATGGGTCATAACCAACCCAAACAGGAAGGTCCCCCAATGGCCTGCGAGAAAACGGAGAGAAATCCGTCCATTGCTCCCAGCTATCCACCATGCATTTTTGCAGTTCACTAAACTTGAATACCGCATCACCATCGTCGATAAATTGACACATCAACAAGTTCTTGAACTCCTCATCGTTGTACTCAAGTTTCAATGCATCTAGGTCGAACAGGTTACAACCGCCAACAACCGCATCTTCGATAGTGACTATATTTCGCCACTGGCCATCGGCACCAATTTGACCATCTTTCAAAGTGGCATGGCTAAGATCGAATTCGACCTTATCTTTGTTTTTCTTGCCTTTGTTGAATTGCGAACCTGTCCAAAATGGGTACGCTTCGTGCGCCAGCGTCGAAGGGGTTGAAATATAAGTTTGTCTCCATTTTGAATGCATGGCCATGCCGCTGGCCACCTTACGAAGCTCCTTAAATTTGTGCACCCAAAAATACTCGTCAAAATACAGATTGCCGTGATAACTTTGCGCTGTCTTTGAGTTGGTGCCCAAGAAATACAGTGTCGCCCCGTTCCATAGTTTTATCGGGTCGCCGGTCAATTGCACACCCGTCTCATCAAGTACAAATTGAATAATGTATTCTCTGAAAACATGTGCTTGAGCCTTCGACGCCGACAGAAATATTTGATTATTGCCGTTGGTTACAGCATCAAATATGGCTTCTCGAGCAAAGTACCAGGTTGCACCAATTTGCCGAGATTTTAAAATGTTTCTTATTCTATGTAGGCGAGCAGCCCACCAGTTTTTTTGATAAGCGAAAAGGTCTCTATGAAACGCTTTCTTTAGAGCTTCAACCTGTTCTTCGTTTAGGTAGTTTCCTTTTAATTTTTTTGCCTTACGCCCCTCATTTCGCTTCTTGGTTTTTGGGTTTAAGTCGGTTTCGTTGCCACCGTTTTCAAACTTATTAATACGCGCAGTTCTTTCAAGACTGCGCATTAAAGTTTCCATTTCTTTCAAGTCATCCGGCGTTTTATTTTCCTTCGCAATTAACTGAATTACACGCGCATCAAGTGCCGCTGCGACCTTTGTTGCGACGCTTGCTTCGTCCCATTTTTCGGACCTTTTACGGCTGTATAACGTCGCATAAGGAATGCCAACAGCCTCTTCGATCTCTCGAAGCTTGTAGCCTGACCAATACATTTGGCGGGCTTGTTCATTCGCGGCGGCTGGGTTCATAGCGCGATGATACGCACAGCTAAACTACGGATAATTTGCTTTTGGTGTGGTTGCACTTACAACCACACCAAAACAGATTGATTGCATTAAATGGCTAGCTAATGATCAAAACCAAATATACAGACATGCCACTAACTGACCAGAAAAGCGCACAAAAATGACCGTATTACTATCGAAATATCTTAGAGTAGCAACCGAAGGCCCAACCATTGACGGTCGCAACATTACCGCCACTCAGATTGATCAAATGGCCGCTAATTACAGCCCTGAAAAATACGGCGCGCGAATTTGGCTAGAACACTTCCGCTCGATTTTACCTGAGAGCATTTTCAAGGCTTTAGGCGACGTAAAGTTTGTTAAAACTGGAACTAACTCACAAGGCAAAAAAACATTGCTCGCTAGGCTAAGTCCAACGGCTGACTTGGTAAAAATGAACAAAGACCGTCAAAAAGTTTACTCGTCGATAGAGATGGACCCTGACTTTGCGGGTACAGGTGAGGCTTATTTAGTTGGATTGGCTGTAACCGACACACCCGCCAGCACTGGCACTGAAATGATTCAATTGAGTCAGCAGAATTCCGACAATTTTTCTGACGCCGATAAGATCACTAAAAATACATTTTCTGCATACAGTGAAGTCGAAAACTTAGAGTTCGAAGAATCTACCGATGAACCTGAAAAACCGTCCTTAATGACTCGCGTTAAATCAATTTTGGAAAAAAATCAAAATACAGGCGATGAACGATTCGCCGATGTTGA
>CAYQVT010000230.1:0-6076 GCA_964420885.1 uncultured Gammaproteobacteria bacterium
TCGATGTCTTTTTTCGCAGCTTCCAGATCCAAACTTTCGAATGCTGTGGCGTAATCAAAACCCTCACCAAGAGGATTTGATCTCGAATCATGATCCCGCAGGGCTGACAAATTTAATTGATCGGGCCACCAGAATTGATTTGGCTTGGCCTCACCGGCTTTGGTGTGGCCGCTCCCAACGGCGCCTTTAGGCTTACTTATTTCAGCGGCTGATATTGGCTGCATTGAAACTGAAACCAACGCTGCGAGAGTCGCGCCGGTCAACATTTTTGCTATGTTCATAATTGTTCCTTCGTGTGGTTTTGTAGTTTTTTGCGGCTAAATTCTGTTTTGGTTTTGGCCGACTGTCTGCATTGCCTGATGGAATAAAGCGAATAACCGAAACCAAGCTGTCCAGTAATCGTTTTGTAGTGATTCGCTAAAAATAAGACTGCACGGTATTTTCGTTAATCATCAATCGCTGCAATGGATACACTATAAAGCAATTTTATTTATTAAAGTGCCAATATCGATTGAAAAAATAGATACTCACGATTGAAAATGTAAATCGTAAGAAAGAGGGCGTAATAAAACGCTTGTTATCAATGCGTTCGCATAGAATGAGAACCACAGTGTTTTTGTCCAAAAATTAGTAAGCATTATTCCAAAAATAATGCCAAGTTATATTTATTTATCAATATCTTATAGGCACAATAAGAGGTGGTTTCAAGGCGATATTAGTTTTAAATCCCCATCTCAGTTTGAAATTTGGGAGGATTCGATGGCCTCTATTAGTGCATTAATTACTCTTCGCACCCTAGGTATCTGTTGCACGCTCTTGCTACAGACGATATGAAACTCTGTGAAGGGTAGGTTTAGTTCAATATCGAGCTCCACTAAGTTTGAATTTGAGAAACCTAATGGCGTGCTAATAATAGATGCACCAGCACCTGCTTCTAGAGCCGCCTTAATAACTAAATAATCGTCGCTACTAAAGCTTGGTGAAAAATTTGGAATTAATTTTTCGAGCGTTACTCGAGGCTCTAAAATGTTATAGCGACCTCCCCACGTAACCCAATCTAAGTCTTCTATGGAGTAGGGTTTGACGAGCCGATCTACGTAATCACTTGATGCCATCACGGCGGTTCTGACGTTGGATTTATGTAAAGAGATAAGTCCAGAGTCGAGCGGAGCCTGAGTTCGAATTGCAATATCCGCCGAACCACGGCTTAAATCAACATAGTCGATAGAGGACAAGATTTCTAGTTGAATTGAGGGCTCTTGATGCTTGAAATTGGCCGCGAATGGAGCCAGTTCTTCAACTGCGATTCCGGGTGGGGCGGCGATAGTGACGGTTCCTGAAACTAAGTTTTCGTTGCGGTTTGCCAATCGTCTGAACTCGAGTGCCCACTTCGACATTTGTTGCGCCGCAGGAATTAGGGAAGAGGCATAGGGAGTTGCTTGCGCTCCATACTTGCCGCGAATAAAGAGTTGAGTTTCGAACTGTTCCTCTAGGGCTTGAATACGCCGGCTTACGGTTGGTTGACCGATTTTGAGTACTTTTGCTGCAGCGGTAAAGCTTTTGTGTTCAGCAACACACAAAAATATTCTTGCGTCTTCCCATGAAAATCGAGAATTGTTATTCATAATTGTATGGTTTTATGCAAATTTAGTTAATTTACATCATTATATGCATGGTTGATAATGAACTCACCTATCTCTTAATACGAAACAAAAATGAAGTTCTTGATTCCATTATTTACATTGATAACCTCCTTATTATTAGTGTCATGCTCCGCTACAAGTGTCCAAACGGTGCCCGCTAAGTTAGGCACCCAGAGTACTCGTACAGAGTTTTTGTCTGTAGTAAACCTCAATGGGCCAATCAAATTTCAGAAGCATGTCGCTGCCACCTGGGCTGTGCCCCTTTCTGGTTTGCTGAACTTAAAGCATCCGAAAGCAGTTTCGGCGAATCTTGAAGACCGTCAAGAAACTATTGAATTGTTTGTATACACATTGCAGCACCCACAGTTCGGTACGTACTTGATCGATTCTGGAGTATCGCAAGACCTTGAAAATATTGAAGATAACTCCCAATTTTCTTTTATTGTCAAGAAAGCTATGAACTTAGGTGCCTTGAAGGTATCTATGACAACCGAAACATTAGTTGATCAGTTTCAAGGTATTCAAGGCGTGCTTTTAACGCATGTTCATATGGATCACATAATGGGTATCGGAGACATCGATAGCCGAGTGCCAGTTTATATTGGCCCCGGCGACGCCAGCTCTAAATCGCTACAACACGCTGTAACCCGAGGAACTACAAACCGTTTAATAGCGAATATTTCCGAGTTACAAGAATGGCAATATGGTGATGAGGGCTTAATAGACGTATTTGGTGATGGGTCGTTATGGGCCATTTCGTCGCCTGGGCATACTCCTGGAACAACCGCATACCTAGTGCGTAGTACCAATGGCCATCAGTTGATTTTGGGCGACGTGAGTCACACACGCTGGGGGTGGGATAACGTTGTCGGACCAGGATCATACTCGCTTGATACAGTACAGGGAGCAGAATCATTAAAAAGGCTCAAGAGATTGGCGGCCGAGAATCCTCGTATTAAGGCCCATCCAGGGCACCAAAACTAATTTCTCTCAGCTGTGAGTATTTCCTTAGGAATTTTGACATGTAAGAGGGCACACAGCGACATTCCTGCAAGACTTGAGGTAAAAAAAATTTTGATCAGATGCGAACATATTTCACTGCAATGCGTATGTCAGCAATAGGCTATAACGATTAGGGATATTTATTAAGGAATCGAGGAAATGGGCTAAATGAATATAAAAAAGCCGATTCACCGTATTTGTAAAACCTCAATAAGAATAAGGATTAGCAAGTGCGGTTCATTTTTTTCACTTAGAGCACAAAAAGATAGCACACCTCTGTTACTAGGTATGCTATCTTTAACAGGCATATGTTCTACCCAACATATGTAACCTAGTTTTGCCTGTAATGAATCCAACCCCATTTGCGGCAAACTTGGGCTTCCTCATTCTTGAGATCACTATCTCAATTGATATGAGGTGGTAGGTAAGGCCAAATAAGGCCTACTACCTATCGGAATAGCTCTTGAAAAGGATCTTCAGGAGCTTATTTCCTATCTTCCATCAAAGTTGCTTTAATTTACGAAAAATCCTAATGAATAATTCGTTGTAGTTATCGCGTCTTATCTGACTATTCTGTCAGTATTACAACTTGATCTTAGATACTCTATTTTTACCCTGAGGATTAATTGCGTGCAAATGTCTATTTTTCGTAATTGATGTTTTCCTCCTAAAATACAATTGCTTACGAGTGTCATAATTTCGACACCGCTTCTATTTTGAGTATTAATATCGATTTTTTAATAAATAATGCTAATTTATAACTTTAATAAAGATTATTGATAAATTTTACTGAAAACTCGTCTAGTTTGTCGTGAGGTGTACTTATTTACTTGGAGGCTTGCATTTGGGAAGCAAAAAAAAAGGTAATCGTAAAAAAAACCAGTAACTTGAATGTGGATCATCAAAACAGAACGTAAAATACCGGTCAAATGAGAAGAATTAGTTGACTTATTACCCCTAAGATGTCGGTCAAAACAATGAATAGTTGTATCTTAGCTCAATACTTACGTTAGAACATTTTTCAAAATATCAACATTAATAGAACCACAAAATAAAATGTTCATAGAAAGTGAGCACACGCCAACCAAAGTAGGCGGTCGAATTCTATCTATCTTGCAAAGAAAACATGTGAAGCCAGCTAATGACGGTGCGTCGCATCTAGGCCTAGTTGGCGCAGTTTTACGCTGCAATTTCTGCAAAAGAATAATATCAATTTAAAACTTAACTACTTTTACCAATTCTGCGATGCTTTAGTTCCTTTAGGTTCACATCGTGTCGGTTCATCATAGAATACAAAGTGCTGCGGTTTTTTAAGCCCATCATTTTAGCGGTGTTAGTGATATTACTATTACATTTCTTAAGGCTGTAAAGAATGATTTCTTTCTCAATTCCGGCTTGTAGCTCTTTATATACATTGTTTTGATTGCTGTTTTGAATGTAATTATCGAGAAGGTCCATAAGATTGTCCGTTGTTTGTCTCTCGGAGGACAATGGCATTAAACGCCTCAGGTCTGATAGTTTGTGTCTTGATTCCGTTTTCAACACTATTGCTAGAAAAAGTGCTGTTGCGATGGGGATAAGTCCAGTAGCGTTAATGTCTATTCCCATAATTTTAAAGATCATAGCTAGCGCACAAACTAACGTCATGGGTGCTAGCGCGAACAAACTGTGGAGACAGCGAACCGAATCGATTTTAGATTTCGCATTTCGTTGCCCATAAAATGTAACGATAAAACCAATGGATAAGGTGATGAGTATATAGAATGCAAATAACCAATATTGCGGACCCTTTATTGCGGACACAGTGTAGCCAATCGAATATTGACCCGCAACGATCAAGTCGGAGAACAAGATAAGTCCAGCAAGAACCATTGATACGACTACAGCTGAACTAACGGAAACCTTGTTCTCAAGTCTGCTTACTGAAAGTCCGTGTAAAAGCATGTATAAAATTACGAAGATGGTAGCTACGTAATATAAACGAAAGAACAAGCTAGCTGTTTCGGCATTAACGTAATTAAAATAACCCAGTACTTCAATGGCATTATGCGTCGCGAAAACGACTATCAGCGACAAAAATACTACCGAGACTCTTCCGCCTCGTAACACATAAGCCAAAACAAAAAGCTTGAAAAACAAGGCAATTAACGCCGGAACAAAATAAATACTCATCGAACCTAGCTACTCCTATAATTATGCAACATATCCAAATTGGCCTGCGACGAGACCAGAACCAGCAAATAGTCCGCCAACTTTGTCGCCAATTTTTAGGCTACCAGATGCGATGAGTTTTTGAAAGCTAATAGGTAGAGTTGCTGTTGTAATATTTCCTAGTTTCGGGTACGTCATAATTATTTTTTTACTTTCAACACCGTGGAGAGCCATCGCATGCTTAAATGCTGTTTTGCCAGTTTGATGTGCGATAGCCCAGTCAAACCTTTTCCACCCTAATTCGTCTAAGGTTTCTCGGTAAACTTCCTTATTGAGTTTGAGTCCCCGAGCTACAATCTGAGCCATGTTCATATGAGCTTTAACTTCCCCATTTTTCCTCCAACGATAGTGGCATAGACCTGAATACTGACTCTTACTAATTTGGTTAAATTTTATAAACCCCGATTGACCATTTGATGAGCGGCCCACGAGTATCGCGCCTCCAGCGTCGCCAACAGAAAGAATCCCCCAAAGATGCTTTGCTTCTTGAACAGACATGCCTTGTTTCAGTTGATGAGCAACGAGCCTAGCCACTTTAGTGCTCACTTCTCCGGTAACAATTAGTGCATATCTAACTGCGCCTGATTCAATTAAGCTGTTGGCGATTTTTAGTCCTTCGAAAAAGCCGAGACAAGCGTTTGCGATATCGAAGACGTGCGGTGCGTTTAACCCTAACGAATGTTGGATGTAATGAGCCGTAGCTGGCTCTGGCATGTCTCTTTCTATGCCACAAAAGATAACTGCGTCAATCTGTTCTGGTCTGATATTTGGGCAGTTCTCTAGTGCGTTTTGTGCCGCTCGTATAGCAAGTTCGGACGGATTTTGGTTGTCAGAAACCATTCTACGTTCGATTATTCCCATCCCCTGAGACATCCAATTATGTGGAAGACCGTACTTTTTCTCGGTTTCGATATCTTGCATTATCTCGTCTGAAGTGACTCGTTGTTCAGGAAGATAGCTGCCGACTCCGATCACCTTAGTGCGAATAGTCGGTCTTAATTGGTGTACTTGTTGTAACAGTTTATAGTTGATTTCGTTCATGGTAGTTCTCTTTAAATGGTAGTAAAGGAGATTTATCATGACATTTGCTCATTATAATTGACTACAACTAAACAATAATAAGTGGATTTCTTTGAGGTCAAACCGAAGCAGAAACGCTGCGGATGTAGAAGCGACAATTATATATCGACCGTTTTATTTTGCGGGTACCGTTGCAGAGC
>CAYQVT010000231.1:0-3227 GCA_964420885.1 uncultured Gammaproteobacteria bacterium
AACCGAACTTAATTCATTAAAATCAATGAGATATGCGTTCTTCAGGGCCGACTATCTAGACCTTATTCAGTGTTACAGGCCCGAGTGAGTACTTCGAGAATTTCCTGATGTTCGCTATCGCGGAGACTGTCTTTTACAGGGTCTATTCTTGGGTGACAATGTGCTTCCATGGGCATTGCTAATGGCTCTGCGGTAAAGCGCACGGCGCCCGAGTCATCTACATGACCGAGTACCATTTTCGACGCATCTCCGTTAATTAATAAATCTTGGTGTCCGAGACCTTGTCCGGCAATAATATTGTCGATGCCGTTAAAGTCGCCGCGGTGATAAATATGAATGTGTCCGCTTAACAACGTTTTTGCATTTACTCGTTTAAGAGCCTTAATTAGCCAATCTCGTTCTCCGGCACTGCCCATATCGTGATGACGTTCTGCCACCGGATCAAACAGCGGACAATGGGTAAACGCCACTGTTTCGGTGTAATTATTATCGAGTTCCATATGGTTGAACATATCGCCTCGTTGGCCCGCACCGTAAGGCAACACATTCGCCGCGGTATCAATGTTTACAAAACGCGTTTTACCAATACTAAATACGTTGTTTAACGGCCCTATTTCTCGCAGGAATTGTGGGTAAATAGCGCCATCGTCATGAAAATCATGATTGCCGATACTGACGTAAACGGGCAGAGGTGCTTGGTTGAATGCCTCAATCGAACGTCGATAGTCTGTGTCTTGATAGTTGAAATCACCGAGGTGTAGTAGAAACTTTGCTCCCAGAGCATGGGCCCGTTCGATACACCAAAGCAGCTCTTTGTCACCGCCAGTGTCTCCTATAGATGCGAAAGTATAAGTACCCCATTCAGGTAACCGCCATTGCAACGATATCTGGGCGCTGGCCGTTGTTTCTATAGTAACGGTTCGATTTGTTTTGTTTGAGGTTTCCTTCAGAATAATATTTTCGTGAGAAGCATTCAGTATTGCTTCGGGAGAGATATTCGATATAGAAATAGTCAAGCTACAAGGGCCATCGCAAATTAGCTTGAGCAGTGGTTCCGGTGCAAAGGCTCTAAAACTACCATTGATTGTCCCGTCCAGAACTCTGGCGTTGGGTGTTTGAATTAGATCGTGACCGATGGCCGACTGCGCACCAATAATCCTAAATTGGGTGTCTAGAGGAAGAGGGTCCCAGTGCAGGGTAGGCAAACGTATACCACGATTATAACTATAGGTGAATAAACCTAAGCTCCCAAGACTCGCAGTGGAAATGCCTAAATAGCGCAGCACCTTACGTCGACTTGTCATACGCCCTCTTTATCGCGAATTTCAAAAATAAACACTCGCCGTTCGCCATTACCGTTAACCATTTTTATTGGGGGGCCGTGGTTATACCACAATGTTTGGCGAGCAAGGTCTTCATAATAGTTTTCTGGTTTCATCGAAAGCGCGACGTAGTCGAAGGTATTAATATAGTTATTGTCTATATAGTCTTTCAGTTGCACATTTGTATAGGCACCATTTGAAATTCCGAGTGAGCTATACCCTGCGTAATAAATCAATAAGGGGTCATTACTAAAAATATTCGAATTGTCCGGCAATTGGTTTTTTACCCACAGCCCCGACTCTTTAATGTGGGTTTTATTGGTTCTTACATCTAAGCCTTCAATAGATGCCAGTACCAACAATAAAATTGCCGCAATTACAGCGCTTCTCCTCGGTAATGTGAAAGCGTTGAAGCCCGCTAGCATGCGATCAATTACGAATGGTGTAAGCAATAACAAGGTAAGAGCGGAGGCCATGGTATAGCGACTCACCAGAAAATTATTGAATAAACTGAAGGCAATCAGCAGAGCCACATTCAGCACTACATAGACAAGCCAAACCCGTTTATCCATCGCGTTTCGAAAACCTATGTTTTTATAAAAAGCGTAGACGGCGAAAATAAAGTAGAACACCGCCATACGGCGAATGAGCTCATAGGCAATGGCTCCTAAATTTGAAAAGAAAATGCCAATATAGCGCCACGGTGTGAGTGTCTGATCACCCAACTTTTCTTGGGTATTGATGAGGAATAGATCAAAAGCATTACGAACGTCTTGGCCAGAATCGCGCGCTATTTCTATCAAACTGGCGTACTTGTCGTTGATATACCAAAAGGTAAGGCCAATTGAAACGGCAATCAGCACCGTCGATAGAGACATCAGTATCAAACGCCGGTGAGGCATTTGGGTGGCGGTAAACACAATTAGGAAATAGGGCGCTATTAATAAAAATGCGATGCCCTCAAAACGAAATAAACAACTTAACGCAGCGAATGACAGCCAGCCAATTAAGTGACGCTTATCCAGGGTATTGCAAAATCTAAAAATGAAATACAAAGACCATAGATAACAACTCAGGTAACCATAATCTCTGATTATGAACGAGCGATATTTTGTGATGCTTGGAAACAATAGAATAATAAACATTGAAATCAAAATGATCCGATGATTGTTATTCGATAGCTCGCTGACGATACAAACAAAGGCAATACTGAGCGATATCGCCAGAAACGTATTGAGCACAAATGCCGCGTGTTCGACGTTCAGAAAACTAATTTTTGAGGTGGCTGCAATGAAGGCAGAATAATAGGGCCAGCTATAGGTTTCAAATGCGGCTGACCAATTACCGTCGAGCATTGTTTGAGCCAGATATAGATAAGTAACCCCGTCGTTGTTGATAACAGGGTCCAAATTTAAGCACCATGCAGTTAACGCTACATTGGCCAGTACCATGGTCAGTATTAAAAAAGGTTTGTCTCGATATAGCTGGTACATTTGTCTATGCTTGTAATGAAATGTTGGCCTGCTGATGTCGCTAATCGAGAAAGTTTAATCGGTAAACAGTGTGCTTAGCTAAGCTGCGCACAGAGCCAATTTGTTTGCTATTCAGCTAAGCTGTTATGATCCGATTCATGAGTATTGCTAACCTGAGTTTAATGCTAGGTTAGATTACCAATTTTAGCATACACAAAATTACACAACTACATTTGCCAAGGCGGTTAGATGCAACAATCTTTCAATAAAATTCTGGTAACTGGCGGCGCCGGTTACATAGGTAGCCATACAGTTGTGTCATTGTTAGAGCAACAATTCGAGGTCGTGGTGCTGGATAATTTTTGCAATAGTCATACTGAATCCATTCGCCGAATTAAACAAATCACCGGCGCTGATTTGGAGGTTGTCAACG
>CAYQVT010000231.1:3237-6027 GCA_964420885.1 uncultured Gammaproteobacteria bacterium
GTTCGTGATGAAAGCGCACTGCAAAAAGTCTTCGAGAAACATCAATTTGAGGCAGTAATTCATTTTGCCGGGCTCAAAGCCGTTGGCGAGTCGGTAGAGCAGCCATTGCGCTATTATCAAAATAATGTACAAGGAGCGCTAACGCTGTTGCGTGCAATGAATCAATTCGATTGCAAGCGTTTTGTGTTTAGTTCGTCGGCCACGGTCTATGGGGACCCCAGTACCGTTCCAATCACAGAGACAAGCTCTCTGAATGCGACCAATCCATATGGTCAAAGTAAGCTTATGATCGAAAATATCGCTAGAGATATTTCTTCATCTGACCCTGACTGGCAAGTATCTATACTGCGTTACTTTAATCCAGTAGCAGCACATTCTAGTGGTCAGATTGGTGAGAACCCAAATGGTATCCCCAATAATTTAATGCCGTTCGTCTCTCAAGTTGCGGTCGGTCGGCTCGAATGCTTATCGGTGTACGGTGATGATTATGATACGCCAGATGGTACTGGGGTGCGCGATTATATCCACGTTGTTGATCTGGCAAATGCGCACATCAAAGCGCTTAAAGCATTGAACGAAAAACATGGGTGTCGCGCCTATAACATTGGTACTGGGCGGGGCTATTCGGTGTTGGAAATGGTGCAAGCTTTTGAACGCGCTAGCGGTCACACTATAAGCTATAAAATCGTCCCCAGGCGTTCGGGTGATATAGCCAGTTGCTACGCCGATACGAGCAAGAGCGAACGCGAATTAGATTGGACCGCTGAACACAATCTTGACGACATGATGAGAGACTTATGGCGTTGGCAGTCGCAAAATCCGAATGGCTATCAAGACTAACAAAAGTAAATAAACACAGACCACGATCATGACCGAAACAATTGAATATACTCCGCCGAAAATCTGGAAATGGGAATCAGAAAATGGTGGGACTTTTGCTAAAATCAACCGGCCCATGGCTGGGCCCACCCATGAGCAAGAATTACCTATTGGCAAACACCCATTGCAGTTGTACTCGATGGCAACACCTAATGGCGTAAAAATCACCATTATGCTTGAAGAGCTTCTCGCACTCGGCCATGTGGGTGCAGAGTACGATGCTTATTTGATTAATATTACTGAAGGAGGTCAGTTCGGGAGTGGCTTTGTAGAACTAAACCCAAATTCAAAGATCCCTGTCTTGGCAGACCATTCAACCGTTGAGCCTACGCGTGTCTTTGAATCCGGTGCGATTCTCCTCTATCTGGCTGAGAAATTTGACGAATTTCTACCTAAGACTCACAAAGAGCGAACTGAATGCTTGAATTGGTTATTTTGGTTGATGGGCAGCGCGCCATATTTAGGTGGTGGTTTTGGTCACTTTTACAGTTATGCGCCGGTAAAAATTGAATATTGTATCGATCGCTTTACCATGGAGGTTAAACGTCAGATGGACGTTTTAGATCGGCATTTAGCCGATAATAGATACATGTCCGGTGAAGACTATACAATCGCCGATATGGCTATTTGGCCTTGGTACGGTGCAGTTGTTAATAATCTTGCCTACGAAGCGGCTGAATTTTTACAAGCTCATACCTATGAACATCTTAATCGTTGGGTCAAGGAGATTGACCAGCGTGAAGCGGTGGTACGAGGTAAAATGGTAAACCGTGCATGGGGAGAACTAAGCTCGCAACTGCGTGAACGGCATGATGCCAGTGATTTCGAGTTACGGACTCAAGATAAGCTCGAAGAAGATTAAATTGTACTAATGAGTGCGTGAACACGGCTAAAATATAAGCTCAAGGTGCAGTTTGCATTTTGGGCTTATTGGTGGCTAAAAAATTACTCGAGAACAGGCTTTTCCATTGGAATTGCGGTTCACTTTCTTAGATAATCCGCCGTTAAATTTACCACTTTAACGATTTAGATGTTGTCTATTGAAAACCAAATTGCCAAGGAACTAGAAGTTAAGGCAAGCCAAGTAAGTGCGGCAATTGCATTACTAGATGAAGGCTCTACCGTACCGTTTATTTCTCGATATCGAAAAGAAGCGACTGGCGGCCTCGACGATACTCAACTGCGTCGTTTGGAAGAGCGTCTTAAGTACCTCCGCGAGCTCGAAGATCGCCGTATTACGATACTCAATAGTGTGGATGAGCAGGGTAAGTTGACCGACACACTTAGTCAGGCAATTGCCACTGCCGAAACTAAGACTGCTCTAGAAGACCTCTATTTGCCTTATAAACCTAAGCGCAGAACAAAGGGGCAGATCGCCATAGAGGCAGGTCTTGAACCCTTGGCTAATGCGTTGTTAGCGGACCCTATGTTGGACCCCGAGATTGAAGCTGGGAGCTATTTAAATGATTCTGCCGACTCTCCGGTTGCGGATACTAAGGCCGCGCTGGACGGAGCACGAGCGATTTTAATGGAGCGTTTTGCTGAAGACGCCCCGCTCCTAACTCAGATTAGGTCGTTATTGGAAGAACGCGCAATAATCTCCATAACAGTCGCTAAAGATAAAGAACAGGAAGGCGTAAAGTTTCAAGATTACTTTGACTATACCGAACCGTATAAAAACATTCCCCCTCACCGTGCTTTGGCAATATTCCGTGGTCGAAACGAAGGGTTCCTAATATCCTCTCTCGATCTGCAAGAACCAGAAGGTGGCTGGCTAGGAACCTTCGCACATCCCTGTGAAGCGATGATCGCAAATACATGGGGTGTCGCAGCGCTTGGCCGCCCAGCCGATGCCTGGCTGTCTCAGGTAGTTAGCTGGTCTTGGCGAATTAAAATCCTACTGCATATAAG
>CAYQVT010000232.1:0-6000 GCA_964420885.1 uncultured Gammaproteobacteria bacterium
CCAATGATTCTCATCGTATTAAGCAAATACTCGATAAATATGGCATTCGTTTTCAGGACTTGAGTGGTAACTAAGCCATGTTATGTGTGATTTTTATGGTTTCGACTAAATATAAAAACTATACTGATTGTTAACATCAATTTTTACTCATTAGCATGACCCCCTTAGAACTAGAAAATTATTTAGATACGCTGATTACTCAAAACGTTTTATGCAGTGTGATGATTTGGGGTGCACCGGGCATCGGCAAATCCAGCATTGTGAAACAATTAGCCAGCAAGCATGAGTTAGATTTTGTTGATGTACGCTTGAGTCAATTGGCTCCGACTGATCTAAGAGGCTTGCCGGTTCCTAGTGATGGGGTAACCTATTGGGCGCCGCCTGAATTTTTACCCAGAGGTGGAAAGGGCATATTGTTTTTAGATGAAATTAATATGGCCACACCGTCTATGCAAGGCGTAGCCCAACAGCTAATTTTAGATCGCAAAGTGGGTAATTATACTGTGCCTGAAGGTTGGTTTATTTGGTCCGCAGGTAATCGCAAAGAAGATCGTGCGGGAGTTTTTGATATGCCGGCGCCACTAGCTAACCGTTTTATACACTTAGAGGTTGAAGCCGCGATTGAGAGTTTTCGCCAATACGCGTTTGCTAATGGTATCTCCGACAGGATGATTGGCTTTTTGGCCTTCAGGCCCGATCTGTTACACAAAATGCTAGCAAATGAGATCGCTTGGCCATCCCCCAGAAGCTGGGAAATTTCCGATCAATTGCACCAATCTGGTCTGGATATAGAACCATCAGTTGGCGTAAGTGCTGCTGCAGAGTTTTACGCATACCTTGATGTCACCGAAAACATTCCAGATATCAGAGGTATTGTTGCTGGCAATAAAAATGCTAAGTTTCCTAAAGAAGTCTCGCTTAGATATGCGACCACCATGAGTTTGGTTGGTCATTCAGATGAAACCGAGAAAGCCTTAAATGCATTACGATGGTTGGTAGAAAAAGCCAGTGCTGAGTGGGTGCAGTTGTATGCTACAGACGCATTTCCAATTTTCAGGAAAAAAGGTTTAATGGAAGACATTCATGCTCAGATTATGAAAGAAGACAAGCTGACAGAATTTTTAACAAACTACGCACAATTAATGGCTAGTTAATGGAGCAAGCCATTAGCACCTACCTGTTAAGACTCAGGAGAAGCAATCCGTTTTTAGCAACCATTTCATTGATGGCAAACTACAAGTTTGATTCATCTAGCGAACTATTTCAGACCGACGGTAGTGTCATACGTATTAACAGTGATTACTTTAAACCCTTAACAGAAACTGAAAGAACCGGTTTATTGTTGCATTTAACCTTACACACGGCTCTATTGCACCCCATTAGGCTGGGCGTTAGAGATGCGAAAATTTGGAATATAGCAGCAGATATTGTAGTTAATAATATTATTCTCGAGGCGGGTGATTTCACGCCACCAAGAAACACCGTAGTAGAACCTCGCTATACAGATGCAAGTGTTGAGCAAGTATACGAAGCCTTACAGTCTTTGCCTAAAGAGCATGCTTCTTTACGTACAGCTGCATTAAATATGCCTAGCCAATCTGGCGACTGTAATGGCGAAGAGAAGCAAGCTCAAGGCCAGGATCAACAGGGCAAGAACCAACAAAGTCAGCAGCAACCGAATGCTCATCAGGTTAAGCAAGTTCTGGAGCAGCTTTATCCGTGTCATAAAGACTTAGGAGGTTTAGACGATGCAGAAGTTCAAAGCGAAACACCACATGACGTGCAAAAAAGGTCTGCTGAAAAATCCGCTCAATACTGGCAGGGGGCATTACGTAAAGCTGAAGCAGCTGCGCGTTTAAGCAGTCAGTCACAAGGCCATATGTCTGCTGGTCTGCTTTTAGAAATTGATCAAATGATGAGCCCGATCTTAGATTGGCGTTCATTATTATGGCAATTTGTAGTGCGTACGCCCGATGACTATAACGGTTATGATCGCCGTTTCATTCACCAAGGTTTGTATCTCGATCAACTAGAATCAGAACGCTTAAATGTTCTAGTTGCTATCGATACCAGTGGCTCTATAGACCAAGAAGAACTAACTCAATTTATCAGTGAGCTATTAGGCATTGCTAATGCTTATCATTTTATAAAGATAGAGTTATATTATGTAGATGCCGATATTTATGGGCCTTATGAGCTGTCTGAAGACATGCAAAAAACGCCTCCTCAAGGTGGTGGTGGTACTGATTTTGATGTTTTCTATCAGGAAGTTGTAGATAATAAAAATCAAAATAATCTTGATTTGATCGTCTATTTTACCGATGGCTATGGAGACTTTCCTGAGCAAGAACCAGCAACCGAGACAATGTGGGTTGTTACCTTCGGTGGGTTAGACAGCGTATCGTTTCCCTTTGGCACTATCGCACGCTTGAGCAATGGTTAAGCTAAGAGCTAAACCGCAAAAAATATTTTGAATAACTTTTTATGACTAACAAGGGTACCAAAGCTTATGACTAACAAGGACACGCAAGCTGGCGATTTACTGAAGACTTTATTTGACCCTAATTCGACTGATGCTCAGATTAATATGGCAATCGCCTCGATGATAAAAATGGACAAAGAAGAAGGCTTACCACCGAAAGAAGAGCGGCCTAGAAATAAGCATCAAGTATGCGAGCTATTAGTTAAACAATCTGAAGAAACCACTCATAAAGAGCTCGAACATTATTTAAACCACTATTATAAATCTATAGAAGTCGCTAAGTTAGTCGCTAGACACCCTAATATAGGCATGACTTGGTTAGCTAAGTTTATATATTTTTTACCTGAAGATGCCAAACTTAATCCACGCTACGGTGAATTTCAAGAAAATGAAAAGTGGCAAGGCCTAGTGCAGTCGAAACCAGAAAAAGCTAAATGTAAATACAGCAGTTACTATGCATTCAGAGGGTATACAGTAGACGAAGAGAAGCCGCATATATTTAAGGTTCATTATTGGTTGGCTAATGGTTCAGCTGCCGATAAAAGCTACATAGCTAGCTTGAATAAAGTTGACGAAGCTCTGCTGAGGCCATTTGCAAAAGATAAGTCCCCACATGTACGCAAGGCCTTGGCCAAACGCAAGGGGCTATCGCTCGAATTGGCGTCGGTGTTAGTTAATGATACTGCCAGAACAATCCGAGAGGCCCTAGCTGAGAACGCTAGCTGCCCGCCTGAAATCTTAACTCGATTGTCACAAGATAAAGAGCCGAAGGTTGTAAAGGCGGCGCTTGCAAATAAATCATGCCCAGCTGATGCTGTTCATGCCGCCAGACTCGCTGAACAGATGAAGCCAAAGCCAAAACAGAAATCTTCTGATCAGCTTAATAGCAAAGAAGTTATTGAGTTGTTGGGAGACGTGAATACTGGCCCAGAAAAATTATTATCGCTAGCATCACTTGAATATGCATACATTCGAGCTGGCGTTGCCTTGCACCGAAATTGCCCAAGTGATTTATTAGTTAAGTTATCCGAAGACCAAAATAATATTGTAAAGGCCTCGGTTGCTTTTAACTCAAGTACGCCAGTAGATGTATTGAAAAATATTCTCGATACAGGCAATTCATATTTTTATATAGGCCTAGCGTCTAACCCCAATTTGAGTGAGCAAGATCAGTTAACTTTGGTTGACAAAGCCAATGACGATGTTCGACTACTACTGGCTGATATAACCGAATCGGAAGTAGTATGGAGAGCGTTAATTGATTCTGAGCCAACAACTAAATTAGCTAAAAAATCTAGCAAAAGAAAAACATGGCGAGAATGTTTGGAGCTTTGCTTAGACCCTAAGGCGAAAGGTCTATATGCCTTGCAACGTAGTACCCATTATCGCTATCACTTTGTAAATAAATTAGTGGCGAGGCATCCAAATTGTACTGCCTCACTCAAGCAACCATATGCATTCTATCTTTTTAGTTCCTTGGCTAAAAATCCCAAGATTGCATTGCAGTTATTAGAAAATCCAAATGCGATTGTTCCCGAGGAATATGCCGAGTGGAAGATTAAAAACTGGCTGATGTACGATGAGTTGCCGGGTCATGTGATTAAGTATTATTTAAATAATAATCATGTTAAGTATTCACGCCAAGGTGTGTTGTCTCGAACTGCGCATATTGTAGATATACAGCCACACGTGTTTGATGACGATATACATATCAAGAAAAACATAGCTAGTTTAAGTAATTGTACACAGTTCATGTTTGAAGTATTAGCGCGTGATGTTAAGGAGTCTGTAAGGGCCGCTGTTGTGGCAAATCCGCTTTGCCCAGAAAACGTGCTGGCCTTTTTATTCAAAGACAAGGTTGCCTCTATTCGAGTCAGTGCGCGTAATCATAATAATTTTAATGCTAAGTTAGTTGATGAATCCGATAAACCCAACAAAATTGAGTCACTAAAAAATAAAGGGCCAAAGCGCAATAGGATTAAACAAGCAAAAGAAACTAAATCACTTACCGTTTTACGTGATTTGGCTGGCGATAAAGTCTCCGACGTACGCTTGAGCGTTATCGAAAACAGAAAGGCGCCGCTGGATGTTCTCGAGCTATTAAAGGACGATGAAAGCGAGGAGGTTCGAGCCCGAGCGTGCTCTCACCAAAACTCGTCTCTAGATATTAGTAAACACTTATTTAAGGACTCTCATGAAAAAGTAAGAGGACAAGCTCTGAGAACTTACATTTATAAAACATCTGAAGAGCTTGATAAAGAAAATTATAGAAATCGAAAATACGATGAAGTCACACTGAAAGCATTTCATGCTGATGAGAGTGATTCAATAAGAGCGTTTGTGGCTGAGAGAATTCTTGATTTAGATATTCAAAAAAAATACGCTCAAGAAAGTAGTCAAAAAATCAGAAAAAGTCTGACCCAAAACTTTAACCTAGATAAGAATGTCGCCCTTGAGCTTGCTAGCAGTGATGACTTACGTGTGGCCAGCTCTTTGGCCGAAAAGACTCGTGATAAAGAGGTTTTTATTGCCGTATTGGCTCATGATGATGCATATGCAAGCTCCCTTTGGAGAAATCACGAAATGTGCGCTTCACTAGATATTCATCAGGTTCTAATCGCGCATAAAAAGGCTGATATAAGAGCCGTTGCAGTTGAGCATGCTACAGACCCAGATATCTTAAACTTAGGTATTCAAGATAATGATATAAAGGTTTTGAAACAAATTGCATGCAATGAAGCACTAAGCGAACAACAAGTAAAAAAAATAATCGACAAAGCCGATCGTGAGGTTATGGATAACTTGTATTACTGTCACAAAAAATTCTTAAAAAAGAATTTGGTCGAATATATAGAGCATCCTAATGAGATTGTTCGAGCGTTTCTTACAGAGCATATGAAACTTAATAAAACGATGATAGCAAAGGTTGTTGCTGACCCAGTACCACGTGTTCGCAGAGCGGTATTAGAAAACTATGAAATTAAGTTGCCTGATAAAGTGCTAGAAGCTTTACGTAACGATGAAAACGAGAGTGTCAGGCGTGCAGTTGAGTGGCGATTTGACTAGTTCAGGTTGTCTCTAAGCAATCGTGATTAAGCTGATCATATGAGCCGGACTCTTGGTTGGCCTGAGCTGGCTTATGGTTTAAATCCCTCCCGGTTCATTATACTTACGCAGATTCTACAATGGCCTCTCGATCGCTAATTGCAATTTAGTTTTTGCAAGGTCTCTAGCCGGCAAGGCTAGAAACGTTCCGTTCTAAAACGCACATATAATAATGCCCATTCACAACACTCTTTTATAGCGAGCGACAGTTTTTCGAACACAATAGTCAGCGGTACTCGAACCAGCCCATGCGTTTGGTTTGATCAACGCATCAAGGTTAGTCATACCTTTAACATAGCCAATTGCTTGTTTGGCAATTGCGTTAGAGGCGTGACATGCATTTGAGTTAACGTCCAAATGAATTTCAACTTCTCGGTCTTCAAGAATGTCGCTAAGAGCCATGAAGCAATCAA
>CAYQVT010000233.1:0-5928 GCA_964420885.1 uncultured Gammaproteobacteria bacterium
GGTAAAATATTCCTCAAACGGAACCTGGCAGTGCAATGTTACAAGTTCCGTTCGATTAATAATGGATAGACTTGGGACTAAGGGATTATTTAATAAGCTTAGTTTCGGGGAACGCCGCGCGCCAGCCGAACCAAAAAGCACGATAGTAAGGAAGACGTTCGAGGCGGTCACCATTACTGGCTTCAAGCCAGCTTTCGTTAACCGCCCAAGTTTGGCCTGATTTGTCCGTCACGGTTGATTCTCCATCGTATTTCTTAAACTTAGTGCCCTTTGGATCATAGACGCGATTGGCCCCAGTCTTATCAGTAAGCACTACGAATTTTTGCTGACCGATACGGCTTTCATAGACCGTATGTTTATTCAAATAATCGGTGTCGATGGCTAACTGTTGATCTGGTGCTGCGGGAAATCGCAACGCTAAGATTTCTTGCTTGTTCTTCAGTCGAGCGTCGTTAAAAGGAGTATTAAACATTAAACGATCAGTGCTGAAATATTCGTTGTAAGCGTTTCCTTCATCATAGTTACGCAGGTGTCCCGTATTCAATGACAAAACGGTAGTGTTCGGATGGCGTTTCTTCCATTCTTGCCAGGTTGTTGTGACCACGCTTTCAAATTCTAATTGTATCCCTTGATCGACTAGAGGCCCTAAGACCGGGGCGCCGCGAGACGTACTCCACAAAGATTGAGTCGTTTGGTCATACATAAGTTTATTAGAGCGATACAAAAAGCCACTGGTGCCTAAGGTATATTTAGTTCCGTTGAGTTCAGTCTTGTAGGGGATTATCGTGCCGCACAGTGTGCAATAGACCCCAGCGATATCAACTCCGCCAATGGTGTCGGTGAACATTTCGTGCCAAGCTAAAATTCGTTTCGGGTAGGCGCGTGCATCACCATTGATTTCTATGCCAAAGACAATATTGTCGTCATCTAGGTAGTCGGCTTGCTCTATCGAGATCATTTCGGGGTTACGTAGAGGTGGAATTCCATCTTGAACCACTCCGCCCCAACGAATTTCATCTAAACGTATGCGCGCGCTGTCCTGACGATCTCTGAAATATGTTTCAAATTTTTGATCGATATTTTGATATAAATCCGCCTTGAAATTGGCATAGCCTTTAGGCGCTTTGATGTCTTGCCCCCAAAGCCATTGATAACGATCATTTACATCATTGAACTTGTCTTGTGGTGTTTCTTTTTCAATTAGACCAGCTAGTCGTGCTCGGACAAAGTCCGATTGAGCAAAGCCTAAGGTTTCGATTGCCATGGGTAGATATTCTAACGACCAGTTTTCTTCAATTATCGAAAAAATTTTGCCGATCTGCACAGGGTCGAAGCTGACCAATAAGCCAAAGAATTGGTTAGCCATATCGATGTCGCCGGTTTCTTCTGCCGCTTGCGATTCCGTCAAAGTGTGGGGTTGCTGTTGAGCATACGCTTGGTGGGTGGTAAATGAGGCGGTGCTAAATGCCACGGCGAAAGCAATGGTCGAGAGAATTGTTCTTTTGTTTGTCATG
The DNA here is from genome assembly GCA_964420885.1 of uncultured Gammaproteobacteria bacterium. GTDB lineage: Bacteria > Pseudomonadota > Gammaproteobacteria > Arenicellales > Arenicellaceae > Arenicella. The sequence goes on from CAYQVT010000233.1 coordinate 1,515, forward strand.
GTAAGGCGGTACCGTATGAAAAAATGTGAGTTTCGTACCTTACTAGACCAGTATTCGCTATAGTCCATTGCGGTCATCAGATTAAGCCCAGTTAATGCTCGTAGCCGCTCGTTAGCGCCGCCGCTTTGAGCGCGTCGACTCGCCAGAATTTACGAGTCATGTTGCTGCAGTGGCATCTCGCTTTGGGGTGCTCGTCTTAGCGTAGCAACGATTTGCGTATCTGAGACGGTTGTCTGTTGCTCTTCTTAGATCAATTAGCTCCGTTTTTTGCTCAATTATTGTTTTGTTTGACATATCGCGTATCTTACCTGAATAGTGATTTATTACCTTGACTCTCGGTGTCTGCCAATCATTTTATTGCAACTAAGTTTTCACAAAAAATAGAATAGTAATGATTGCCAGGCTGTCATTGTCAGGCGTTAAAATTGATATCCATTTTTTACTCTTATGATTTGAGTACAAAGCCTTATTTGGTTTGTCTCTTTTATTCGAACCGCATCGAATTGATCTAAGAGAAAAAGCATGCAGTAACAGGTATCCTATAAATAAAATTATAGGTAGAATTGCAGTGAGACATGAATGGTAGATTTGATATCTAATTGCGGTTTTTTGAGTATATTGCAGTGATTGTTATTAAGATTTGATTATGTTCACAAATCGCCAACTGGATATCAGTTAGATTTAATCACTTAAATAAACTGTATAAAAAAGATATATCTATACGGCCCGATAATAGATCGGAGTAAGTCGGTTAGAAAGCGGTTTGGGAATAGCTAAAAAAGCGACAGTAATAGATATGAAAAAATTAATTTTATAAAACCAGAGGAGAATTTATGAGGTATTTAAATGCAGCCGATAAGTCTGAACAACAAGGTCTCGATGTGAGGCTTAATTCAGCTTATCTAAAGAAGACCGCACTAGCGGTTATGATCTCTGCGATGACGATGGGAACCACTCCCGTTGTTGCCCAACAAGACCGAGACGATATTCAATTAGAAGAAGTTATCGTCACCGGTACGTACCTAGCGCGGAAACGACAAGGGGATCTTCCATCACCGACCACGGTTCTAGGTGCAAGTGATTTGAATGAAATTGGCGCAGCCAACGTTGCCGACATTGTTCAGAATCTAACCATTAACAATGGTTCGCAAAATAACCCTGATGCATTTACCCAAAACGGTACAGTTGGTTCGTCTAACTTTAATCTACGCGGACTAGGGGTTGCTTCTACGCTGGTATTGTTGAACGGTCGCCGCCAAGTGAGTACAGCTGCGTTAACCAATGATGGTGTTAATTTTGTCGATACCAATGCTCTAATTCCACAGATCGCGATTAAACGTCTCGAAATTGTGAAAGATGGTGCGGCTGCAATTTATGGTACCGATGCCGTTGCTGGTGTTGTTAACTTTATTACTGATAATGACTTTAAAGGCTCAGCAGTTAATGTTCGTGTTGCCGGTGTCGACGGTGAAGGGAGCCAATCAGATACAACCGCCGAAGTGAAATTTGGTTGGGGAACTGATAATACCGACATCGTGGTTGCCGCGAGTTATTTTGACCGTAGCCCATTGACCACAGCAGAGCGACGCTTAAGCCGACCTCAAGATGACAGCTCATCATTAGGTAACCCAGGGTCATTTTTTCTAACCGGTATTGCCGGCGGCGCATTGCCCTTGATTGACCCAACTGGGTGTGAAAGCGAAGGTGGAATTGCGGCTCCGTTAACGGCATTCCAACCTCTTCTTGACGGTGCTGGGCTTCCTTTTAGAGCTGGCTTATGCCAATTTGATTTTGGTGACTTCTTCAATTTAGTGCCAGAGGAAGAACGGTATAATTTGTTTGGAACGGTCACGCACCGTTTTGGAAACGATAGCGAGTTCCGTTTCGAAGCAGCGTATACAGATTACGAAGCGATTCGCGGTAATTCTCCCTCGTTCCCATTCTTACAAACGGGTAGCGCTATTGTTCCCGCGAATAATCCTGGAAACGTTTTCCCATCCGCATTGGGAACTGCGATCTTTTTCGGCCGCGTAAGCGGTAACGGCGGCACGGTTTCTCCAAGTACCGCGAATTCGGAAACCTTACGTTTGAGTGCCGAATTGTCCGGTTCGTTCCTTGGTTCCGAAAACTGGGATTACGATGTTGGTTTTACCTATGGTAATAACGAGCATGTGTTGCAGACTGAAGACACAGTAACCGACCGTTTGCAGGCGGCTCTGTTTGGTTTTGGCGGCGCTAATTGTAATGCCGCTGCGGGCCAACCTGGCCAAAACGGCTGTTTATTTTTCAACCCATTTGCTACCAGCTTTAACGCAATACCGAACGATCCAGCGTTGTTAGACTTTCTCATCGACACGCAAACGATTGATTCAGAATCAGAGTTGATCGTACTTGATGGCGTATTGAGCGGGATTATCGGTTCAACCGCTGCAGGTGAAGTTGGCTTAGCGGTAGGCGCGCAGTATCGTAGAGAAGATTTCACGCGAGACTTCGATGACTTGTCAAACCAAGACGCTTTTGCGTTTATTATTGGTAGTTCGGATTTTGGCGACGATCGTGATATTTTCGCTTTGTTCACTGAGATTGCTGTTCCCATAACACCGGCTCTGGACTTTACAGCTGCTGTTCGTTATGAAGATTATGGCGGTAGTATTGGTGATACGGTTGATCCAAAGGTATCACTTTTGTATCGACCGTCTGATAACTTCTCGGTACGTGCCAGCTTTTCAACAAGCTTCCGTGCGCCAAGTCAGTTCCAAGTAAGTGGTCAATCGACTTCACTACAACAAGTTAATGATCCTTTAGGTGGAACCGCATTCGCAGCGATACGCAGTTTTGATCCGGGTGCAGGTCGTAATATTCAGCCAGAAGAAAGCCAAGCATTTAACTTTGGCTTCTCATTTTCACCGGCTGAAAGTTTGGACATCGGTGTTGACTACTGGAGTTTCGATTTCAGCGATGCAATTATCCAGACCGCTCCGCAAGCTATTGTAGATGCCGACCCAACTGGACCGTCTGTAATACGAGGCCCTGGTGGTAACATTTTGTTCGTATTCAACGATTTCGTGAATGCGTCAAATATTGATACTGATGGAATCGACGTTGCGATCAATTATGACTTCGAAACCAGTATTGGTCGATTTGCTCCATTTTTAGATCTAACACGCGTATTCAATTACGATATTGTCGACCCACAAGCAGGTATTGTTGAGGGAGCTGGCAGCCGGAACTTTAGTAATTTTGGTAGCCCAACTCCGGAGACTCGTTTCACGCTTGGTGTTAACTATATCGGTGAACGGATAAATGCACGCTTAGCACATCGTTCGGTCAGCTCATTTGATGATGATCAGAATGATAATCAACAAATTGATTCGTTCGATACCGTTGATGCTCAAGTAAACGTTTTGTTTGGTTCGGAAGGAAATATTAGCGCCACAATCGGGGTTACTAATCTGACCGATGAAGAGCCGCCTCAAGTGTTTACAAATGGTGGTTTCGAGTCTAGAACACACGATCCAAGAGGGCGTATTTTTTACGCGCAGGTTGGTTTAGAGTTCTAAGTCAACAATCATTATCGGTTCGAATTATGTCTTAGTGAATTAATTTGAACGTTAATGGTGAACTTAAAAAGCCGCTGGTTTAGTACCAGCGGCTTTTTTGTATTTCATCTCGAGGATTGAGAACGCCGAGTATTGAAGGTTGTTGTCTAAGAAACGATCTTCAGAGAAAGTGCTACACTGGTGCTTTGTTGTGCCTATCTCGAATTTAGCTATGAAATTCTTATTCACTTTCAGCGGTATTATCTTGCTAGTCTCTAGCGCATTTGCAGCTAATATTGATGCGGTTTCATGGCGAACGCCGAGCAATGATCGGTTACTTGTTATGCGTTTAGATACAGGCCGAATTGTGATTGAATTGGCACCGCAGTTTGCGCCCAATCATGTGTCGAATATAAAACAATTAGTTAGTGACGGCTATTTTGACGATACCGCAATAATTCGATCGCAAGATAATTACGTTGTGCAATGGGGTGACCCTCTGGCAGACTCGGCCGATGCTAAATCGATAGGCAACGCGAAGGCCAATCTATCCGTCGAGTTCTTTAGAAGTATAGAAGAAATAGATTTCAAGAACATCGATAGCCGCGACGCCTATGCGGATGAGGTAGGTTTTGTAGATGGTTTTCCTGTTGCCAGTGATGGCCAAAACGCGTGGCTAGCCCATTGTTATGGCATGGTTGGTGTATCGCGAGGGCTGGAGGATAACAGCGGCAACGGCACTGGTTTATACGTTGTAACTGGACACGCTCCGCGCCATTTAGATCGCAACGTTACTTTGGTTGGACGAGTGATCGACGGTATGCATTTGTTATCTAGTTTGCCCAGGGGAACCGGCGCTCTGGGTTTCTTTGAGA
>CAYQVT010000234.1:0-5788 GCA_964420885.1 uncultured Gammaproteobacteria bacterium
CCGCAGACGGTGGTCATACCCGGATGAACAAAACCATGCTCGGGAACCACAACGTGAATAATACCGTTGTTCTTGCTTTGCATGTCGTACAAAACCAAACCATGCTCTTGGCAATTATTGATCATGGTCTGAACTTGCTTGGCACCAATGGGGTCTGGCAGATTCAAACGGTCAGCCAACTTGGTGGGAACACAATGATCCAGTGTCGCCAAAATACTGTGCTGATTGCGAATAGGGCGACTCGCCATTTTTAAGCCTTCGAACGCTTGTGGCGACGTCACTTCGTGCATCAGGTGGCGATCAACGTACATCAGCGGTGCTTGGCCTTCTTCATGATGCACTAGATGCGCGTCCCAAATTTTTTCGTACATGGTCTTTGCCATGGAAATACCTCAATAAATAAGCGGAATTACAATGATTTCTATGCTGCACTAAAGAGTACAGAGAACGAGTTGAATCATAGCAAAAGAGCTTGATAATACAAATTCATTGTTTTTATAATATTGATTCCAGATTGGAATACAAGAGAAGAGATTTTGGACATTTCCGCATTGCAAGCCTTCATTGCCGTTGCTCGGCATGAATCTTTTTCAAAAGCCTCCGAGCAGTTATTTGTCACCCAACCCGCGGTGAGCAAAAGAGTTGCCTCACTTGAAGAAGAACTGGGTGCTCAGTTATTTAATCGCATTGCACGACGCATCAGCTTAACGGAAGCCGGTAAGCAATTATTACCCAAAGCGCAAGATTTGGTACATCAGGCCGAGGACATGCAGCGGTATGCCTCGAATTTAACCGACGATATCAGTGGTAATTTATCTGTCGCCATAGCACACCACATTGGTTTGCATCGCATGCCACCGATTTTAAAAGAATTTAATCTTAGACACCCCAAGGTTACCCTAGATATACGTTTTGAAGATTCGGACCAGGCCTACATGGCGGTTGAACACGGGGATATTGAATTCGCGATTATTACTTTACCTCAGACCTTGCCCGACAAACTTACTAAAGAAACGGTTTGGGACGATGAACTGGATATTATGGTGAGCCCAGATCACCCGCTGGCGACGACCACCGATGTAAATTTATTGACCTTGTCTCAATACCCCTGCGTGTTAACCAGCCCTGACACTGAAACGCATCAAGTTATTCGCCGAGAGTTTCAAAAACAGGAGTTGCCTATAAATGTGCAAATGCAAACCAATAACTTAGAAACTCTAAAGATGCTGACGGGCGCGGGTTTGGGCTGGTCATTGTTGCCAAAAACGATGCGCGACCGGTCGTTAAAGTCGCTGGATCTAGGCTTACGGCTTAGCCGCGAGTTGGGTTTAGTTGCTCACAGTCGTCGAAGTTTGTCGAACGCCGCACTTGCATTGCGGGCGTTGACCAAGAAAGAATCGGAGTGATCGTATCCCCCGCTAAGGTTGGCTCTCGTTGATGCCTTATGACTTATTAAATCTCTATTTGTTCAGCCTCTATAACGGACTATCTAATGAAAATCTCGCGATCTAGACTTCAGGCTCGGTAGGGCGTTATCGTGTTGTTCTATGTAAGCCGCCACCACGTTTGCAACACCGTGTTGATGCTCTAAGGTGCCCTTAATGTAGAGAATTCGCCCGGTTAAAATTTGTTCTCGAAAACGCTCTTGAACGCTTTTCCAGAGAATGACATTGATATTCCCGGTCTCATCTTCAAGCGTCATGAATATTACTCCGCTGGCCGTGCCGGGGCGTTGGCGGCCTGTGACTACTCCCGATATCTGTATCAAACTTTTGTTGCGACGGCTGAGCAATTGAGTGGCCAGAGTGCAATGAATAAAAGGCCGTTTACGTCGCAGCAATTGCATTGGATGATAATCAAGGGAAACACCCCGAGCACTGCGATAGTCGGCAATCATACTTTCTACGCGAGACATTGGCTTAATGAACTCAGACTCGTTGATTGCTTGGGTATCTAAGCCATCGTCTATTTGCAAAGCATTCCAATATGTCTTACGCCGATTATTATCGAATAGATGAAACGCATTAGCATTGATCAGTTTTACCAACTCCTGTTGTTCGAGTACTCGCCTTTGTTTTACATCATTAAGGCTGCTAAATGGCCTGTGAAGCCTCGTCGACATCAGCTTAGTGGCTGATCCTTCTGACAACCCCTTTACCAACATAAGGCCCAACCTCAGCCCAGGTTGGGTGTTGTTTAGATCAAGTGTGTGTTCCCAATCACTGTGCGCAACGCACACTGGTAATACTTGAATATTGTGACGACGAGCGTCTTGTACCAGCTGCGAGGGGGAATAAAAGCCCATTGGTTGGCTATTTAAAATACCCGCATAGAATGCGGCTGGGTGATAACGCTTTATCCAAGATGAAATGTACACCAACAACGCAAAACTGGCTGAATGAGATTCTGGGAAACCATAGCTACCAAAACCTTGTATTTGTCGAAAAATGCGCTCAGCAAACTCTTCACTGTGGCCGCGATTCAACATGCCATTGATTAAGGTTTCACGAAACTGGTCGAGATTGCCATGTTTACCCCAACTTGCCATGGCACGTCGCAATTCATCGGCCTGGCCGCCACTAAAGCCCGCGGCAACCATGGTCAGTTGAATTACTTGCTCTTGAAAAATTGGGATACCAAGCGTGCGTTCCAAGACCGCTTTTATCTCATTGCTAGGGTAGGTGACTTGCTCTTCACCGTTGCGACGTTTCAAGTATGGATGCACCATATCGCCCTGAATTGGCCCAGGCCGAACAATGGCGACCTGTATTACCAAATCATAAAAATTTCTGGGCTTAAGCCTTGGCAGCATCGACATTTGCGCACGTGATTCCACTTGAAATACACCTAAGCTATCGCCTGCGCAAAGCATCTCATAAACCGATGAGTCCTCTTTGGGTATGTCTTGAATACTCAAGGGTTTACCTCTGTAGTTGCTTATCATCGCCAAAGACCGGCGAATGGCACTGAGCATGCCCAAACCAAGTACATCAACCTTGAGCAAGCCTAATATCTCAATATCGTATTTGTCCCATTGAATAATGGTGCGCTCGGGCATCGCCGCGTTTTCGATGGGCACTAGGGTACTGGTAGGGCTATGGGTGATTAGAAAACCCCCAACGTGTTGAGATAAATGCCGAGGGGTTCCTAAAATTTGCTTTACGAGTTTAAAAAAATGAATGCTAAGCGCGCTGTCGGCGCTCAACTTTCGAGCTTTCATATGTTCGGTAAGCGTGTCTACTTTGTCCCACCACGCCATAGAACGATTTAATTCTTCAATAAAGTTCAAAGGCAAGCCTAAGGCTTTGCCAACATCGCGGACAGCGCTCTTTCGCCGGTAGGTAATAACGGTTGCCGTTAGCGCAGTGCGTTTGCGCGAGTATTTTTTGTAAATATATTGAATCACCTCCTCACGTCGTTGGCTTTCAAAGTCAACGTCTATATCAGGCGGTTCATTACGCTCTTTTGAGATGAATCGCTCGAATAATAGTTGGTGTAAATTTGGGTCAATTTCGGTGATGAAAAGGCAATAGCACACCGCCGAGTTGGCCGCAGAGCCTCGACCTTGACACAAAATATCTTGCGACCGAGCGAAGCGCACGATGTCATGCACAGTAAGAAAGTAATATTCGTACTCCAGCTCTTCAATAACATTCAGTTCGTGGTCAATTTGAATGCGCATTTTTTGCGATATGCCATCTGGCCAACGGCGCTGTATTCCTTCTTCGGTTAGGATTCGCAGGTATTGATTCGGAGTTTGGTTCTTTGGAACGACCTCTCTAGGGTATTGATAGCGCAATTCGCTCATTGAAAAGGTGCATAGATTTGCAATGCGTATTGATTCTTTGCGTAATTCTGCGGGGTACTGACGCTTGATCATCGCCATGGGCTTTAGATAACGCTCGGCATTGATCTGCCGAGAAGCAGCTAGTTTCTGAACCGTTGTATTCTGGCGGATTGCCGTCAACGTATCTTGCAAGGGCTTGCGGCTTTTATGATGCATATGAACATCATTGCAAGCGACCATGGGTAGGTCTAATAGCCTGCTTAGTTTCTCGCAATGCAAGTAGGTAGTTTGATCTGAACTCAGTAGAAAAAGCTCAACACCAACCCACAAGCGGTGCCTAAAAGTGTTGCGAAGATGTTCGCCATGCGCTAAATCATCGTCAGTAGCAGAGGGTAACCATATGGCTAAACAATGTTGTAAGCCAAAACGCAAATCATCCATCGATAAAGAATACTGACCCTTAGGGCTTCGACGGCGTGCCTTACTTATGAGGCTGGAAATTTCACTGTATGCCGTATGACTCGGCGCCAGCAGAATAAGTTTGAGCGGCTCTGTGTCCGTGCTAACCCGGAATTCGCTACCTATGATTAACTTAAGGTCACACTCCTTGCTGGCCTGATAGGCTTTTACAATGCCTGCATAAGAGCATTCGTCGGTAATAGCCAGTGCCGAATAACCAAGTTTGGACGCCTGATGCACTAATTCTTCAGGACTTGAGGCACCTGATAAAAATGAGTAATGAGATTTAACATGCAGTTCAGCAAACACATTCTTAAGCGTAGACAGGCCGCTCTTCTGAGATTCTATCTAAGGGGCTGCTGGTGCCCGCATAATGCTTACCAATAATGTGGGTATAGATCTGTGTGGTTTTTACATCTGTGTGACCTAGCAATTCCTGAACCGTACGAATGTCGGTGCCTGCTTCTAATAGATGAGTTGCGAAACTATGGCGAAAAGTATGGCATGTCACTCGTTTATGGATATTGGATGCCACGCGGGCCCGCTTAAGCGCTTTACGAATCACCGTTGTATGTAAATAGTGTCGGCAAAGACGGTTATTAATAGGGTGGTGACATAAAGAAACCGAAGGGAAAATAAACATCCAACCTGGCTGACGAAACCCATTTGGGTATTTTCGACTTAGCGCATCAGGCATAGACGGGCCTACGCTATTGGTATTATCCAATTGCTGTAATTCAAGGGCCTTATCTATTTGCACAAGCAAACTGCTTTTCAGTTTTTGGCTTAACAAAGTCACGCGATCTTTATTGCCCTTGCCATTGCGGATTGTCACACTATTCCTTTCAAAGTCGATGTCCTGAACTCGTAAGCCTAATGCCTCTGAAACACGCAAACCACTGCCATACATCATTTTAACAATAAGCTGATGCACACCTTCAAGATTTTCAATGATTAACATAGCCTCTTTTGCGCTTAAAACGGTCGGAAGGTAACGCGGCTTGCTTGCCATTTTAAAACCCAAGTTGGCCACAGGCTGCTCAAGTATTTTAGAATAAAGAAACATCAAAGCGTTAAGCGCGATGCGCTGTGTGTTAGCTGTAACATTTCGGTCAGAAGCTAAAAAATCTAAAAACTGAATAATTTCAACTTTACCCATTTCCTTGGGGTGCTTACGCTTATGGAAACGAATATAAGACTTAATCCAATAAAGGTAACTTTTTTCAGTACGAATGCTATAACCACGCAAGCGCATAGTACGCCGAATAGACTCAATAAAAGGGCTTCTATTGCTCATTTTTAGCTCCATTAAAAACTGTATAAAAAAACAGTATATATTGAAATTCTGGCCTAATCAAACACTTTGCACTACTGTATGCTGCGCGTTTATCATTTGCCAAGTTTCGATAAACTAAATAAAAACAAATACTTATAGGATTTCTTGAGAATAGCTAACTACATTGCTATTCTAGAAACAGAGCTAGCTAGCTTTCACACCTTAGAAAAGGATTTAAATGATAAAAAGAATAGAAAATATAGAAG
>CAYQVT010000235.1:0-5778 GCA_964420885.1 uncultured Gammaproteobacteria bacterium
GAAAATTCCTGAGCCGATCGAATCCATTAAGCTAAACCACGACAACCCGGTAAATATGGTAATACCAGTCAAAAACAACACGACCATGAGCATGGTAGTTCCAATTTGCCCAAACAGTTCTACCAATCCGCCGTTCAACCAACTTCCCAGATAGCCGCCTGCGATAAAATGTTTGGCTTGCGCCCAGTGGTTAAAATGCAGGTTTTCGATTCCGCAACCGCCCATAACGGTAATCAAAAAACCAGCGCCAATGAGCACTCGTTTAAAATACGAAGGTTCGGAGGTGTCGTGGCGATTACGAAAGAAATTTACCCCCAGAACGATAATCATAATGGGCACCAAAAAAGACATGTACCCAAAGCCATGCAATAACATGTCTGAAAAATTAGCGCCAAATTGCCCGCCTAAATTACTCACCTCATTCGCATCACCACCGCTATGCGACCAACCTGGGTCGCTAGGGCTGTAAGTTAACAGCGACAACAGCGCATACAAGGAAAGAAAGGCGCTAAATACCACCACTATTTCCGAGCCGAGCTCCCTAACTCGAGGCGACATAATGCCCCCAACTTCCTGCTCAGTTTCTTTGATTTGCTTTCGCTTCGCCTGTGGCATAACTCTTATTGCAGACCTCTAATCTTAATCGACCTATTCTAACGTGAAACGTGCCAGCAACACTATTCCTAACCGTTCTGTACTAAAACCAATAATAAAGTATGCTGACCTTAAATATGTTAAAAAGTGTTAGCAATTTTTCTATGCTTATGGCCACTTGAAATTATCAATTTGCTCGCTATTAATCAGAGCTGAAATTAATTAAAATTCTTCGTGAATTAACCGCAAACAACACTGGAAACCGTTACGAATGTCTGACTCAAAACATTGCAAAGTTCTTATCTTAGGCTCTGGCCCCGCTGGCTACAGTGCCGCAGTCTATGCTGCCCGAGCCAACCTGAACCCAGTATTAATTACTGGAATGCAACAAGGTGGTCAGCTTACAACCACAACCGAAGTAGACAATTGGCCCGGCGATGACCAAGGTGTTGATGGTAATGAGTTAATGGCGCGTATGTTACGTCACGCTGAGCGTTTTGAAACTGAAATCGTGTTTGATCACATTCACACGGTCGACGTTAACAGCAAACCATTCACCTTAACGGGTGACAGCGGTGTATATACCTGTGACGCGCTTATTATCGCAACTGGCGCTTCAGCAAAATATTTGGGTTTAGATTCTGAGACTGCGTTTATGGGTAAAGGTGTCTCCGCCTGCGCGACTTGTGATGGCTTCTTCTATAAAGGCAAACCAGTGGTCGTTGTTGGCGGCGGGAACACCGCCGTGGAAGAAGCACTGTACTTATCGAACATCGCATCTGACGTCACAGTCATTCATCGCCGCGACGAATTTAAAGCAGAGGCCATTTTGGTAGACCATATTAACGAAAAGGTCGAGAATGGTAATGTCAATATCGAGTGGGATGCCACTCTGGATGAAGTTCTCGGCGACGATATGGGCATGACCGGGGTGCGCATTAACAGCACTAAAGATAACAGCACTAAAGAAATATCCGCCGATGGCGCCTTCATTGCGATTGGTCATAGTCCCAACACCGATATCTTCGAGGGCCAGCTCGATATGGCTGGAGGTTACATCAAGGTACATAGTGGCAGCGAGGGTAATGCCACTGCGACCAGCGTCCCAGGAGTATTCGCCTGTGGCGACGTCATGGACCATGTTTATCGCCAAGCAATTACCTCAGCGGGCTCAGGTTGCATGGCGGCATTAGATGCAGACAAATATCTAAAAAGTATTGAAACCAAATCATAAATACTAAACAAATTGGCTTCTAATGACGACAATATGGCGCGGCTGCTTGGTCTTGGAGTAACCCCTCTCAAGCAGGACAAAATCGCGCCATATAGAAAACCAGCCGACACCACACCTCGTCAAAGGCTGCTGGACGACCAGCGAGTTATGCAAGAATTACTCGAAGAGTCAGACGAAAGCGCCAGTTATGAAAGCGGCGACGAACTTAAATTTTTGCGTTCTGGTTTCTCAAGCCGTTTGCTGAAAAAATTACGTCGTGGAGACTATGCGATACAAGCCGAGTTAGACCTGCACGGATTAATCGTCGGCGTCGCGAAACAAGAAACGCATGGCTTTGTAAATGAGTGCGCAAAAAGTAATGTCCGTGCGGTAAGGATTGTGCACGGAAAAGGTCGAAATTCAGCCGGGCGTAAGCCTGTTCTAAAAAACATGCTAATCGGCTGGCTAAGTAAAAATCAATACGTCATCGCTGTTGTATCAACACCCGCAAACGACGGCGGCACAGGTGCTGTGTACGTGTTGTTGGACAAAACGAAATAGCAAAATTTGCAACATCGTAATTCGCTTTTAACACGCCTTGATTAGGCTTAGTCATATCATTAATTAGAGCAAACCCGTCTAGCTGTATACCGAGCATTTCTCGTTCGATATTGTGGCACCCTGCCCTCTTTGATAAAAATACAAGCTGGTAGAACTCTTCCCTTAGTGTTTTATCAACAAACGCTTGCCTAAACATCCCTCTTAAGGCAATACAAATGAAATTATTTACGTTTTTTTCACACAAGAATTATTTATGACTTTATTTTCATAATATTTAGTGAAAAACACATCAGGAGACAATAATGACCAACTCTTCTCACCCAGTAGACCCTAATGGCCTGCTCGAATATTCGGTGGTTTATACAGATCGTTCACTAAACCATATGTCCAAATCGTTTCAATCGGTTATGAATAGCATCTCCAGTATCTTAAAAGACGTGTATAACGCCGATGGCGTTGCCGTAGTACCTGGCAGCGGCACCTTCGGTATGGAAGCCGTAGCACGTCAGTTTTCGAATGATAAACATTGTTTAGTAATTCGAAATGGCTGGTTTAGCTATCGTTGGACGCAAATTTTAGAAATGGCGAATCTGCCAACCAGCTGTACGGTAATGAAAGCACGCCAAACTCATCAAGACAACCAAGCTCCATTTACGCCCGCGCCGATCGAAGAAGTGGTGGCAACAATCCGAGAAGAGAAGCCAGCGGTAGTATTCGCGCCTCACGTAGAAACATCGGCGGGCATTATTCTACCCACTGATTATTTAAAAGAGGTCGCTGATGCCACGCACGCGGTAGGCGGTCTCTTTGTTTTAGATTGCATCGCTTCAGGTGCCATCTGGGTAGATATGAAGGAGGTCGGAGTCGACGTACTCATTAGCGCACCACAAAAAGGCTGGAGTGGCTCGCCATGCTGCGGTTTAGTGATGATGAATAACGACGCCATCGAACGCATGCAGGCCAGTCAAAGCAACAGTTTTGCTTGCGATCTCAAAAAATGGTTCGAGATTATGCAAGCCTATGAAAACGGCGGGCATGCTTATCATGCGACCATGCCTACCGATGCATTACGACGCTTTAGCGAGGTAATGCAAGAAACCAAAGACTACGGATTTGCAAAAGTGCATGCAGCGCAGGTAAAACTTGGAGAAAAAATTCGTGAAGTTCTAAATAACAAAGGTATACCCAGTGTTGCTGCGCAAGGTTTTGAAGCGCCGGGTGTCGTGGTCAGTTACACCACCGACGCGAGTTTTCAAAATGGTAGTAAATTTTCTGCGCAAGGTATGCAGATTGCCGCAGGTGTACCGCTTCAGTGCGACGAACCGAGTGATTTTCAAACGTTTCGTTTAGGCTTGTTTGGTTTAGACAAGTTATATGACGTGGATGCCGCAGTTAAGACATTCGAAGACACCTTAAACAAAATACTCTAACAACAAAATATAAAAAGCTCAGGTAGGCATTCTACGTGCCTGCCTGAAGACAGCATACATCCGGCCGAAAAGGCCTAAGCCTTGAGGGAGGTTTTCAATGAGGATGGCACCAAAACTTACCTTGCGTGATGCACAAGTAATTATGCAGGCCTGCGTATCCAAAGCGCAGGAAATAGATGTGGATATGAACATCGCAATTACCGACGAAGGTGGTAATTTACTTATGTTTCAACGGATGGACCACGGGCGCATAACCAGTATCGACATTTCAAAAGGAAAGTCTTTTACCGCGTCGGCAGCACGTAAGTCTACTCGCGAGTACGGCGAAGTTAGTGGTCCTGGGAAACCTGCATTCGGAATTAACACCAGTAACCAAGGTCGTTTTTCAATAGTGGCCGGTGGTCTACCGATATTTTTCGGCGACGATATTGTTGGCGGCGTTGGGTGCAGTTCAGGTACGCCAGATCAAGACGAGCTAGTGGCACAAGCTGGCGTAGACGCATTTAAACAGCACGCTACTGCTTAATTGAGAAATTTTAATTCATAACTCCAGACCTGGAACAAGCGACAAGAAAATAAAGCTGTCAAGCTGTTTAACAACTTACCGTGGGGGAGAGACCATGTTTAATCAAAATGAACGCATAGCCGATTTTGACACCGAATTATGGGTGGCGATGCTTGCTGAAGAAAAACGTCAGGAACAACACGTAGAATTGATCGCGTCGGAAAACTATACCAGCCCACGCGTGTTAGAGGCCCAAGGATCTGGACTCACAAACAAGTACGCCGAGGGCTATCCTGGCAAGCGTTATTAGGGAGGTTGTGAACACGTAGGTGTGGTTGAAAAACTCGCGACCTGTTGAGCACGCGCATTGTTTCACGCCGACTACGCTAATGTTCAGCCACACTCCGGCTCTCAGGCTAATTCAGCGGTTTACCTTGCCCTAAGCGAACCAGGGGATATCGTACTTGGCATAAGTCTTACCGACGGCGATCACCTTACCCACGGTTCTAAGGTTAGCTTTTCGGGCAAGCTCTACAATTCGGTACAATACGGTTTAGATAACGATGGACTAATTGATTACGATCAGGTCGAGTCACTTGCCGCAGAACATAAACCAAAAATGATCGTCGCTGGCTTTTCGGCCTACTCCCGAATTATTGATTGGCAGAAATTCAGAGACATCGCCGACACGGTTGGTGCCTATCTCTTCGTCGACATGGCACATGTTGCCGGATTAGTGGCAACAGGCCTTTACCTTAATCCAGTTGATATTGCCGCCAAAGCCGTGACCTTTAAAGAAGCCATGCAACCCGGCTTTACTCGATACCAAAAAAGGTGGTAGAAAACGCCCGAGCTATGGCGGAAGGTTTTATAGCGCGCGGTTATGAGGTCGTATCTGGCGGGACCGACGACCACCTCTTCTTGTTAAGTTTAATCGAGCACGACATTAGCGGGAAAGATGCCGACGCCGCACTTGGCCGAGCTCATATTACGGTTAACAAAAATTCGGTTCCAAACGACCCCAAATCCCCGTTCGTAACCAGTGGCCTGAGAATCGGTACACCCGCAATCAGCACACGCGGATTCGATATTGACGATTGTAGGCAACTCACTCAATGGATTTGCGATGTGTTGGATGATCTCAATAACGAAACCATCATCGAACAAGTGTGAGAAAAGGTCGCTGTACTCTGCGCCAAGCATCCAGTCTATAAAGAATAAGCCCACTAATTAAGTGATCGAAAAGGCGAAGCGATAAAATTCGTGTGCGAATGGCTCAAATCAAGGAATGATACATAGCCTAGCATTTTTAATTGTCACCAATTGGAAATGCTAGGCATTCATCCCTGCAACATACCCTGACGACCAAGCCCATTGGAAGTTGAAGCCACCCAAATGCCCAGTAACATCCAACACTTCGCCTATGAAGAATAAGTTGGGCCGATTTTTTACTGACATGGTTTTCGACGAAATTA
>CAYQVT010000236.1:0-5739 GCA_964420885.1 uncultured Gammaproteobacteria bacterium
GATGCCAAACGCCTGTGGGTCATTTATAACATTTCTAAGTGCGATTAATTTTGGGATATAACGTTTGGTTTCACGGCGTAAGTTTAGGTCTTGATATTTGGTGCCACGGCCTCGTGCTCGATTGGTTCTTATCGCGCGTGAAACGGTTCCTGGACCGGCGTTATAAGCCGCTAGAGCTAAAAACCAATCGCCGTCAAACATTTGGTTCAATTGGGTTAAATAGTCCAATGCGGCGGTAGTTGACGACAGTGCGTCACGCCTTCCGTCGTACCACCAGTCTTGTCTGAGACCAAATTCTCGCCCAGTTGAGGGTATAAATTGCCAAAGACCGTCTGCTCTAGAGCGCGACACAGCCGTGGGTCTGAACGCACTTTCGATTGCGGGAAGTAACGCAAGCTCCATGGGCAATTCGCGTTTTTCAATTTCCTCTACTATATGATAGAGGAATGGTGTCCCGCGTAAGAATAAACCGTCTAGATAGGTTTCGTGCTCAGTGCTCCACTTTTCAAATTGTGCAACGTGTTGCGACTCTAGTTTGGGAAGTTGGAAACCTTGGCGTATTCTTTCCAAAACTCCCGCAGGCCTAGATTGTTCAGGTTTAAGCTCTAGAGGTTCTATGTCAATTAAGCTTAGCTTTTCCTCAGCCTCATTTTCGACGCTCTTAACTATGGAGGGTTCTGCATCAGCGACCACTTCAACTGCCTGTTGATTGCGGTTAGCACAAGCGCTGAGGCCTATTAATAGGCCAAGTGTCAAAATAGGATAAAGCGAGACTTTTAAATTCATCGGGGAATAGTAATGAGCTGTTCATCTGGCGTCAATGTGGTTGTCCGACATTTCATGTAAAATGAAGCGGATTTAAGTTGTGCGGATCGAGAATCAGCAGTGATAGAAGCAGTGGCGAATAGACTAAGCGTACATAATCGAGCAGACATCGATGAGTGGTTCATGAGTGCGTACGCAGGTCGGTATTTTGACGTTGAACGTTCATACATAACTGCTGGTTTGAGGCAATCGGTAGGCCCGACGGTATTACAAGTGGGTCAACGGTTGCCGAACGCAGTTGTAGATGATTTTGATTTGCCGTTCTTGATTAAAACAAATGACATTGCTGACGCGTCTTCGGACGTTTTAGTCGATCCCGCCTATCTTCCATTTTCACCCGAGGCGTTTTCCACTGTGGTATTGCCGCATGTGCTTGAGGGCCACGAATTGCCGCATCAGGTACTACGCGAAGCTCATCGTGTATTAATGCCAGAGGGGCACATAGTGCTTACCGGATTTAATCCGGCTAGCTTGATGGGCTTGCAACGCTGGGTACGCCCAGCCGCAGTCTGTCGCGGGCGTTATTATTCGGTGCGTCGAGTTATTGATTGGCTGCAATTACTTGGCTTTGAGGTGGTAGGAAGCTCAACGTTTCACTTCGCACCATTATCACGTAGTCGTCGCTTAAAGAATGCTTTTCAATTTCTTGAATCGGTGGGTGATCGATGGTTGCCGATCAGCGGAGGTGGCTATATGATTAGCGCCAAGAAACGAGACGCTGGGACCATCATGATTGGTCGAGTTCGTTTTGCCAAGAAAAAAACTAAACTAGTCGCCTCTGCTGTAGCTAAAACCCTGCATGAGCCTTAATAGTGGTTTGCCACTAGAGATAAATTAGTAGAAGAATAAAGTGAGTAATAAGGTTGAAATCTATACCGACGGCGCATGCCGTGGGAATCCAGGTCCAGGTGGCTGGGGCGCATTGTTAATCTACGGAGACAGGCGTAAAGAAATTTTTGGGGGCGAAGTTGAAACCACTAATAATAGAATGGAACTATCGGCAGCGATATTCGCCTTGGCGTCGTTAAAACGATCGTGTGAGTTAACCTTATATACTGACTCCAAATATGTAATGAGTGGAATAAATGAGTGGATCAACGGTTGGAAAGCCAAAGGCTGGAAAACCGCAGCGAAAAAACCCGTTAAAAACGTCGATCTCTGGAAAATGTTGGATCAAGAGAATCAACGCCATCAAATAGAATGGGTATGGGTGAAAGGCCATGCGGGTAATCCGGGTAATGAGACTGCCGATCAGTTAGCCAACCGAGGCATTGATGAACTGGGTCTTTAAGTTTATACACAATGCTTCAATAAAATAGGCGCACATATGAGTGATTATCAACGACAGATTGTATTGGATACAGAAACCACCGGCTTAGAACATCGCCAAGGTCATAGAATTATTGAAATCGGGTGCGTAGAGCTTATTAATCGTAAGCTAACGGGTAACAATTATCATCAATATATAAACCCAGATAGAGAGATTGATCAGGGAGCTATGGAGGTCCATGGAATAAGTAATGAATTTCTCGCCGATAAACCTTACTTTTCTGATATCGGTCAGGCAATGATGGACTATCTTCGCGGTGCAGAGTTGATTATTCACAATGCTGCCTTTGATGTTGGGTTTTTGGACTCAGAGCTTGATCGTTTTGACCCTCAAGCAGCAAAGATTTCAGACGTGTGTGGCGTTCATGATACCTTGTTGCAGGCCCGGAAAATGTTTCCCGGGCAACGTAATGATCTGGACTCTCTATGTCGGCGCTTTGAAATAAATAATAGTCATCGCGAGCTCCATGGTGCACTACTTGATGCTGAGATTCTAGCCGACGTTTATCTAGCCATGACCGGCGGGCAATCGTCATTGCTCTTGGAGGCTAAATCAAGTGGAGGCGGTGACGCATGTGAGTCCGGACCTCGAATAAATTATGCAAGTTTGGATTTACCTTTGGTTAAAGCGACCGAACTTGAAAAACAGAATCATGCGCAGTGGCTAAGCCGATTAGACGAAAAAGTGGAAGATCAATGTGTTTGGTCTCGCTTAAACGGTGACCTAAGTCACTAATGCATTCTTGAAAAATTTTGAACGCTTTAACTGGTCTTTTTTTTGGCAGACCTCTACCATGAACAGATATGAGTGACGCTTCCACCATCAAAAAGCTTTCGGGTTATGACCTTTCTGGCTATAGCTTGATTGGTAGCGATTTGAGCGGTGCCAAACTGGCCCATACCAAGTTGCGCGGCGCTAAATTAGCGGGTGCAGATTTATCTGGTGCCGATCTTTCCGAGGCCGATCTCAGTGGTGCAGACCTATCCGGTGCTGATCTTTATCAAGCTAACCTTCAAGGCGCTCGCTTGAATGGAACAAATCTCAGTCATTGCGATGCTACCTCGGCGAATTTTCTAGATTCGTCGTTAAACGGCGCAAATTTGGTAGCTGCAAAACTATCCGGTGCTAAGTTTCAAAACGCCAGTTTAACCGCGGCCGATTTCAGCGATAGCGACTTATCAGGAGCAGATATGTCCAACGTGGGCTTATCAGGCGCCATTCTTCGAAGAGCCAATTTAACCGGTGTAGATTTGAATAGTAGTAAGCTTTTTGGCGCTAAGTTACAAGAAGCAAATCTCAGTAGCGCTAATTTGCGAGGAGCCGATTTGACGTCGGTTCGATTGCGGGGGGCGACACTATCGCGTGCCGATCTGGTTAATGTTGGTTTGTTTAACGCCGATTTGAGTAATGCAAATTTAGTCGCTAGTAATTTAGAAATGGCTAATTTGAGGTCAGCGACTATGCCTGGAGCCAATTTAAAGAGTGCCATCTTTGATGGAGCTAATTTATCTTATAGCCGTTTGAGTCGAGCGAATTTGTCGGGTGCCTCGCTTGAAGAAGGCAATCTCTGGTCTGCTCGAGTGTCAGGCAGTGTATTTAGTCAAGCCAATGTTAAAGCGGCTAATTTAGTCGCAACCGGCTTAAGTAAAAAATTCGCGCTTGATGAATTCCCTGATCTTGAATTTTCTAACAAGACCGAATGGGATTCGCAGCAAATCAAACGCCACAAAATCTCGAGAGCGCAAGCCCAGTCCATTGAAAAAGAAGTGAGTAAACGAAGCTTTTTTTCGAGGTTGTTTTCTCGCTAAGCCTCGTATCAATTGGTAACTATTTATCCTTTGCAGGACTCAACAAAGCAAGACCGGCATCGACACACTAGGCATCAATACCGATCTGATTTGTCCTTAGAAATTGATTAGAATCGCAGCGCCACCAACGATACTCAAAACAATCGTGTAAGGTAGCGCCATTACCACCATTTTCATGTACGACAAGCGAATCAACGGTGCTAGAGCCGATGTGAGAAGGAATAAGAACGCGGCTTGGCCATTTGGAGTAGCGACGCTTGGTAAATTTGTTCCAGTGTTAATCGCAATCGCCATTACTTCGAAGTGTTCGCGACTAATCGCTCCACTATTAAACGACGACACCATCTCGTTGATATAAACCGTTGCCACGAACACATTATCACTGATCATTGACAATACGCCGTTGGCAATAAACATGAAAATCGGTTGTCGATCGGTAGGAAGACTTAATACGTATTCGGTTACCGGTGCGAAAAGATGCTGTTCGTGAATTACTGAAACAATCGCAAAGAACACCACTAACAGCGCGGTGAATGGCAGTGCTTCTTCAAAAGCGTGACCGATTTCATGCTCTTCGGTGATGCCGTTAAATGCCGTCAGTAATACGATAATCATCAGACCAATTAAACCGACTTCAGCAATATGTTGTTGCAATGAGACAACTAGAACCAAACCAATAATCGCTTGTACAACTAATTTAGCTTTATCCTTGTCGTTTCGTAGAGACTCTTGCTCAGCATCAAATTCGGATAGTACGGAACGTACACCTTCGGGAAGCTTGCCGCCATATCCAAAAATACCGGTTAACTCTAATATTACGCAAGTCAATAAACCGGCAGCGAGCGTTGGCATGGTGATAGGCGCCATCTGAAGGAAAAATTCGGTAAATTCCCAGCCCGCTTTTTCGGCTATAAGAAGGTTTTGTGGCTCGCCTACTAAGGTACATACTCCGCCAAGAGCGGTTCCCACCGCGCCATGCATGATTAGGCTGCGTAGAAAGTGTCTGAAATCATCTAGATCTTGTCGTTTGTATTCGTGAACCCCATCGTCACCAGAATGGTCATGATCTTCACTGAACTTTTTGCCCGAAGCAACTTTATGATAGACGCCATAGAATCCAACACCAATACTGATCAAAACGGCGGTCACCGTAAGAGCATCAAGAAATGCCGATAGAACTGCGCCAGCAAAACTGAAAAGAAATGAAAGTAAAATCTTATTCTCAATCTTTATTAGAATTTTGCTAAAGGTAAATAGCAGCAAATCACGCATGAAATGGATGCCCGCCACCATGAATACTAATAACAAAATGACTTTCAGTTGACCTTCAACCTCATGGTAAACCATATCGGGAGAGGTCATTCCAATTACAACAGACTGAATCGCGAGTAGACCCCCTGGCTGCAAGGGATAACATTTGAGCGCCATTGCTAGAGTGAAAATAAATTCAGCTACGAGTAACCAGCCAGCAATGAAATGAAAACCGGAATACCAAACTATTGGATTGATAATCAAAAACGCAATGATGACGTTTTTATACCAGTTGGCGGACTTGCCTAAGAAATTCTCGCGGTATGAATTAAAAGTCGCTGATGACATAGTGAAGAGACCCTCCAGGGTGTTAATCATTTAGGGAAGCTTTCAGAAAAAATGATCTGTCTTCCTTCTATCTAATAAGCCAATAATACATTGAAAACACCGCTTTGCGTCAATCTTTAGGTCAGCTTAAATGTAAGGGCTAGATTGACGGAGTTTGGTCGTCTATCGGGAGCCTTT
>CAYQVT010000237.1:0-5730 GCA_964420885.1 uncultured Gammaproteobacteria bacterium
TGCTTACTAAGCCACGTCTTATTCACCAGGTCGGGGAGAAATCTGGTCAAATTCACCGTTGAGCTGGGTAAAGAGCGCGGTTGGCCGGTGGCCATACGTAAAACGAGTGTTTGTTGCGCTGTTTTTATTTCTTTGAAAGCTGACTCGGCAGCGTGCCGAGCTTCGATTTGATTCGAAAAAGTATTTCTTATTGTCTGTAGGTAGCCTAGCTCTCCGAAAATTTCCGGAATACGATTACCGGTTGCGCTGTCTATCCAAAATGCCCGGGCACCGGTGAACCGTCCGGTTCGATCAGACGATTCATAGGTGAAGCTCTCAACCTGACTTATGTCTACGTCAATATCGTCGAGTTTTTTCCCTTGTGCACTTAATGGTTGAACTCTATCTATAATGGTTAGGTGCTGGTTTTTAAACAAGGCGATACCGCCATATTGCTTGGCCAGTCGGGCAATAAAATTAGCGTCTGATTCGTTAGTTTGATCGACGTGCTCAATGTGTTTGGCTGCTATTGTGTTCGATATCGAGGGCCTTAGATTGTTGCGTTCAGCAATTGAATTCGCCACGTCTATAAATGAGACTTGATCGTAACTTTGGCTATGCGGACTCTTCAGGTTTTCTCTAAAATCAGCCGAGCTCGCACGAATGGTCAATTCACTTGGCAACCCTGAGTATTCTATAGAGTCGACAATAAATTTGCCTTTAGGCCATAGCCCAATCTCAATTAATGGGGTCGGAGCGATGCCAGCCGCTATCAAATTGCTCTTATCTAAACCTATCTGATTTAAGGCATTGCTGACGATGCGGTTGTCGGCGAATCCATCTTGACTAAACCCAATTGAAACGTCAATTTCGCCGCCAGTGTCCGGCAATGCAAATGCTTGGTCGTGGTCAGTCAGTCTTAGAGTTAATTGATCAGCCTCAAGATTTCGCTTATCTACTATCGACAATTCGATCAGCCGGTTGGTTTCCTTTATCGATTTAGAAACGCTCGCTCCATTGATGATTATCTCGTAATCGGGACTCATTCCTATATTCTAGACAACACCGATTGTGTTGCTACTCCTGCAAATCCTAAGAGGTCACCGAATTGGTCAATGCGCTCATCGTCACCGCGTTGAAGTTCTAGACTAAAATCTATTTTTCGTGCTTCGCCAGTGTCTAAGAATGCGCTTTGTGTCTCAGTCAAACTGACGATAAAAAATGACCCCACAATTCGTCCATACCCAGTAATAAGCAAATACTGACCGCCCAAATTTTTCATCGATCGCAATATGTCTAAACTTAGTTCACCGTTTGTGTGTTCTGGGTACAACTGGCCCTTTAAAGTCACATTGTCGGCGCCTTTGCCAACGTGCTGATGCGCGGGTCGTTGCCCTAATCTGGGGTTTTCAGCCCAACGTTGTGAGTCGGTTCTAGAGATTTCTTGCAAGGGTGTGCCGTCGTATCCGAACACGAACAGGCCTAGTGACATAATCATTAATCGTATAACCTCGTGTTGTATTTGTGTCTAGCGTCGCGCATCGCTTTTTCAATCTCGACACGCACCGCAGCTGCAATAGATTGAGATTGACTCGTATCACCGCCATTAATGTTGATGGTTATTTGAGGGGCAAACACTTCTTGGTTCGCTTTGCTTGAGCTTGCGGCCGCTAGTGTTGGAGCGGTTGAAATGGCCGCAGCCACGGCGTAAGCGGGTAATTTCCTAGGTAGATTTTTACCTAACTGAATCACTGAATTAGCCGCGCTTGGCGCTTTATGTTTAACACCTACGGCAACGCCTTCGCTTATGTGGCCGCCAAGCTGCGCGTATACTCTGGAGGGCGAGTTAATCCCTAACAAGCTTTTAAATCTCTTTACTGGCTTCAGCGCCATTTCTGAAATGGTGTTTTTCAAGTGAATGGCTTGTGATTTTATGCCGTCGACCAAGCCCAAAATCATGTCTTTGCCGCCTTGAACCCATCGTTGTTTAGTCGATTTTAAGTATTCGACCCCGACGCCTATTTTGTTCATTATGAACTCGATAGCGTCAGTCACTGCAAGCTTGATCTTGTCGTAATTTTTATAGACAGCAAACGCTAACCCAGCGGTGGCTATTGCTAACGCTGCGGTAGGTGCAATCAGCAATGGTAGTAACCGTAAAGCGATGCCGATGCCACGACCAAGAAACCCAAAAGCGCCTTTAAGTTTTGTAATCCACGCGAATATGCGTGTGGCCTTTAGACGTGTAATTATGGCGAGCGTCGCCGTTGGCGCGACCAAGTTAGCGGTTCCTAGTACCGCCTGAGTACCCAATGAAGATACTTTTGCAGCACCTGCAATCGCTAGTAATGATGCGGAATATTTGCCTAGTTTATTGTCTCGACTTAGCCATTCATCCGTTTTACCAATCATTTGGTTAGTCCAATCTAAGGCATTTTTTAGCGGCTGTGATATTGGTTCGAATAACGTTGCCGCGAGGTTTGAGAGAGAGCCGAACGTGGATTCACTCTTTGCCGTGAGGGTGCTCATTTGAACACCAATACGCTGTTGTATACTGGCTTGATCTTCTAAAGCTTTCTTGGCGGTATTAAAACCGCTGGTGCCAGAACTTGCGAGAATTTCAGCTATTCGCTTTCCTTGTTGTCCGAACATTTTGTCGATCAGATTCGCAAACTGTTGGTCGGTTAATGACTTTTTCCACGATTCAGTGAGTTTTATTGCGTGTTCTATGCCTTTAAATTTACCGTCGCCACCAAAGAAATCAAAATTTAGCCCCTTACTTTTCAGTGCCACCAATTCTGGCGCTCTTGCTTTCTTGTGTATGTCGGATGAAAACGACGTGGAACCATCTAGGAAGCGCGCCATTGAGGTTCCAAAACTTGAACCCTCTAAGCCTTTCTGCGCTGCCAACCCCTCAACCGCGAGTACTTTTAACGCATTCTCGATACCAGTCAGCTTTAATGCATTCAGTGTCGGCGCTACGTATTTATTGGCTTCCCCGAGTTCGTCTGGCGTTAAACCAAAAGCGAACTTTGCGCGCTGCGTTAAGTCTGCCATTCGATCAAGTTCACCGGCGGCAAGACCAAATGCTTCTTTGGCTTTGGCCGTGAGTTTGGCCGCTTCTTCGGGAACAATTTTTAATACAACTGCTAATTCGCTGGCGGACTTCAAGCCGCCTTTGGAGATAAGATCAGCGCTTACACCTTGTTCTGACAGTGTTCGAGCAACGTTGATGAAATCGGCGGTTTCACCTGGTAGTTTATTGCCCAGCAATTTAGCTTGCTTGGTTATCTTTGCTAATTCAGCCGGCAGCTCACCGGATTTGTTTAATAGGGCGGTTTTTAGATCGGCTTCGGCATCCTCTTTATTGCTAAACGAAGATGCGCTACTACGCAAGGCCACGGCGGTACCTGCTGCGACGGCGACGCCAACCTTGGCCTTATTTTTTAACCTTTGGAGTCGAGCCTGACTTTTAACTTGCCTTTCTAATGCTTTGCTCGCGCCATTGATTCTGGTTTTTAAGCGGTCTTGTTCGTTGCCAGCTTTGCGCGTGTTTATGCCGAACTTAGTTAACTCTGCGCGACTCGACCGTAAGTCTCGCGTGTACGCTTTGTTTTTCTTAATTAATTGGTTTAGTTGCCGCTGCTTACGGTCAAACGCACTGGTTAGTGTCTTGGTTGGTCGCTCGGTTTGCTTAATCTGAGAACCTAATTCACGCAGTTCATTACGGTATTTATCAGCCTTTGTCGCGCTGCGACCTAGGCGCTTTTCAAGGGTCTTATACGCGCCTAGCTTACGTTGAACCTTATTAAGTTTATCGAGTTCACTGGCCGATTTAATTACGCCTTTAGAAAACTGAGCGTTGGTTTTTATTACATTGCGATAGGGTTTGGTTAGCTTATCGATCGCCGAAAAGTTGACAACTAGACTTAGGTTATTACTCATAGTATCGTTTGATTATGAATTTGGTTATTTCTCTAGTTGTTTTTTTAGGCGTTGGCTGCGTAATTGCAGGGTTCATGCTGATGTTGTTCGGTGGCGTATCTATTATTGCCAAGTCTTTATTTGGCTAAATCCGGCGTTACGATTCAGATTTTGACTCAAGGATTGAAACGGCTTTTTTGTGCCACACTACTAATTCATCACACGGCATATTGGTCATTTCGCTTGGCGGCCAACCCCCGTTGAACGCCAGATTGATTTCAATCCAAGCATGATGTACATCGACCGTTAGGCCGATGTCTCCAAAAAACCGACCACCTTACCCATGATTTCGCTAATATCTTCAAACGACATTTCACCGATCTGATTCTTGTTTAAGGTTGGTGTGGCGATTCTTGGTAGTAGAACGTCGTACGCTTCAACATCCATTCGATAGACGTCAGTCATTGCGATGCCGCGCAATTCTCCCGCCTGAGGCTTTCTGATTTCCAGTTGCGTGATTTTTTTATCGCCCTTGCCAATAGGGTTTTTCAGCGTTACTTTTTCGATTACGTTTGCCATTTTATTTTCCGTTCAAGGGGTTAGTTGATTCCGTCAGCCATAGATAAAACTGTCTATTGTGGCCGACATAGTCATAAACAACTGTGCTGCAGAATAGTTATATATGACTATGATGGATCTGATTAAATGCCGATAGCAGCACGGGTTCGCGCCAGCCGGTCAACACCGCCAACATTCTCTTTGTAATTGACGTGGTCAATCTCGATAACATCTTGACCGTCAATTAGTAACTTGTAGTAGGCAAGGGCGAACTTAAATTTAAATTGATGCTTATCGCCTCGCTTGGCGTCGCCCATACTCAACTCTTCGATACGCCCGCGCATAATTGATTCAACGCTTAGGGTTTCACAACCGGCGTCTTGCCGTTCATGAGCGCCAGCGAAACGCAATGCTAACCCTGACACGCTACAATCGCCGTAGGCGTTCAACGCTTCTCTAGAAACACCATCGAGCGTCACAGTCGCCTCAAGCGGTTCGTTGCCCATTGCAATCTTTACCGCGCCACTACCTAAGTAAAGGTCTTCCATTTTTTTTGTTAGCGTTGGTAATTGAATCTCGCTCGCAAGGCCTATCCAGTTATTACCTTCAAAATAAGTATTGAAGTCTCTTAATACGTGAGGAATCATAATTTTCTCCATTGGGGGTGCAGGTAGCACCCCAGTTCAAGTGATTGGTTACTCTAAAAAGCGCTCTGTTAGGCGACTTGCTGTGATAGCTCTACTAAGAATCGATCAGATACACGTTGCCTTAAGTTAAGCTGTTCAAGTGGTGGCACTGCGGTGTATTCAAAATCAATGTATAGCTTGCCGTCACCAAGTGACTCCTTGGTATTTGCTGTTTCATCGATCCATGCGTTAAAACCCAGAAGATATCCGGAGCCAACCAATTCACGGCCTTTGGCATTTAGACCTTCAACGATATCTCTGGGCAAACTGGCATATAAGGGCTTGTCAACCGCAAACAGGTGGGCTCGTGCCAAGGTGTCGGCAATAACCTGAGCTGTTCGTGTGTCGCTCTCAAATGCGAATAGGGGGTCAGAGCTGCAAGTGCGTGAACCCCAAAAGCGAAACCCATCTTCGTTAATCAGTGTGGTTACTTCTGACTCATTTAAAACGCCCGCGTCGGTTGAAGGGTCTTGCAGTTCCCAAGAAATTGATTTGCTGATACCCGTCACACCTTGAACCGGTACGTTAGATAAGGTTTTGTGCCAACCTGATTGCTCATCTATTAAAGCGCGTAAGCCAAGCG
>CAYQVT010000238.1:0-5704 GCA_964420885.1 uncultured Gammaproteobacteria bacterium
GATAACTCGTCTTTTTGAGGTCGGGAGGGGCTTAACGCATGAAATCCAAAATACAAAGCAATCCCGAGTGCGTACGCGGCCCATTTATAAATAAAGCTCATACCACTACCCGACGTGTCGTTTTGTAGTTGGCTATGCGTTAGATAATCCTGATGAACACTGCTAACTAGGAATAAATACGCAATAAGCAGTACTGAGGAGACGATTAGGCCTTTATATTGTTTCCAAATAAGAGCGATAAATGCGATTCTGAATATTTGTCTAAATGCCATAATAATTAATCGTTTAGCTCTTACACGAATAGATTTAAGCCAAATAAGGCCAGCACCGCCATCAGCCCTTTTTCTTTAATCGAACCTTTTATTCGATCTTCTTCTTCGCGTACAACAATTTCCAAATCTTGTTGGCTTAGTTTCTTTGGGTCATTGCCAGCAACGATAATGCGCGTACGAGCGCGCTCAATTGCTTTATCTCGGATATAGACCTTGTATTTGCGTGGAACTGTGCCCACATATGGAATTGGTTTCATGGCGTTGTTGATAAACGTTATTTTCCTAGAATGCTTGGACGTCATTATGCTTATACTAGCATCTCTTACTTTGAATGCATTTTAGCGGTAGGTGAAATGCGCAAATTTTGCTAATATTCGCGCCCTAAATGCCGTCTTGATGTTTATTACATGCTTACTGAAACTTGCATTTTCAAGTGACGAAAACGCATAGCCATTAATATCGGATCAACTTCCAATTGCTCAACAAACTCTATGACCAGCAATAAGCCTCGATCAGAAATGAGAACCGCAGAAGTCATTCGTAATACTAGCGAAACTCAAATATCCGTCAAACTGAATCTCGATGGGACTGGAAAATGCAGTTTTGAAACGGGTGTGCCGTTTTTAGAACATATGATGGATCAAATTGGCCGTCATGGCTTAATAGATTTAGATATCAAGTGCAAAGGTGATTTGCATATAGATGATCATCATACCACCGAAGACATTGGTATTACCTTGGGGCAGGCCTTTGCCCAAGCGCTGGGCGATAAGAAGGGCATTCGCCGTTATGGTCATGCCTACGTGCCGCTGGATGAAGCATTGAGCCGAGTCGTGGTTGATTTTTCGGGTCGACCAACTCTGATGCATGCCGTGGATTATAGGCGAGCACGTATCGGGGGCTTCGATGTCGACTTATTCGATGAGTTTTTTCATGGTTTTGTCAATCATGCACGCATGACGATTCACATTGATAATATTCGTGGTAAAAACGCTCATCATATTGCGGAAACCATTTTTAAAGCGTTTGGCCGGTCTCTACGCATGGCATTGGAATACGATGAGCGTAGCGCTGGCGTGATTCCATCCACCAAGGGCAGCCTTTAGAACGTCAAGACCATTATGTATACCTAGTTGATCGGGTTTTATAGTCATGCAAATAGCCGTTATAGATCTAGGCCTTGGCAATCTTCGTTCGGTCGAACAAGCATTGTGCACCGTTGCTCCAGACATGGACGTGATCGTGACGAGTGATTCTAATACCATTGAACAAGCCGATAGAGTCGTTATGCCAGGCCAAGGCGCCATTGGCACATGGTTTAGCGCGTTAAAAGAGCGGGGGCTTGAAGCCTCGGTTCGTACTAGCCTAACTGAAAAGCCGATGCTAGGAATCTGTGTTGGTATGCAAGCCTTGTTCACATACTGCGAAGAGGACGGCGGGGTTGAGGGCCTAGGCTTATTTCAAGGAACCGTTCGTCATTTTTCGAATTTTCATGAGCGTCAACAGGGTGGAAGCAAGCCACGCTTGAAAATTCCGCAAATGGGTTGGAACCAAGTTGCTCATACTCAAGATCACGCCTTATGGCATGGAATTAAGAATCAGTCGCACTTCTATTTTGTGCACAGTTACTGCGCCAATCTTAGCGTCGATACTGACGTGAGTGCGGTTTACGGTGAAACAAATTATGGGCATGAGTTTATTGCCGCTGTTGGGCGAGGTAATGTTTTCGCCGTTCAGTTTCACCCAGAAAAAAGCCACGATGATGGCTTGACCTTATTAAAGAATTTTACTCAATGGAATGGCTAACGAGGCTGTTTAAACAATGTTATTAATACCCGCAATCGATATAAAAGACGGTAAGTGTGTACGTTTACGCCAAGGCCTGATGGAAGACTCAACCGTATTCGGTGATAGCCCTTTGGCAATGGCCGATAAGTGGGTTGAGCTGGGTGCCAAACGAATACATTTAGTTGATCTTGATGGAGCCTTTGCAGGTAAGCCCGCCAATGCTGATGTGATCAATGCGATCGCAGAAAAATACCCCGATGTGCCGATTCAGATCGGTGGTGGGATCCGCGATGAGCGAACCATACAAGCCTATATTGACGCGGGGGTTGACTACGTAATTATTGGAACTCGTGCGGCAAATGAACCCGAATTTATCACTGAGATTGCTCCACAATACGGCAAGCATTTGATCATCGGTTTAGATGCTAAGGAAGGTGTCGTGGCGGTAGACGGTTGGGCCAAATTAACCAAACATAATGTGGTCGACTTGGCCAGGCGCTTTGAAGGCGACGGTGTACAAGCGATTATCTATACGGATATCGCTCGAGATGGCATGATGCAAGGTGTTAATTTAGAGGCCACTAAAAATTTGGCAGAGTCGGTTAATATCCCCATTATTGCTTCTGGCGGAGTAACTAATATGGACGACTTGATTGAGCTGCAGAAAATTGAAAATTCAGGTATATCCGGAGTAATCACTGGTCGTGCAATTTACGAAGGTAGCTTAGATTTCGCTCAAGGCCAGGCCTTCCTAGACTCTAAGCTTGTATAGAACGGGGCGATAGAATCATGCCACTTGCTAAGCGCATAATACCCTGCTTAGACGTCGATAACGGTCGAGTTGTCAAAGGTGTTAACTTCGTTGGCATTCGAGATGCAGGCGACCCAGTTGAAGTCGCCAAGCGCTATAATCAACAGGGCGCTGACGAAATTACCTTTCTGGATATCACGGCCACTTCTGATAAACGCGACACCTTATTGCACGTTGTTGAAGAAGTCGCGAGTGAGGTCTTTATTCCCTTAACCGTCGGCGGCGGCGTTCGTGAACTCAAAGATGTGCATAATCTATTGAACGCAGGCGCCGACAAAATTTCGGTTAATAGCACCGCTGTATTTAATCCTGACTTTATTAAGCAAGCCTCGGGTCATTTTGGCTCACAGTGTATAGTGGTTGCGATCGACGCTAAACAAACGCGCTTTCGAGATAAGGGGGATGAACAAGATCGTTGGGATATTTTCACTCACGGTGGCCGCAAATCCACCGGCATTGATGCCATTGAATGGGCGATTAAAATGGCTGAGTATGGTGCTGGTGAGATTTTACTGACCAGTATGGATGGAGATGGCACTAAAGCAGGCTACGACTTAGGTTTGACTAAAGCTGTTTCCGATGCAATTCCGATTCCCGTTATAGCTTCTGGTGGTGTTGGTAATTTAGAGCACTTAGTCGAAGGTGTTAAACTGGGCGGCGCCGATGCGGTGTTAGCGGCGAGTATTTTCCATTTTGGAGAATACACAGTCCAACAAGCAAAGCAGGCAATGCGCGACGCAGGCGTTGAAATACGGCTATAAAGCGGTTAGTAAAATGAGTGAATGGTTAGATCAACTTAAGTGGAACGAAGCAGGTTTGGTGCCTGCTATTGCACAAGACGCCGAAACCGGTGACAACTTAATGGTCGCATGGATGAACCGTGCGGCCCTGCGAGAAACCGTAGACACAAAGCGTGCTGTTTATTTCTCGCGATCTCGCCAGCAACTTTGGCGTAAAGGTGAAGAATCAGGCCATTATCAAGAGGTAGTTGAAGTGCGCCTAGATTGTGATGCAGATGTAATCTTGTTAAAGGTTCATCAAAAAGGCGGCATAGCCTGCCATACTGGACGACACAATTGTTTTTATCGTGTTTATAATGACCAACAGTGGCAAACCGTTGAACCGGTCATTAAAGATCCTTCGCTTATTTATAAATAGGCTTATCTGTAGCTCAGATATGCGTTTAAATAGACATGAGTAATAGTAGAGACACATTAGCACAGATACATCAGACCTTGGTGTCTCGCTTAAACGCCAGCCCAGATTCGTCCTACGTGGCGTCTTTGTACCACAAAGGCTTAGACGGCATCCTCAAAAAGATTGGTGAAGAAGCCACAGAGACAGTAATGGCGGCGAAAGATGGTGAGGCTGAAAAAATTGTGTACGAAGTCGCAGATTTGTGGTTTCACACAATGGTGCTATTGGCGCAACAAGGTTTAGAGCCACAACAAGTAATTGATGAGCTGGCGCGCAGAATGGGCGTATCTGGCATTGACGAAAAAGCGTCGCGAACATCGTGACAAAATTATCGAGGATAGAATTATGGGTTTAGGTGGAATTAATATTTGGTCGCTACTTATTATCTTAGTGATAGTGGCCTTAATTTTTGGCACTAAACGGCTGCGTGGTATTGGTGGAGACTTAGGTGGTGCAATTAAAGGCTTTAAAAATGCCATTAATGATGACACTAAAGAAAACGACGAAGCCATCAACGAGTCTGAAGAAGCCGCGAAAGCGAAAGACAGCGAAAAATAGTTAGCTAACGATGTTAGATATAGGCTTTTTCGAGTTGTTGGTCGTCGGGATTGTCTTGATCATTGTGATGGGCCCTGAACGCCTTCCTGAGGTCGCTAAACAAGCTGCGTTTTTTATTCGAAAGGCTCGTCAAGGGATGTTTCGTTTGCGCAGTGAGATGCAAAACGAGATTCAAGGCACGCCGTTTGCCGATTTAGAAAAAGCTAAACAAGAAATGGCAGACCTAAAAAATGATCTGAGGCAATTTGGCCGAGATCTCGCGGATTCTGCGGAGCGTTCGATTGATACCGAAAAAAAGGCGGTCGAAATGACAGGCGAACCGATTCCCGATGAAACAGTTGAAGAGCTGAAAAAGCCCGATTAGGCACGGTTTTAAACTGTGACTTAAAGAACAACATGAGCGAAGAAATTCAAAAATCAGAGCCGTTTATATCGCACTTGGTGGAATTGCGTAATCGACTAATAAAGGCGCTTGGTGCTGTCTTATTGGTGTTCTTTTGCCTACTTCCGTTCGCTGGAGAAATTTATACATGGTTTGCAGAGCCGCTGATTGCTAGTTTGCCGGATGGTGGCAATATGATCGCGGTGGACCCTCATGGCACCTTCTTTATACCCTTTAAACTGGCGTTTGCGGCTGCATTTGCAATTGCGATACCGTTTGTTTTATTTCAAGTTTGGTCGTTTATCGCTCCTGGCCTGTACAGTAAAGAGAAGCGCATTGTATTGCCATTAGTGGTATCAACCACGGTATTGTTTTACCTTGGTGTGCTATTTGCCTATGCTGTTGTGTTCCCGCTTATGTTTGAGTTTTTTGCCAAGATGACGCCTGACGGAGTGGCACTGACTCCCGATATAGGGTCGTACATGAGCTTTGCCTTAAGTCTGTTTTTCGCCTTTGGTGTGGCGTTTGAGGTGCCAGTAGCCATCGTCCTGTTAACCAAGATTGGTGTTATTTCAGCGCAAAGCGTTGCTAATCAACGGCCTTATTTTATATTAGGAGCCTTTGTTTTAGCGATGTTAATGACCCCTCCCGACCCGTTTTCGCAAATCATGATGGCGGTGCCGGTTTGCTTATTGT
>CAYQVT010000239.1:0-5695 GCA_964420885.1 uncultured Gammaproteobacteria bacterium
TTTTCCGGGTCGTATTCCACTTCGACTGCTTCGTAGTGACCAGTTTCATTGTAGGTTACGGTCTTATATTGAGCGGTGTCCGCTGAGCCACCGGTGTAACCAGAAACGACGGCGATGACACCGTCTAATTTTTCGTAATCCGCCTCGATACACCAAAAACAACCGCCTGCGAATACCGCCATTTTTGTTATGCCCGAGGTCTCATTAACGGAGTATGTATGGCTTGTTTCCGCGTGCGTAAAAGCAAGCCCTGCAAAGGATAGAGCCGCAGCGATAACAAGCAGTGAAACACTTTTTTTCATGGTTTAGTTTCCATTTTATTTATAGTCAGAATGTTACTGATATTGGATTAAATGATATGCTCTGTGTTTATACAGCATACCCATTATGAGACAAGACCGTGTTAGTAGATAAGTTATCACTTCCAAATACCGAGCAATTATTACCAGGTCGTGACGAAGCCATGCCAGTGCATAATGAGCATTTCGTAAATGGTCGACCAATTAAAGCGCCATACAGTTCAGACGATTCGAAGCTCGCAGAAATTTATATTGGAATGGGGTGTTTTTGGGGTGCTGAGAGAAAGTTCTGGAATACGTCAGGGGTATACACCACCGCCGTCGGTTATGGTGCTGGTGGTACGCCAAACCCAAGTTACGAAGAAGTTTGTACCGGAAGAACCGGACACAATGAGCTTGTCTTGGTGGTTTACGATCCAAGTGTAATCAGCGATAGCGAACTATTTAAAATTTTCTTTGAAGCACACAATCCAACTCAAGGAATGCGACAAGGAAATGACAGAGGTACACAATATCGGTCAGGTATTTATTATACCAACCAGGCCCAAAGACAGGCAGCCGAGCACGCTCGAGATCTGTATCAAACTTCGCTGACCGAAGCCAAACTGGGCGCGATAACAACTGAGATACTCGCCGCTCCTACGTTTTATTACGCCGAGCAATATCATCAGCAATACCTTGCTAAGAATCCTAACGGTTATTGTGGTTTGGGTGGCACTGGAGTTACATGCGCGATTTAGACAGGTCGTATAGTGATTTTTTTGGTGTCTTCGATCGATTAGACTAAAGACAGTTGTCGCAAATGGACACCTGAATAAATCGAATGAACGATATCACTCTTAGTGAAACCACCGTGACCAAGAAAAGTGGCCTCACAGCACGATTTGTCGCGACCGGCGTTGTCGCGATTATCTTAATCGTCAGCGGCATGGCGGTTTGTGCCTATTCGATGTTGCGATCTTCGGGTATCAATAACGAAGGGGAACGCGTTAGCGTGAGGATCTCCGAAGCGCTCAATTTGATCGTCGGAAAGGCAGGCAAAGTGGATACCCGAAAAATTGTTCAAATTGGTAAGGGACTCAGTCAACTAAAGGGTTTCGAGTCAGTCGCAATTTACAATACAGAGTCGAAGCTAATTTGGCCAAATCGTTCGACTACCCAACTTAGCCCCGAGGATATGGTCGCCGCAACTGAGTTGCTTAGCGATGCTCAAAAAAAGGTACACATATTTGATTTAGACCTTCGTTTGATGAGTACGTGGAAAGACGCGTTGGTCGGGAAAACCGAAAAATTACCTATATTGGTGGTGCTTACTCATCCGTCTGGTGAGGTATTTTCGTTAGCTAAGATAAACTATGATTTCAAGACGAGCCTCGCTAGAGCGCGATACTTTAGTCTACGTGTTCTTTTAGCGGCATTTGGATGCTCCATATTACTGTTTTTAGCCTTGTACTATACATTTCAACGTGGAATTAAGACTATTAAGCAACAGGAGGACAAACTAAATCAACAGATAGAGCGCTTGTCGAACATGCTGTCGCTTAACAAAGGTATGCAGAAAAGCATGAAAACTGCGAGTGCTCGAGCAGTAGAGCTGAATGAACAATTTCTTCGGCGTGTTGGAGCAGACTTGCACGACGGCCCTGCTCAAATGATTGGCTTTGCCGTGCTAAGACTTAATCAAGTATCAAAGCAAGAAGCGGCAAAATTGTTCGGCCACGAATTTCATGCCGTTAGAGAAGCGTTGGATGAATCATTAGAAGAAATAAGGGGCATTTCCTCAGGCTTAGTATTACCCGAACTCGAAACAATGAGCTTAGAGCAATGTCTTCGCAAGGTGGTGA
Organism: uncultured Gammaproteobacteria bacterium; assembly: GCA_964420885.1. Classification (GTDB taxonomy): domain Bacteria; phylum Pseudomonadota; class Gammaproteobacteria; order Arenicellales; family Arenicellaceae; genus Arenicella. The sequence goes on from CAYQVT010000239.1 coordinate 2,144, forward strand.
CACTTCACGGCGCGAAATCAAAAGCTGAAGTCGCTCAGTATTATCAAGAACTGCCTACCGATATTCCCCTTCCAATTAAAATCTGTGCCTACCGTTTTATTCAAGAAGGGCTGAATAATGCTCATCGTCATGGAGACGCTAAAAAATGCCGCCTCTCTGCTTATGTAAAGGACCAACAGCTAGTAATATCTTTAAAAGATAATGGCATTGGCTTTCGAAAATCTAAGCTTAAGCAAGGGGGTGCTCATTTAGGGCTGGTTGGTCTAAAAGATCGTGTCGAAAGCCTTGGTGGATCCTTTAGTATTAATAGCGAGCTTGGCGTAGGAACGGCCTTAAAAGTGGAAATTAGTTTAGCTGACGTTGAATAAAACACGCTCACGTAGACAATATTGTTTAATCTCGAGTGTCTAATTTATCAAAATTTGATTATTATAGTAGTCTATACAAAAAAACAGATAAGTCTTTGAATTAGAAACTTTTCTGGACAATGGGTCTCTATAGGCCTGGTGTGTTACCCAAAATATGTCTGAACTAATTTCTATAATAGTCGTTGATGACCATCCTTTGTTTCGAGAAGGTGTGGTTACCACCTTGGTCGAGAGTGGTAAGTTTGACGTTGTTGCGCAAGCGGGCAATAAGGAAGATGCAATTCTTCAAGCTGAGAAGCATTTGCCCGACTTGATGCTACTCGATGTTTCTATGCCTGGTGGCGGAATTGAAACAGCACATGAAATTGCAAATAGAGTGCCCATTGTTAAGGTAATCATGCTCACCGTATCGGAGCAAGAACATGATGTGCAGGCAGCTCTCAAAGCGCAAGCACGTGGCTATGTTTTGAAAGGAGTGGCCTCAGAAGACTTGGTGAATATATTGCAGGACATCAGTCGAGGTGATTCATATATTTCGCCAAACCTAGCTGTCAATCTATTAATGCGAAGTACCGAGGAAACGCATAAAGATATAAAGGATGAGTTTGATTTGAATGACCGAGAGCGCCAAATATTGGAAAAGCTTGCAATAGGGATGAGTAACCGAGAGATTGCTGACGATATTCATTTGAGCGAGAAAACGGTTAAGCATTACATGACAAACATAATGCATAAACTGCATGTCAGTAATCGTGTTCAAGCGGCGATAAAGGCCTATGAAATGGGGCGACAGTCCAGACGCTAATAGCTTGAGTTAGCTAATAGTTGGTCCTATGGACCTTGGTCTAATTTATTCGCTACTTTAGGCCCTAGTTTTACTATTTTGATAACTGTAGTCTTGTCGAATGGTTAGGTAGGGCATGTAAATCAGCTCCACAACTTCAAGTTTTGGGTAGGGTTGGGTAAATCCTTTTTTGTTGGAGTTTGATTTATATTTTCGATAGGAGATTTTGTAGGGAAATCAATGATCATCGAATAAGTGCTAAACCAGCGAGCTCCCCTTTTGGGGAGCTTTTTTTTTGTCAATGATTTATGCTGCCCTTGGGTGAATAACGCTTAGTACATTTGAATTTTAAGGACACAAACACTCGGACAAGAGAATTTCAAATCGTCAGACTTTTCATAGGAGCTCGAAATTTTTTCGATAACACTGCAAGGCTTGAATCATGAAAAGTAATACAGATTTATCGTGGCCAAGCTTGCTAAGTCAATTGAGTACAATGCTTGAAGCAGGTCTTCCGATTGCATCTGCGCTTAATTCGCTTATTGATCGATCTGGTGAGCGAGAGCTAGGGTTACAAAAAGCATATCGCCTTGTTGAGAAGGGAGTAGGCCTAGCCAATGCCTTTGGGTGCGCCAAGTTAGTCGGCGAGTTTGATTACGCAATGTTGCAGTGCGCAGAGAAATCAGGAGGTCTAAACCAAGGGTTGAAACACCTAGCAGAGCGCAAGATCAGCCAGCTTCAACGAGTTGAATCGTTTAAAGCATCTCTGGCTTTTCCCAAAGCGCTGATCTTGTTAGGGGCAGGGGCGGGTGTATTTATTCGAACCGCAAGTGCTCAACAATCGAGCCTAGAAGCCTTCGCTTCGATTGCTCTGTTAGTCGCTGTATTTTATTTGCTATCTTTTATAGCGGTTCTAATAGTTAAGGCAGACACAAGAATTTGGATGTCATGGATATGGCCCTACCCGAGCATACATAAACACATGAAATGGTATCGCTTATCGTTAGAATATCTTCTTTATTATAATTTGAGTTGGCAGATTTCTGTTGGAATTGTGGCCAGTGACGCAAGCCGCGCTTGCAGCCGATTACTTGCCTCCAGGAATTTTCAACTACGTGTTAACACAGCGGCCGCTTGCATGGATAAGGGCGAAGCTATGACTAAGTCACTAGAAGATCAAGGCTTGGTACTGACAAAGCGTATGCAGCAAGTGCTATTAATAGCTGAGCAATCTGGTACGCATGAAGCGGCAATTAGGCACGAGCTTTCGTTACAACGAGCCGAACTCAAGCTAAAGGCTGACAATTTTTTCAAATGGGCTTCTCGATTTGCCTATCTGATCGCACTAGTATTCATTTCAAAACTAATAACCGCTTAGCAGATTGTCACCAGATTAACTGGTGGAATATCGTAATATCTCCACCACTTGCTCAGTTGTTTGCGCCCACGCCATCGCGGCCCCATCGACCTCTTTCAGAGGGTGAACAATGCTCTGGTCGTGCAAGGTTATATAAGGTTTACCCAGTGCCGCACAGTAACCTGCGTCAAATGCGGCATTCCATTGCTTATATTTATCGCCGAAACGAATGATGGCGATGTCACATTGCTGGACTAGTGTTTTTGTACGAATTGCATTAACTTTAGACGATTTATGATCGCGCCAAAATGAGTCATTTTCATTGCCGAGAACATCGCCTGCTGCATCGCTAGCGTCGTGATCAGTCACCGCCGAGGTAAAGGTGATATCCAAACCATGTCGCTCCGCTCCTGCAATGATTTCTTGACGCCATTCGGTGTGAATCTCCCCAGATAAATATACAGTCCAACTCATATCAGATCTCTCTTAGTCTGTTTTAAATAAAGACCGTATCATAGTCAGTTAAGCGCTCACAAAAAAGCCCCTAAAATGGGGCTCATTATTTTCACAGTGGTACCGAGGGTCGGAACGAGTTTGTCATAATAAGTAATTGATTCTTAATATTTAAATTTATTTACAATTAAATTATGGCAACAAATATGGCAACAAATTTAAATCCGCCTTTTCGTTTTTGACTAAATAATCATTAGGAGTTGTGCCATAAAAAACGCCCTAAAACTTTGTTGGTCCAAATAGGACTTAATCAGCTATATTATAGTTGGGAACCAATAAAACTAAAAGAATTGTTTATGTCATCAGAATTGGATACGGTTTTACAGCAATACCGTGAAAGCTCAAAAACGGAGCGTGAAAAAGGAACTTACTTTGAAAACCTCATTCAAAAATTCTTAGTTATCGACCCTAGGTATAAATCGCAATATACCAATGTGCAAACTTACGCCGACTGGGCAAAAGAACACGACTACCCGCAGAACGATACAGGTATTGATCTAGTTGCCACCCGTATTGACCACGATGGCTTT
>CAYQVT010000240.1:0-3518 GCA_964420885.1 uncultured Gammaproteobacteria bacterium
TGGGTTGATACTGCGTTCACGCGAAGACCATGCCATCTCCTCGCCGCGGCGCGGTGGAACGCGAGCAAAATTGATACCCCATTTCGACGCATTTGGGTCAAATGCGATGGACTTAGCCGGTATTGCCATCTCAGCGGTCCAACCCCATTCGTGTACCTTTGTTCCGGCGTACCAAATAGTAATAGTACTCCAGTCTTCTATGAAATAGTCGTTACCTGTAAGAGCGTCGCGTCGTATACCGTTGCCGTTAACTTGAAAGAAATAAACATTGCGCCGGTCATTAAAGGAGTCGATGTAGACGGCCACCCTATCGTCGGAGGAAAATCGTTGGCCTTGAATAAACCCCTTTGCCGATAGGTTTTCAATATCACTATCAAAAACCCGAAATGCCACATAAATAAATTCTTCATTGCGAGCAATTTGCACCTGAGTTTTCTCGCTCGGAGTGCCATGATCATTGGGGCGAATCTGGTGAAAGTCCGAGATAATCGGTGCTACCGACCAAAACGTTTTCGTTTAAAACACCGTCGATTAATGGCTTTTCTGATCCTTCGATTTGATAAAACTCGGTGCGCGATTCAGCCTGTGCCTGCATGACAAAGGACAAAGGACAAAACAGCGAAGGAGAACAAATAGACTATGTGAAGTATTTTCATTTAAGTCCTAAAACGATTTCGATTTTCAGAGTGTTTAATCGCCCAATTAAATTCATCGTTCGTATACTTGTTACAATAGACGCAGGGCTCAATACAGTTAGGATGTTATTTTGTCGAAAAAAGTTTCATTAATATTATCGTTTCAAGCGAAACAATTTGATTCGAATATTAGCAAATTGGCCGTTAAATTCTTATCACCATAATACACGTAAAAAAAAGCGACCCTAAGGTCGCCTTTTTCAATTGATTTACAATTTTATCGTCGCATCAATATCCAGCGGCATGACCATCTTTTCTTGACTCCGTGGCTCCCCAGTAAACTCCGTTTTCTGCTCGCCGAATGGCTTGGTAACCGCCGTAGGGTCCATTTGCAAACTGTATTCGATGCCCCATTCGCATTAACTGGCGGATAGTCGAATAAGAAAAGCCGGTTTCTAAATTCAAGATGCCACCATCTGTCATGGTTTCACCAGTCGGCTGCGACGAGCCTGTGTGATGAATTCTAGGTGCGTCTCCAGCCGCCTGAACGTCCATGCCAAAGTCGACCATATTGATCACGATTTGTGCATGTCCTTGAGGCTGCATCGCCCCACCCATCAGCCCGAAACTCATCCAAGGTGCACCGTCTTTAGTGATAAATGCTGGGATAATCGTCTGAAACGGGCGTTTCCCACCTTCGAATACGTTAAAGTGCCCTTCTTCCAAGGTAAATAGCTCACCACGGTCTTGTAAGATAAAACCAAGCCCAGGAGGTGCCATTCCAGAGCCCATGCCGCGGAAATTACTTTGAATTAAGGACACCATATTACCCTCCGAATCAGCGGTGGTGAGGTATATCGTGTCGCCCTTTTCGAGTTTTACATCACCTGGCTCAAACTTCTTACCGGCGCGCGCGGTATCGATTAATTTAGCGCGCTTCTTTGCGTATTTTTTAGAGATCAACTCGTCAACAGGGAGCTTATTAAACTCCGAATCCGCGTAAAATTTAGCCCGATCTTCAAAGGCTATTTTCTTTGCTTCTGTAAATAAATGAACGTATTCCGCTGAATCTAATTCCATAGAAGCTACGTCGAACTGTTCAACAATATTTAAGATTTGAAGAGCGGCAATACCTTGGCTGTTTGGGGGAAGCTCCCATACATCGTAACCGCGGTAATTAGTGCTCACAGGTTCGACCCATTTACTGGTATGACTAGCCAGATCGTCATAACTTAAAAAGCCTCCATTTGCCTGCATAAATTCAGCGATGGTCTTGGCTGTTTCGCCCTTATAAAATTCGTCACGACCGCCTTTAGAGATCGCTTTCAGCGTATTAGCTAAATTTTGACTCTTCCAAATCTGACCGTGTGCTGGTGCTTTGCCGTCTATGGTAAATTGCTCTTCAAAACCAGGCCATTTGCTCAAGAACGGAACCGAACGATTCCAGTAATAGGCGATTAATTGCGACACCGGAAAGCCATTTTCAGCGTAAGAGATCGCCGGCGCCAAGTTTTCCTTCATCGCCAGTTTTCCAAAACGTTGGTGCAGCATAAACCACCCATCAACCGCCCCTGGGACCGATACCGGCAAAGGCCCATGAGATGGTATTTTAGTATGGCCATTTTCAATAAACCAATCGCGGCTCAACGATTTAGGTGATCGCCCTGATGCATTCAAACCGTAGAGTTTTTCGGTCTTAGCATCCCAAACTATGGCATAGAGATCGCCTCCAATTCCATTGCCGGTTGGCTCAACCAAACCAAGCACGGCATTTGCGGCTATTGCGGCATCGATTGCGTTGCCACCTTTTTGCATTATGTCTAGGGCGGCCTGTGTCGCAAGTGGCTGTGAGGTAGCCGCCATCGCCTGAGTGGCTAATACCGGAGAACGAAACGCGAAGGTCTCCCCGGTGACTCTATCGGCCGCATTCAAAGAACTGGTGATCAGAAAACTGAGGAAAATTAGTAAGAGGTTTTTAGTCATTATTTTTCTCTTTTGATTATTAAATTGATTCACTGCACATCTAGTGGATACACGGCAATTTTTGATTCTACCAAGCTTCCTATGAAGAGCTTGCCATCATGCTCTATGACACTGGTCACATCAGAGAACTCTACCGCGCCCAATGTAGGGTCAAATTGAATATTTTGGCGTACATTTCCATCTAAATCTAAGCCTAGAATAAAGCCGAAATTGTTTTCTGGCATCAATAGGTGAATAGGCAAACCACCCAAGATCTTTCTAATTAAGATAGCCTCAGACAGTTGATCAATTCTTGGATTAGGAAGAGCTAGCCAAAATCCATCTTGACCATTATAAGTAATGTTATCGATTAATGCGGGAAAGCCCGATGCAAATAGGTCTCTATGACCGCGTTGCTCGCCCTTCAACCAGAGACGGTGTATTCGTGCAGTGCCTGTTTCGTTTACTAAAACATACTCGTCATTAGGGCCTAAGGCCACACCATTGGCGAACAGGAGATTATCGATATGGGTGGCCAATTCTCCTGAATTCGGGTCATAACTGAGCAGCCGTCCGCTCGGTATGCCCTCAACAAAGGTCAGGAGGGTTTGGTCGTAGCCGTAGACCCCCGACGCATCGCTTATCCAAATGGTACCGTCCTGAGCGATATCAAGATCGTCGGCGAAGGTAAGTTTTTCAGGCCCTACCAATACATCGATGGCTCCCGACGCGTGTACCTTGATGAGGCCTTTCTCAGCGTCGGCAACGATCAATTTACCGTCCTGATCAAACTTCATACCTAGGGGGCGCCCACCGGTGTTAGCGTAGGTCTGATACCGCCCTGTATCAGGGTTAACCTTGGATATACTGCCGTCTTCAGACCCAGTATGTAATAGCCCATCTTTATCCACTACAATCGCC
>CAYQVT010000240.1:3528-5600 GCA_964420885.1 uncultured Gammaproteobacteria bacterium
TCGGGGCCATGGCTGATACCGTTTGCAATGTATCTCGCATCAGAAAATCGATGATTGACTTCAAATTCTCCAGTAAAACCTGGATTAGGGTCGGGGGTGATTACGACTGGCTCTATATCGGAATTAAGCCATCCAAAAATAGCAACGATTCCGATCGCAAGAACCGGGACCGTTACAAGAACAACGAGCAATTTGATGAGCTTAATCATAGTTTCCTTATTAATGTTAAAGCAATGTTTCTGGCACGCTAATTTCTAGCGACAATAGGATTTGGGCGTAGGTTTTAGCTTGCGAATCAAGCCTCAAGGACGCGGTTCCGCCGCCACCAAGAGCCTCAGTAATATAAAAGTTGAAGGCGTTGAAACCCGGCATGTAAAACCGAGTTACGCTACCGCTTATTAAGTGCCCTAAGTACGTACTAACCGCTTCTTCGGTGACTTGCTCTGCAATGTATGGCAGATAGTCAGGTTTTCGGCATATCAAGCCGATGTTTGCGTTATTCCCTTTGTCACCACTGCGGCCATAAACCAGTGTTTCGAGTGGCACCCGCCGCATCTCCGCTTTAGTATCAGGCGACGGTATCGATTCTATAGAAGCAGGTATAGACGCCATACTGTCGTCATTTTGATAATGTTTTTTGATGATGGTGGCGTCTCCCAATAGAACGTTCACCGGTATTAACGATTTATCGATCAATGTGGAATGCACTCTCATCAATGGCTGAGGGCGCGCGCGACCAGCACCAAAACCCGCCATCGCGGGTGGTCCCGACGTTGCCAAATACGCCATTTCCATTGCTGCAAATGTTAAGGCACTCTTATTGTCATGATGTAAACCAAATTTGCCGACCACCTCTCGGCTGTTTTGTTGCTGAGAATGTGGGCCGTACAATTCTTCCGCGCCAGCGATTTCAATGCTGGTTCGCCGATAATCTCCCCAAGCTTTTTCCTCGAAAACCTCACGCGTACGAGTGAGCCAAGCATTCAGACCTGTACGAGCTTTGTCGGCAGATCGAGGCCCGGCCATGAAGAAACTGCCAATCAGCCTATACCCATCTACCCAAGTTGCGCATACTTTATAGTGTTTACCCGGCGCCCGACCCTTGGCGCCTGCTACCTTAACAAGATCTTTGCCAAGCTGTTCAATCGTTACATGCGAAAAGTCACACGCCACGTCGGGCAGCAGGTAGTTTGCAGGGTCACCAATTTCATAAACAATCTGTTCAGCGACTGACCCAATGGTAGCAATGCCGCCACTGCCACTTGGTAAACCGATGGTAAATGAGCCGTCTTCGTTTACTTCAGCCACAGGATAACTCATTGTCGAAAAATCTGGGACTAAGTGCCAATCGGTAAAATTACCACCAGTACATTGAGCTCCGCATTCGATGACATGCCCGCACAAAGAACCTTGGGCTAACCGATCATAATCGTCCTTTGCCCAATTAAACTCGTGCATAAGCGGGCCTAGAACGACGGCACTGTCTACCACTCGACCGGTAACGACAATATCGGCACCTGCAGCTAGGGCGTCGGCTATTGGCGCCGCACCAAAGTAAGCGTTTGAACTCGCTGGCTGCGGCGGATAGTTCTCTCCAGATTGAGCTTCGACCATCGATTCAATAGGCAGGCTTGGGTGGTCAATCAAATTATCGCCATAAACACCGGCGATCTTTAATTCCAGCCCTTTTCGGCGAGAGAGTTCTTCGAGTGCAGCAATGCAGCCAGGGACATTCACGCCTCCGGCATTGGCGACTACTTTGATACCCTTTTTAGCACAGTCGGCTAAGACGTCAGCCATTGCTACTGTGACGAAATCCACCGCATAACCCAAGTCTGGCCGCTTTGCTGCTGAACGAGCGAGAATCGCCATGGTCACTTCAGCCAGATAATCAAATACTAAATAGTCTATATCTCCATGGTCGACTAATTGTCGGGCTGCTAACTGGCTATCACCATAGAATGCCGAGGCACCCCCAATACGAACAGGCATTAGTGCGACTCCTTGATTGTTACCAGTATTTGACGTGCCTTCACTTGCTGCCCTACTTCGCTATTAAGTACGTCGACTTC
>CAYQVT010000241.1:0-5564 GCA_964420885.1 uncultured Gammaproteobacteria bacterium
GCAGCCTTTCTCGCTTGCGGCTCATTTTGTCTAGATTAATAATCTTCCAGGCAACAGCGGGTAAGTGTTCAACATGGGGGTAATGGAAACTAGCCCAATTAGCGGTGCCTCGCTTGACGTCGAGTAAAAATTCTTTGTCGAAGTCAGTAAACATATTGTGCAGGTTGCCGATGAGTTGCTCTCTAGCCACTTCGAGTTGTTCTACGGGTACATGTGAGCTGGTAATCGTTTCAAATCCCTTCTCGTAAGCTTCCGTTAGTGGTTTCACGTTCAGTTTTATCAATTCGACCATGGGCCTTGGGCTACTGATTAGGTAAACCAAAAACGTATTTTTGAGTTCTTCGCTAATCCCTTTTTTCCAATAGAAGCTTTACATCGTATAGATCACGCGGGTGCTGTCTATCAAGTGCCGCGCACAGTTTTCCAGCATAGAGGTCATTAAAATCAAGCATATTGATTTCAGCAAAACCAAATTGATCTTCTACATAGGGAGTAACGGTTTGCATTGTTGGTAGGTGTACCGTCTGGCGCATAACCGGGGTTGTTTCAATCTTTATTTGCGTTTCTTTATTGCTCACAAGAATGCGCGTTAATACGCCGTTTTTCTGAGATTCTGAGACTGTAAAGCCTCTTTTTTGTAAGTCAGTCTGAATGTCTTGCATAGCCTGTTTGATTTTGCTTAAGCTCTCATCACGGTTTCCTTTTTCAATATAGGTGAGGTCGATATCAACAGAAAGCCGTGGTAGGTCACGCACAAATAGATTGATTGCGGTACCACCTTTTAGAGCAAAACAGGTTTGCTTTGCCACCGTCGGCAACACGCTCATAAGTAATTGAACTTGCTTATAATAGATATTGTTAGTGTCCATAGACTGTTTGATCCTCCATTTTTTTTGGCACAGTTATTTGCCATTGATCATTGTAACGGCCACCTTTGATTATTGACCGTTTGCCTTTACCTAAATCTACAGTTTCCCACTGTATACGTTTTATCCATGCATGATCGTGGCGTTGTAATAACCAGCCGCATAAACGTTTTGCTTTTATGTTGGGGCAGAGCCTTAGTAATTCGTTAAGCCTTATTGGGCTTAAATTTGCCATACCTTCTAGTTGCCTATCGATAGCGATTAACTCGGTTTCTAATTTTGCATCAACGAGTTGCTCTAGCAGAGCAAGTTCCAATCTGGCGTATTTTATTTCTCGATCCCATTGGCCGAATGTTTGCGTTCTATAAGCCGAGTTTGGCAGTTTCCTTAGCCAACTTTGTTTTGTGCCTGTTAGTGTTTCTGTGACTGGTGTGTCGCTGAGCCATTTGGGCAGCGGTTCTGCTGAATACAGCGATATTGAAGTTGCTGAATCACTAACACTAACGAAGTGATCTAGCCCAGCCTCTCGAACGACTGAAGCTCCACCAACATGTGCGTGATAGCCCAAGTCTGTGAGAGATGCGACGACTTCTTGCCAGGTTAGGTTGTAGTCACTTTTTCGGTGATAAACACCTCGAGCAAAAGAAGACAAAAAACCAGAGCGCACGTAGTAGTCCACATCAGGTCTGCTCAGTCCATGCGAATACAAGACCTTGCGGCTAACAAGGTGGCCTGGCTTCAGTAATTTTGCTAGACTGATCATGCTCGGTTTAAGTAATCTTATTTTTGCATAGTTATATTTATGCATTAAGCGATAAAATTAAACTTACTTCAAGTATTATGTTTAAAATATATCATTTTTGCATAAATTAATTTATGCAAATAGTTAAGTTATTAAACTAATTCTGATTTTAGTGAGAGTCACATGCTTCTAGTATTTTTTGAGTGTGACTTTGTAAAGCTAAGCCGGTTTTATTATCCATCACGAGCATGAGCGCATGGCTTTGAAGGCGATAGTCATCGTTCTGACATCGGTAGAATTTGAAGGTGCCATCCATAGATTCATTATTTATCGATCTAAGGAGGGCAATAGCATGTCTTCATATTGGTCGTTTACAAAGCCAAATTGAATGTCGCCATTAAATGCTAAGAAAGCTCCGTCGCCGACATTTGGCTTGCCGATTCGAACGGAGATGGTTTCATCTTCGAATTGATATAGTGGCGTGTAATCATCTTTGTTCATATTAGAATTTCCAGTCGTTTAAATCGTAAAATTTGAAATGCTGTCGCAGCTCGTCACTAAACATGACTTGCTGCCCTCGAACGGGCAACTTAGTGATTGAGTTAAATAGTCGTTCTAAGCGCACTGCGAAACCGGGCACGGTACTTACGTAGTGGACACACTCGTAAGAGTTGTTATTAATTTGTCTCAAGTGCTGGGTAATAATTTGCTGATATCGCTCCTTAGTCTTTGCTGTTCGTTCCAGTTCTAGGGCTATCGTTGTGTCGTTCGCCTCAAAGATTGCATCAGGTCGGTAGGTAATGCGTTTTGAGTAGCTATTTTCGGAAACCCATTTAGAACCATGGTTACCGAGCTTGATTCGGCAACGTTGAACGTCTAGGCGGTGAATGATAGTGCTTTGTGCCACGCGGTTTGGGTCAAAACTGGTTTTGTCGATAGCCGTTGGGCTGTTATCACACCAGAGCAAGCCGTTTGGGGTGATGCCGATCACTCTGAGGTCTCTGTTATCTGCTAGGGTGATAAAGGCTTCTTTAATGAGGTGCTCGGCCTGTAGACGTTTCAAGGTTTTGTTAATCCCTGCGCGAGTGGTGAGCCCCATAACTTGACCAGCGAGTTCTGGAGTAGTCCAGGTAAAGTCAGCGAGCCATGAAAGCAGGGCTTGTTTCTTTTCTTCAATCCGTTTTTGGCGCTCGCGATAGTCAAATATAAGTTCGGTGTTCATGAAAACACCTCCAGCGTATTCTTAGGCTTGTTTGGTTCAGGTGGTTCTTCGTTATCTTCGCTAACTGTTGTTGGTTCAATTGCGAGCTTGTTCACGGTAATGGGGCTAGTGAGCACGATCTGAGCTGGCGTGTTAGAAAAGAACACGCTGCATTGCTTGGGCATGCTCAGAATGGTGTTTACATCAACGTGATAGCGCTCAGACTGAATAAGGCGGCGATTACTTTTTGTCACTTCCGCTAAGCCTTCTGTGGTGTCGATGTCTCGCATCTCGCGGTGGGCCGAGATGGTGCCTGAGCGTTTAGCAATCCATTCAGCGGTTTCTGGGTCTTGAGAGCGATAAACGATCTTTAATGCCGTGTTTTCGAGTACGGCCGATTTTACCGCTTCTGGGTCTAAATCAGCGGGTACGTCTCGTAAGTCGTTAATCGATTGGTGTGCGAGTAAAATGTTTGCTGATTTGTCTCGGATTGTTCCTAGTGCTTGCAGTGAAGGCTTACACAGTAGGTATTTAAGCTCATCTAAGAATAGGGTTACATGAGTGTGGTTTTGTTGGCGATTCCGTTTCTCCAAGCGCTGCATGATTCTCAGTAGTAACATTTTTTGCAGGCGAAGCACTGGCTCACGCCTGACAGAGCCAATCACGTAGACTAAACCGCCTTGGTTGAGCACGTCGTACCAAGCGCCTTTTTGCTTAGTTTGTAAGCATCCGAGCATCGCTAACTCAGTTAAGTCATTACAAAGCTTTGGCGCGTTGTCGTAGTCAACCTCGGTTAGCGATTCGACCAGTTCGGTGAGGGTAGTGCCAGCGCTAAGTGCTGATAGCCATTGCTGAACAACACGGCGCTCTTTTGATCGGTAAAAATCACTCTCAGCCCCGCGCTCCGCCAAGCCAAAACCACCAATGAATAGGTCATAAATTTCCATTTCATTCGCCCCGTACAGCGGGTTCAGTTGGCTAGCGTCGTTGTTGAGGTCAATAACGCAGACTGGCCGTTTATAGTGCTTAGCGACTGTTAATAAGACCGACGGAGCCCACTCGTCATTTTTAGGGTCGAATACAACGACTGATTGGCCAAACGAGAGGCTTTGAGCCAGTTGGTTGGTGACTGCCACGCCTTTACCAAAACCCGTTGTGCCCAACACTTGTTGGTGTTGGCTACGCCACTCGTCCAGTGGCACGTAAACAGGTTTGTTAGTCGGATCGAGCCCGATAAAAAATGATTTCCCTTTTTTATCCCAATACTGCGTGGGGTTGTACTTTTTTTGTTTAGGTATCAGTTTCGATATATCTCTGATATCGGAAACGCCAGAATCGTGATAACTCTTTTTTACAACCTTGAGAGTAATCCAGCGATTGGTTGCTGGTATCCAAGTTCGAATACTAAACCAGCCAAGAACCAGTGAACCGAGAGCCAGGCCAAAAAATGTGTAAACGGTCGGTACCGCTAAGTACTCAGTGAGCCAACGAATTATGCGTTGGCTGTTGTTGAGCTGACTCGAGACATATCCTGCGCTTAATAGGACCGATAAGAGAAAGAAAACGAGAGAAATAAAAGCAACGCCGTTTATGCGTTTTAGAAAGCCGTTTAGTTTAGATTCTTGGCCAGCCTGTATTGACTTAGCTATAAACCAAAGAGCGAATATTGTCGCCCAGAGAGAGGCGATGACAAGGCTAACGTTAGGCATGTCGCTGATCTTTGAGAATGGCGCTACCAGCCATTCTAAATAGCGACCTAACAGCTGAAACAATTTTTCAGATAGGGAATTTAAATTGGTCATGATGCCTCTCATGTAAAGTTGCGTTCAGCAACGCGCAGCGCATTCAAGCGCGAAGGTTTTTCGGACGAATGATCTGCCCCAGTAGAGCAAAGGAGTGATTGCGCCCCAGCGCAAAAGTGACTGATTCGGTTTTGATTTGCGACAGCAAAGCTAAAATTCGTGAAGGCTTTTTACCCCAGTAAAAAACAAACGAACCATGCGAGGATTTCGCCGCCCCAGCGGTGAAAAGCTTGAGCGTTCGCCCACGATAAGCCAAGCGTGCCTTGCAGGCACCGTCGAAGCGAAAGCGCTCGACCAAGCTATATGAGAGAACACGTCCAGTGGTCCCCATAGGGCAAATATTTGAGCGTTCAGCACAAAATATGCAGTCGTAGATGGCTTGGTCGAGCGCTGCTGCGCGTGACGGTGCCGGGTGAATGAATTCGCTTTTGACGTACAGGAAAAAGTAAGAACTCAGAGGGCTTGCCCTGTGCTGTTTAGGAGGCGTCCAGCCGGAAAACCGCACCATTTCAAACACATAGCGTATGTCCAAGGAGCATGTTTTTGAGGGCATTCCTGGAATGCCATGGATTACCAACTTCTGTTTCACATGGTAAACAGAGTTGGTAAAAGAGGCGACAACGATGGTTGTTTACGAAGTAAATTACCCATTACTTTTCTCATGTTCTTCGAACATGCGTAACGCTCGTTCTTCGCTTGCTTGAAGCTGACGTTGATAACGTGCTTCAGTGGCATCCTTTATCTCGCGTTTTGAAACGACCGAGTTTGAAGATGCTGAAACAAAGACACCTGATTGGTGCTTTTTTATAAGCGTATAAAAGTAAGAAACAGGACTACTAATCTTTTCGAGCTTTCCAGAAATTTCGTCTAGAAGTTGTTGGCAGACATCAACGTCTAGAGAATGACACAACTCCAACATAGATTGCTGATCGGCAGGCGAGATTCCACTCGGC
>CAYQVT010000242.1:0-5503 GCA_964420885.1 uncultured Gammaproteobacteria bacterium
ATAACCACCCTAAGTTCAAATGTTAGTCATCTTACAAAAGAGCTGAAAACAACTGTTGATGTGCTTGCGAAAAAACCGGCCGGCAGTTATACGCCTAGGCCGCAAAACGCTGGCGACTCGAACGACGAATTAGCCGAGTGCTAAGACTAACTTAACAAGCCGAAACAAACTTAAAACCCAAGCCGCACCAGGTAATACAAAATGCTCAAATTGACACGTCAAAAGTTCAACCAGTTCTTGGCTCAACAAGCCGCACTTAATTCATTGACGGCCGACGAAGTCGGGTCAACTAAATTCAACGTCGACCCGACTGTGTCTCAAACTCTGGAGCTAAAACTTCGCGAATCTCATGCTTTTCTAGATAATATTGCTTACGAATACCCAACTGAACAAATGGGCGAAAAGCTTGGGCTTGATACAACTGGTTCTATCGCTTCGACCACCGATACAACTGGGGCAGGAAAGCGTCAAACCAGTGATGTCACGTCTCTCGATAAAGATGGTTACCACTGTCAGCAAGTGAACTTTGATACTCACTTGCGTTACGCGAAGCTTGACGCATGGGCTAAGTTTCCAAACTTCCAAACTATGATTCAGGCCGCAGTCATTCGCCAACAAGCGTTTGACCGTTTGCGAATCGGCTTTAACGGCACTTCACGTGCGGCGACTTCCGATCGAGCCACTAACCCGCTATTACAAGACGTCGCAATTGGTTGGCTTGAAAAGTTGAGAGCGAACAAAAACGAAAGCGTAATAAGCGGTTATAAAGTCGGCGATGGCGGAGACTACCAAAACATCGATTCATGTGTTTTAGACGCGCATCAAGAATTGATAGCAGAATGGCATCAAGAGGCCGATGGCATGCTTGTAATTTGCGGCCGACGTTTACTGGCTGATAAATATCTAGCTCTGACCGACGGTACCGATGCTCCAACCGAGCGAAAGGCCCTCGAATCCATCATCGTCAACAAGTCCCTTGGTGGGCTGCCAAGTATTACAGTTCCCTATTTCCCTGCGAATGCTTTTTGCGTAACCACGCTTAGCAATCTGAGTATTTATGTTCAGGACGGTTCGCGTCGGCGCCATATTAAAGACGTTCCGGAAAGCGACCGTATTGAAGATTTCCAGAGCGCCAATATGGATTTCATTGTTGAAGACTACGACAAGATGGCATTGATTGAAGGTGTTCAAGTACCCGACGGTGTTGGGGGTTGGGCTTAATAAGTAGCCTTAGCCTGACAATCAAACAAGAACCCTTATAAAGCTGAACAGATCATGAGCCTAGCCCGTAAACATCGTGAAAGAATTCTTGCCGAACGTGCCGCAACAGAAGCCGCCAAAACGGGCGATTCTATGCAAGGCGCCAGTGAGTACGAGTTGATGTTGGCTAAGCTAGGCCGTGACAAAAATCAGCTAAGTAAGATCAAGTCCACGATTGCCAAGGCAGAAAAAAAGCGAGAGTTACTGCCCGACTATGAAGCCTATGTTGATGGCGTTCTGATCTCAGATGCAGGTGTAAAAGACGATTGCTTAACCACAATTATGTTGTGGAACATCGACTGTCTAAACTTTGATCGAGGCATGGAAATTGCCGAGTACTGCATCAAGCACAAATTGGGAATGCCGGAGAACTTCTCGCGCAACCTTGTGACTACCGTTACCGAGCAGATAGCAGAGGAATCGATGAAAAATTCCGAATTCGATGCAATGAGCACTCTAACTCACCTTGACAACTTAACGGCTGAACACGACATGGTTGACGAAGTCCGAGCAAAATTGTTCAAGGCTATTGGCCTTCGATACATCGATGATAATGCAAAACTTGCGTTGCAATATTTGACCAAAGCACTCGAATTCAATGAAAAATCAGGCGTTAAAACCTTGATAAAAAAACTATCGAAATCACTAGAAACCGAATAACAACTTCCTGCGCCATGGGGACGGCGGTTTTGCCTAAGTCTGGCTAGACCAAAACAAACGGCAAAAACCGCCCGACCCCCCATAACGAGAACTTAAAACATGTCACAAACATCGTTCATCTCAACCGCTTCAGCAAAGAGCAACAACGACGATGAGATTCTTGGTGATCAATGGTTTCCCGCGGTTTCAAAATCTGAATTTGAACGCGTTTATAGAATCACAGGGAGTGTACAGTTCGAACGGCAATTACACTATTTACAGCAGGCCTTACACGAAGTCTGTATTGAATTGCAGACTCTGAAGACCGATAACGTAGATGTTTCGAGTTTCTACGACATAGAAACCACATACATAGGTGATACGACGGCGAATGAACTGGATTTTAAAACAGCGGTCTACGCTCTGGCTAAATCTAAATCGAGTGAGCAATATCGTGATTTCGACACCACTGCAAGTGGTCACGATCGTGCTGACAGCGTTGACCAAAGTGTAGACAAATTTCTTCGCCAATCGCGCGAAGCCATTCGTCGCTTACTCGGTAAATCAAGAATTTCGGTAGCGCTGATATGAGTACCCACGTTACTACAAAAGCCAACGAAACCTTAGATAGTGTCGCTTGGCGAACGCTCGGCAATACCAACGCTTTGACGGAGCTAATGTTGATCAATCCTCATATAAATAGCGTCGAACCAGTTCTACCGGTTGGAACACGTGTTGCCGTTCCGCAAGCGCGTCACCAAACGTCTCAAGTAAAACAACTTATTCAACTATATGACTAAGACCTTATGTTTAGATTTAGCAAACGAAGTATAAAAAACTTAGACGGCGTCCATTGGGCTTTAAAAATGGTTGCCTCTCGGGCACTGGAGATTTCAACAGTCGACTTCGTCGTGATTGAAGGAGTGCGAAATCAACGACGCCAAAAGCGCCTGGTCGAAACCGGCGCCTCTAGCACCATGGATTCGCGCCATCTAACCGGCCATGCCATTGATGTGGCAGCGTGGGTCGGTGGAGAAATAAGTTGGGCATGGCCGCACTATTTCCTTATTGCCAAGGCATTCAAACAAGCGGCAAAGGAACTTGAAATCGACATCGTTTGGGGCGGTGACTGGAAATCATTCATCGACGGCCCGCATTACGAATTGTGTCGTAAATCTTACCCAAAAGCCGCCAACGATTCAGGCCCTACTAAGATTGACGTAAAGACCAAGTCGCAAACAACGCGTAAACCCGCTAAACGAAAAACCAAGAAGAAAACCGCGACCACGGAGGTTTAGATGACTATTGACCCACTCAGCAGCATTCTAGATATCGGCAAGATGGCAATAGAGCGCATTTGGCCGGACGCTAACAAGAGAGCTGAACAATTGCAGCGTTTACAAGAACTAAAGCAGGCAGGCAACGTCGCAGAGTTAAACGCACATGTAAAACTCATGGTTGCACAAATGGAAGTTAACAAAGCCGAAGCCGGTCACGCATCTATTTTTGTGGCCGGTTGGCGTCCATTTATTGGCTGGGTCGGCGGCAGTGCTATGGCGTATCAATTTATCGTGTACCCCTTGCTTACTTGGTTATGGACCAGCTTGATTGCTGCCGGAATTATTGCGGCTGGCACGTCGTATCCACCCGTTATGGACACCGGCGCCCTTTTTACCGTTGTAACCGGCATGTTGGGCGTCGGCGCGATGCGCTCTTTCGATAAGAAGAATAAAGTAGATACAAAGGGAATTTCTTAAATGACCGTCGAGTTAAAAAATTCATTAGCTAAACTGTTTTCGCCAAGTTTACTTACTATTTGCATGGCTCTACTTACTTATTTGGCAATTGACGCTATTGGCCGGTTAAAAGAAGTTGAAAAAAGCGGTCAAACAAAAACGGTTCTTCTTGGTGAAACAGCCGTGATCTTAAAGTCGATTCATGCCCGTTTGGATAAACTTGAATCGGGCCAAGACAAGCTTCGAGAGTTCCATATGGAAACACCATAGGAAAAACCATGGCGCTGATCTTTAACCAATTCACGTTTCAAATCAATTCAGATACCAATTCGGTTTACGACTTTGACGACCTCGACGCATTTGATGAATTCTCGATATATAAATCAGGAAAAATGTACGTCGTTAATCGTGAGATTTATTTTACGCTGGGGTCACTGAACCTGAAAAACGATGTTGGCTATTTCTCGCAAAGAGTCTTTGCCGATGCATCCAGCACCGGTGCCATCAATCTAGGTGAAAAATTATTAGACGCAAACGGAAATCCGTATGGCGTGAACGGTTGCACAATCATTCTTGACAATACCGCCGACTATCAGGGCTATGCCATCGATCAGGCTGGCACAATTCAAGAAAACGCCAGCTTCAACCTGTACGGCTGTCATATCATCAGCTTCGGCAATGGCATTGCCAATACGCTCTGTGTCAGCGAGGCAATAGATTGCACCTTCACCGAGATGTCGCCGAACACGTTCGATTTCTCAGTGTTATTGCAAAAAGGCGGTGCCATGCACAACTGCACATTTGAACAATTGTCACATTTGTCACTTATTTCTCAAGACTGTGAACTCTTTAATCTGGAGTTTATAAACTGCAACAAAACCATTGTGTCTGACTTATCCGCTGGCGAATTGTCGCTTAACGGTATTTTGTCTAAAGAATCGGTTAGTAACGACTATACGATTTCAAATGACGTCGACACAAGCCTTAGATTTGTGAATAGCAACATTGATCTTAGCCGAACCGACTTAGGCGGTACGCTTAATAAGCGAATTAAGGGAATCTCAGTCAATATTCAACTTCGCGACTCTTCTGGCCCTGTTGAGGGGGCTAAGTTTTCGCTTAACAGTTTAGCGCCTGGTAACAATACCAACACGTCGTTTTTAGAAATATCCGACATTAATGGCGTTTTGCCACAAATGATCGCCGACACGCAATCTAGCGCCGGTGCTGACCCACTTGCAGTGCTTGATCATTCTGAATATTTCCTACAAATAACGTCTTTCGATCACAGCCCGTACGTAGTGAAAATGTACTTGGGTGACGAAATCGGTAACGGCACGCTAGAGCCTCAAACACTAGCGTTGCGCGAAGATAATTTAATTACCGACACCAAGGCCAACGCTGAAGCGCTAAGCAGTATTGATAATGCCGAACAAGCGTACAATCGGTGGAAGGCTGAAAGCTTTAACAGCGCCACGCCTTTGCCCATTATCAGCCGTGTCGATAACTTACTCAACACCTTTGGCGCGGCTGTAATTCTGGACCCCGACGCCAATCAAGTGTTTCATTTCGACGGCACCAGCTTCATTTTTAGAACAGCGCAGTTTTCAGGTTCTATAACTGGCGAAGTCACGCTTAATAACGGCGCCGAAATTGTCGATGGCAATTCGTCTACGGACGTGCGCCATAACATTTCTGGCAAATTACTTCACCTCCCCTACTTAGAAGTCGGCTAAACCAAACAACCCAAACCAAGAGAAACATCATGTCAAAAGAAACAGTTATTCACGGCAAAGCCACGCACACCATTGCGTTAAACACGCGCGCCACATTGGGCGGCCAATTTATTGAGCCTGATTCGGCGCCAG
>CAYQVT010000243.1:0-5433 GCA_964420885.1 uncultured Gammaproteobacteria bacterium
TACGTAAACCCTAACCAGTTACTTTTAGTGGGATAAGTTAACGGGACAGCAGTGAAAAATTTCTATTAGTACAGGGGGTACTTACACGGTTGGTATTCTGGTGACCTAAAAAGCATCACCTTGGAGCCACCAGGAATCACTCACTCTCCGGGTTCCTTATACTTGCTCAATTTTAAAGATAATCAGGAGGTATATTAGCTCGTACTTTAGGTGACTTGGGTTTCGTTAAGAGGATCTAAATCCTTCAATTTTATTATATGGTGGGCGTTGTAGTTGTTGAAGGAAAGAAATTTTCAATAATTTTCCCTCAAACCGAAGGGTTTATAAATACTCACCGTATTACTCATATTACATTGATACATTCAGTTCGATTTAACTTTTTGAGGTAACCACTATGAATAAGCTAACCTTTCTTTTCTCAAGTCTACTGCTAGCGAGTGCAGTTCAAGCACAAGAATCCGATCAATCAGATGTGCTTCCAGAAGCGACCGAACAGGCGAGAGGTGAACATCGCTTACACCGAAGAGGGCACGGGAAAATGCACAAATTGATGCTCGAGAAAGTTGACACTAACAAAGATGGTCAAATTGATTTGAATGAATTTCTGGCGCACGCCGAAGCCCGATTTCAAAAAATGGATATCAATTCCGACGGCTATGTGACCAAGGAAGAGGGTCGAGAAGTGAGTCGGGAAATGCGTGCGAGAATGAAAGAGAAAAGGGCTGAAATAAGAAAGAAACGTCGCGAGTTACGTGACGGTGTTGGCGAACAAGACGCGCAAGATCAGGATAACGACAATTAAACACGGGTGAACGCGTACGCCAATAAGAGTGACCCTCAACTCGTTGCCTTTATCCGCCAAGGCGACGAGCAGGCATTTGCCGAGCTAGTGCATCGGCACACCGATCGTTTTTTTGCACTAGCGTTTAGAACATTAGGGAACCAAGGAGATGCGGAAGATGTCGTCCAAGCATCATTTTTGAAATTCTGGCAACGGCCACACCTTTGGAATCCCGAAAAATCCAAATATACGACGTGGTTTTACCGCGTGACCATTAACGCATGTCATGATCTTCAGCGCAAAAGCGTTCGACAACAGTCTCTAGAGTCATCATTGGTAGACCAAGGGTTAGCTGCTGTTGATTCAGAAGAAGTCTTGATCGAAGAACAACAAGTAGAGCATTGGCGCCAAGCCTGTGTAGAGTCTGGGATTAGATCCCTGCCGACATCACAGCGAGACGCGATAAACTTGGTGGTCTATGGTGAAATCGCACAGAAAGACGCTGCGGAAATTTTGGCTATCAGCATAAAAGCATTAGAATCACTATTACACAGAGCGAAAAAGAATTTAGCCAAACACGTTCAACAGAAACTTGAGGAGCAAACATCTACCGCAAAATATTTAGCGCAGCAGGATAACGCGGTGTCTTATCATGAAAACTAGTAACGATAATTCTACTCATATTTCTATTAGTGAGGCATATCCTAGAGAGCCGGTGCCGAATGTGGATGGTCTAAAAATGTCTATCATTGAGGGCGCCAAAAACCTGTCACAAGAGTCGCCAACCAATCTGGTGTCACGACCAACAAAGACTCGTTTAGGAAAATTCCGCTTAGTATTACCTTCCTTAGCGATAAGTGTAGTGCTTTTGTTGATAACGGTTGGTTTTTTGAACTTAGAAGTAGATCAAGACACGAGGCCATCGCTCGATATTGTCAGCGAAAGTGAGTTAGATTGGCAAGAGCTAATGTTAATAGAAGATGAGTTGTTATTCGCCGGTTTATAAGGTGTTCAATTCTTAAGGCTGTTCTGAATTCTTAGCCGTAAAAGTGTTAAACTTGTCGACAAGATCTAACCAGTCAATACTTAGCCCACATGAACTTCTATAAACAAGTGCTGCCATGGATAGTTGTTGTGCTTTATTCTCTTACGGAACTAAGTGCGCAAGCTCACCAAAGTGATGTCGATCGCAATGCGTCAGCGACCTATCTTGGAAATGAAGGAGTGCTCATTTCCAGTTCGGCTGGAAATGTACTTTTCGATCCGTTTTTTCACAATAATTATGGCTCGTATCAACTCGTTCCGGATGAGATTCGAAAGGCAATATTTGAAAGAAAGCCACCCTACGATGACATAAACATAATTTTAATCAGTCACGCTCACGGTGATCATTTTTCGGCTGAAGATACGGTTCGTTATCTACAAAGCAATAAAGCGGTGACCTTGATCGCGCCAAAACAGGCGATGGCAATGATAAACGAACTCGAGGGCAGTGAATCGCTTGGATCGCAGTTGATTCCAATTGCATTGGCGGTAGGCGATGCCCCCGAGAATCTAACCTTGGGTCAGATCCAAATTGAAAGCGTAAGGATTCCTCATGCCGGTTGGCCGAGTAGGAAAGATGTTTCAAATCTCGTCCATAGGGTCAGTTTTGGAGGGGAATTCAGCGTTATCCATATGGGCGATGCTGACCCGAATGACCTTCATTTTAAGCCTCATAAAAAGCATTGGGCAAAGCGCATCAATAATCTAGCCTTTCCACCGTACTGGTTTTATACCAGTAAGCAGGGTCCAATGATCTTGAGTAATAGGCTCAAAGCAGAGCACTCGGTTGGGGTTCACGTGCCAGTAAATACCCCTAGCGATCTAATCGAAAGTGGCGCAGACTTTTTTTCAAAGCCTGGTGAGCATCGAGATATCAATCATGCTCAGTAAGACCTTCGGCTAATAACGTTTTCTAAAAATAAGCGCACTTTGCTGATTGTCGATTAGGTAACTGTATTTAGGTGCCAATTGATTCAGGACATCGGTGCCAAGTAAACCTTGAAAATTGCCATTGCTACTTAGACTGATTTCGGCGATCAACATATCTCGCAATATCAAGTTACCCAGCTTAAGTTGAGTTAGCCGATAAATGCGCGCACTGGTGATACCGTTGGCGGTGCTGAGGCGAATTGTTTGGCCTGTTGGTTGAAGACCAAGACGATCAATTAATTGAGTGGAAAGCGACGTTATCGATGCACCAGTATCTAATAATAACGGCGCCGCAGTTCGGTCGATAATACTATTAACGATAAACGAACCTCCCACTGGAACCAAGGGAACGATGATGTCGTTGGCGCGTGTTGCTGGCGCAGGTGGTTGCGCAATCGCGACCCCAGGCTCGGGAGTTGTTTGAGCCTCGATTTGTGCTAATGCTTGTTTCGCCGCCTCACCGAGTTCAAGGTCGTAAACTAATAACTGCAGTTGCTGTTTGGCCGTATCTGTTTCTCCAACCTTCATAGTCGCGATGGCTAACTCATATTGAAAACGTTGAAAGTTAGGGTGAAGATTGCTCAAACGCTGATATAGGTTCTTAACACTAATGGGGTCACTATTGCTTTCAAAGCTACTGCGAAGATGGCTGCTACTAATCAGCAATTTTTTTAGTAATGTGTTTAAGTCTGTTGGGTCGTTTTCTAATTCACTGGCACGAAAATGTGCATCGAAGGCAATATTCCAATCTTTGCTCGACAACGCAGCGTCGCCTAGGTAGGTCCAGATATCAAGTTCGTCAAACGCGTTGCTCGCAGCGACCAACACGTTCTTTGTTCGTGATAAGTCGTTGCTGCTTGCACCAAAGGCGAGGGCTAAAAATGCCGATTTAAGTGATGACAGCTGAATGCTGCTTAGATCTGAATAGTGCTCATTGATTGCGGCGGAGGCTTCAAATGCCAGGCCAGCATCGATCATTTGCAAAATAGAGCCGAACCTCGATGCGTCGTCATTGCTAGGGTCTACCAAGTCATGGATACTTAGTTCAATATTGTTTGTCGGTTCGGGATTCGAGTATTGATGACTTTCATCAGCGACACTAACGTGCTTTTCTGGTGAGCCAACGCTGATAATTTGTAATAAGCCTACACTTCCGATGAGAGTTAATACGATAACAGCGATATAAAAAGTCAGCTTTGAATGCATAAAATGAACGATAACATAAACAAATAACGAGCATGACATGCGAACGCTAGCCAGCTAGTATGCTCACTTGTTAAGATCGGTTAATTGGCAAAGGTATTACAGCCGCTTTCGAAAAGGTCTTCGTTTACGACCTTTGAGTTAAAATTAACCCCCATTTTAGTGCAGGAATGCACAGGATAAACCATGATTAACGACGTATATATTTTAAGTGCAGCCCGAACCGCCATAGGTAGTTTTGGCGGAAGCCTAAAAGGCGTATCGCCTGCCGACATCGGTGCTTTTGTAACCCAAGAAGCATTAACTCGCAGTGGCGTCGATCAGCAAAGCGTTGATTCAAACGTTGTTGGCCATGTTATTCGAACAGATATTAAGGACGCTTATATTGCTCGCCGGGTGGCTCTTGATGGTGGCTTGCCAATCCATACTCAGTCCTTAACCCTGAATCGACTATGCGGTTCTGGTTTAGAAGCCGTAACCTTTGCGACACAGCAGCTCCAGCTTGGAGAAATAGGCATTGCCGTCGCCGGGGGGACTGAATGCATGAGTACGGCTGGTCATTTATTAACCACCAATCGTTGGGGCCAGGCCATGGGCGACGGAAAGATACAGGACGAACTCACGGGCGCGTTAACAGACCCTTTTGGTGTGGGTCATATGGGTATCACCGCTGAGAACTTAGCCGAAAAATACAACATAAGTCGCGAGCAACAAGATGAGTTCTCTTTACAAAGCCAACAACGTGCCGTGGCTGCGATAGAAAACGGCTATTTTAAAGATCAAATTGTTCCTTATGAATTAAAGACCCGTAAAGGGGTGACCGTGTTTGATACCGACGAACACCCTCGAGCAAGTAGTACCTTAGAAGGCCTCGCCGGTTTGCGCGCGGTATTTAAACAAGATGGCTCTGTAACTGCAGGTAATGCGTCTGGGATCAATGACGGCGCTGCGATGCTGGTATTAGCGACGGGAGAGCAAACAAAAAAGCAAAATGCCAAACCGATGGCGCGAGTTGTCTCTTATGGTCGTTGTGGCGTGCCCAACGAGATCATGGGAATTGGCCCAGTGGGTGCTTGTACGATCGCGCTAAAGAAGGCCGGTTTATCGGTAGACGACATGGACGTAATTGAATCAAATGAGGCATTTGCCGCGCAAGCCTTATCCGTCGCTAAAGAACTTGATTTGCCAAATGATAAGACTAATCCAAATGGAGGCGCGATCTCACTCGGGCACCCAATTGGGGCAAGTGGCGCGATATTGCTGACCAAATTAATTTATGAATTGCATCGCGTGAGTGGTAAATACGGCATGGTGACATTGTGCATCGGTGGAGGCCAGGGCATCGCGATGGTAATTGAAGCTGTATAAAGTTTGGATCTTGCCGGGTAGACCTCATGTTTCCTATTAGAGTAAGTGAGGGGTCTTCGCGAAAAATTTGACGTACCTGTGCTTGACGTACCTGGGCTTTTAGTTGA
>CAYQVT010000244.1:0-5347 GCA_964420885.1 uncultured Gammaproteobacteria bacterium
TAAAGTAAATACTAAAGTCGATGAACGCTACGACCCTCGCGCGGCAACCTATGCAGCGGCTAAGTACTTTCGCGACAGTGTCGATACGCTAAGCGAAGCCGCCTTTGAAAATGGTGACTCGGTGCAGGCTAAAGACTTAAACCCATTCGTAATCACGTCGTACAACTACGGTGTTCGTGGCATGCAGCGTGCGATTAAACAGGTCGGCTTGGATTACGAGCGATTATTAAGAGAGTATAAATCTCCAAGTTTTCAGACGGCGGTAAAGAATTTTTATGCGAGTTTCTTAGCAGCTAGGCATGTTGCGCGTAATTCTGAGAGTTTTTTTGGAGTGGTGGCTCCTGATAATTCCAATCGTCTAGACTCTTATAATACCTTGGTGCTATCGCGAGCCACGTCAGCGAAGCGCTTGGGCCGCGAATTGGGCATTAATACAAATGAGTTAAAGGCACTCAACCCTGCACTCAAAAAAGTGATCTGGAAGCACAAAGCCTTAATCCCTAAGGGTTACAAAGTGAAGTTGCCGTACCGAGAAGAAGGGTGGTTAACTCAAGTGGAAAAAATGAAACGACTGCCTCGTGAAATCGAGAAGCCTGGTTTCGTATGGCATAAAGTGCGCAAGGGGCAAACCGCCTGTGGAATTGCTGAACGCTATGGTGCGTCATGCCGTGCTTTAATAAAGCTAAATAACCTTAATCGAAAAGCGGTAATCTACGTTGGTAAGCGAATCAAGGTTCCTAGTAAAACCGGGGGTATTAGCGTTGCGTCTAGTAAAAAGAGCGGGCAACAGAATATCTCTCTGGCAACTAAGGTACCCAGTGTTGAAGTCACGTCTTCGGCCGATATTAGTAATGGAAAATCAGGCCTTAGCCAATATAAAGTAAAACGAGGGGACACATCGTGTTCTATCGCTAGGCGCTCTTCGATGCGGTGCAGTGAATTTTTGGCGATTAATGGCTTACGTAAGAACAGTATTATTAGGGTAGGCCAGTATGTCAGTATATCGGCACAAAATAGCTGGCATATCGTTCGTAAAGGCCAGACCGCCTGCGGAATCGCGAGAAACTATCGAGTAAGTTGCAGTTTGCTACTCGATGCGAATCGTTTGACGCGCCGTTCTACTATCCAGGTAGGACAGCGGTTGCGAATTCCATCACAACGATATTGAGCTGTGTGACCTTATTAATATGACTTATATGCTCTCACTCACGGATGCATGTTGAATTATTGATATGAATGGCGAGTAATTGCGTGCAGGGGTAGGCTTTTCGAGAATACGTTGTTAGACTCGCGCAGATAATAAATAGGCACAGCGAAACCATCGCTTGATCTCGCTCAACACACGAGGCAATGAAGGTATGTCAAGCATACGATTCATGAAGTGAATGGCAACGTAAAACCCGTGCCAAGACAAAGAACGGGTTCTCCTTTAGTTTAAAAAGGTGAGCATCGTAGATTCAGATAACCCAATAATGCGTTGATTATGACCACGAAAAATCAAGAATTGGCAGCATGGGTGTCGGACGTTGCTACGCTCACACAACCACAAAATATAGTGTGGTGTGATGGCAGCGAAAAAGAGTATCAGCAGATCGTAGATCTGATGTTAGATGACGGTTCATTATCGTCGTTGAACTCCGACACGCACCCAAATTGCTACCTCCACTTATCAGACCCTCAGGATGTTGCTAGGGTCGAACATCTAACTTTCATTTGTTCAGACGATCAGGCCACTGTTGGCGACAACAACAATTGGATGCCAGTTGCTGACGCCAAGAATAAAATGAACGATTTGTATCAAGACTGTATGCAAGGCCGGACCATGTACGTGATCCCATATTGCATGGGGCCAATAGATTCACCGTATTCTCGTTGTGGTGTTGAAATCACAGACAGCCCTTACGTTGTGATCAACATGAAAATGATGACTCGCATGGGTGCCAAGGCCTTGAACAGAATTGAAAGAGAAGGTTCTTTTGTCAGAGGTTTGCATTCCACTGGCGAACTGGATCCAGATCGTCGTTTCATTATGCACTTTCCTGATGAGCTCAGCATCATGAGCTATGGCTCAGGCTATGGTGGGAACGCCTTGTTAGGCAAAAAATGCCACGCCTTAAGAATTGCGAGTTGGCAAGCTCGTAAAGAAGGGTGGTTAGCTGAGCACATGCTCATCTTAGGCCTCGAGAGTCCCGAGGGCGAAACCCATTACATTGCGGCCGCTTTTCCTTCCGCTTGCGGAAAGACCAATTTAGCCATGCTAATTCCCCCTGAAAAGTATAAGGACTGGAAAGTCTGGACCTTAGGCGATGACATTGCTTGGTTACATATGGACACCGAGGGCCAATTACGCGCAATTAATCCAGAGGCCGGTTATTTTGGCGTTGTACCAGGCACCAACGCTAAAACTAATCGAAACGCCTACGATATGATCCAGCAAAACACGATCTTTACCAATGTAGGTACCACCTCTGACAATCAACCTTGGTGGGAAGATAAGAAGGACGGCGAGCCGAGTATGAATTGGAAGGGCGCTGAATACTCCGCTGAAACTGGTCCAGCGGCTCACCCCAATTCGCGATTCACAGTCTCCGCAACCGAGAATAAGGCGTACTCAAATTTGGCTGAAGCGGCCGAAGGTGTGCCCATTTCAGCAATCGTGTTCGGCGGCCGACGTCGAGAACTTGCCCCCTTAGTATACCAAGCTAAATCTTGGGAGCATGGCGTTCTGATCGGCGCTGGTGTGGCTTCTGAAACCACCGCTGCGGCAACCGGAGAAGTTGGTATTGTTCGACGAGACCCGATGGCGATGAAACCTTTTTGTGGTTATAACTTCGCAGATTACTGGTCGCATTGGTTAAGTTTTAGTGAGCGTACAGACACTCTTCCAAAAATATTTCATGTGAATTGGTTTCGTCAAAATGAAGACGGCGAGTTTTTATGGCCAGGCTTCGGAGAAAATTTGCGCGTACTCCAATGGATAGTCGAACGTTGTAAGGGAACGGTCGGGGCTAAAGAAACCGCGATTGGCTTTTTACCTGCCGAAGACGGTGTCGATATTGCTGATTTGAATATTGATCCCGCCGTCTGGGATTCTCTTACGTCAATTAATAACGAACAGTGGCGACGTGAAATGGATGAGTTCGGTGATTATTTAGAGAGTTATGGTGAGCGCTTGCCAGCTCGCCTGAGGGAGCAACACCAACAGGTTAGAGCAGCGCTAGGTTAGTTTTTATACTAAATATATGCTTAAGAGTGCTTCATTTAAAAAGGCGGTCACCAACGGTGATCGCCTTTTTGTTTTCGCGAAAAGATAATTGGTTTATATCTTTAAGGCATAAAATTACCTTGCTTTAAACGCTTTGACCGCCGCATTAAATTCATTGGCCACACGATTGAGTTCGGCGAAGGCCGTATCATCGGCGGCCACGATCGCCGCCTTTTGGTCTTCTAAATCAGTGGCTTCTGGGCTTAGTGATTGTTCCTTAGCGGTTAGGCAGTCACGATAATCATAGAACTTCTTCTCAAATTCTTTATATGCACCTTGCGCTGCCACCAGTTCGTCTTCGCTAGCCACATTACCGTCAGGAATAATAGGTGCCGATGGAGCGGTGCATTCTGCAAAGGCGTTATTACTGAGGCCTAGTGCTAATGAACACACCAGTAAAGTTTTTGAAAATCGAGTCATGATGCCTCCATCGGCGAGTTTATTAATTTCTAGAACTGTGATTTTAACGAGCTGTCCGAGATTGTCAAATCGATTCTGTTAGGCGTATTTTTCACTAACAGATAAGTGATCCGGGCAAAAAAAAGCCCGCACTCGATGCAGGCTTTTTCTGAAGTGCTGGGCTACAACTACTATTTAAATATGGTGCTTTGGGGCGCCGACAAACCACCTTGTTGCGAGGCAAACCATGCAGCAAGCGCTTCTATTTCGCCGATGCTAAGGCTGTTAGCTTGACCGGCCATGATAATATTCTCGCGATCACCTGAGCGATAATCTTTAAGCGTTTGAACCAAATAACTTTCGTATTGACCGGCAAGTTTGGGGAAGGTGGTTTGATTGCCATCACCAGTTTTTCCGTGGCAGGTAGCGCAAGACTGTGAGGCTTTCTCTCCCATCTTTGCTTGGGCAGGATTAACTAAACTGGGTCTAGAATTGCCAGCCATTTGTGAGAAGAAAGCAGCGATATCTGCCATATTCTCATCGCTGAGATTTGCGGCCTGAGCTTGCATAGTTTTATGTGAGCGGGTTTTATCCTTATACGCCTTTAGTGAACTGATAATGTATTCTGCGTGCTGGCCGCCCACCATTGGAATGGCGTAAACCGGTCCAGGGTTACGTAAACCTGGAGCACCATGGCAACCCAAGCAGGTTTGGGACAATTTCTTGCCGTTTACCGCATCGGCGGCACTCGCTATTTGAATCCCTGAGAATGAAGCAACGGCCAAAACAGCGGCGCTTGCGACGATAGTGTTACGGATTTTTTTAAACATAAATTCAACACGCTGGTTTGACGTTAAAGCAACTAGTCTGAGGCTTTTCTTTAGATACGTTGTTTGATCACAAACTGCCTAAACAAAAATGTACCAAATTAAGCACCATTAGTCTTTAAAAATGCTAGGCGGACTTTAAGGAAGGTTGCTTACAAACTCAAGTCATTTCGCCAATATTTTGTATTTTCTTAGTAAATATTGCGTAGCCATGATAGCAAAAACTCCGAAGTGCGATTCGCCGTAAACTTGGATACAATAGGCGTATGACTAATCGTAAATACTAAAATTGTGTTGATTAATAACAATCACGATGCCGATCACTTAACTCAGGACAGCAAGTTACCGCTGGAGCTTGGTCAAGACTGTTACGCTGCGGTAGATTTAGGCTCAAATAGTTTCCATCTTGTTGTTTCTAGGTACAATCATGGCGAATTCACGGTTATTGATCGGCAACGTGAGGTAGTTCGGCTGGCCGCTGGGCTAGATCATGAAAACAAACTCTCAGAAGAGGTGGCCGATCGGGCATTGCGTTGCTTAGCTCAGTTTGGCCAGCTTTTGGCGAACATCCCAAGCAGTAACATTCGCGCAGTGGGTACCAATGCGCTACGACGTCTACATGGTAAGAATCAGTTTCTTGAGAGGGCTGAAACGGCTTTAGGACACAGCATTGAGATAATCGCTGGCCGCGAGGAAGCTCGGCTGATTTATCTCGGCGTCTCCAAATGGTCGGCAGGACAAGACGAATCCAGGCTGGTGATTGATATTGGTGGAGGTAGCACCGAAATTATTGCTGGGAAAGGGGACATTGCTCATTGTCGCGAAAGCCTGGAAGTGGGTTGCGTGGTGCTAAGCA
>CAYQVT010000245.1:0-5334 GCA_964420885.1 uncultured Gammaproteobacteria bacterium
ATGCATTTGTTATCTAGTTTGCCCAGGGGAACCGGCGCTCTGGGTTTCTTTGAGAGCCCAGAACAAACTATTTCGATCAGAACGATTAGGTTAGCCGGTGATTTGAAATACGCTGCGTATGCTGGGCAGATTATGAATACAAACAGTGATGCATTTGCCGAACATCTAGCGAAACGCACTACACGTTTAGACCCATGGTTTATAGAGTCAACCGGTAAAATTGAATTGTGCAATGTTGGAGTACCCAGCCGAGAGCAATCGAATTCAGATAAGTAGCTGGTGTAAATAAGCTTGTTTTTAATATTCAGATTGCGGCATCTACATTTATAATCAGGCCTCGTTAATCGTCCATTATTAGGAGTACGAAATTCTAATGACTTATCTTGTGCAAGATGTGGTTAATCGTTTTAGTGATCTTGTTATTGGTACAGGGTCCGAACAAGCGTCGTTTTCCAGTATCGATTCCATCGAAAATTTTACTACCGATAGCATGGTATTCATAAGTGACGCTAAAGACTTAGATAAGTTAGACGAGTCCCCTGCGGCCATCGTTACTTCTGAGGAACTTGCGTCGTTGATAGTAAACGATAAATCCTGTGTGATAATTGTTAGGAATGTTAGATTAGCGCAGGCGTTAATCAAACAAGTTTATAGCGACTACGATAGCAGTGACCAACATTGGGGAGCGATTCACCCAAGCGCATTAATTCACCCGAGTGCTCATTTAGGTGAAGGTGTGAGAGTCGGGCCCAACTCTGTAATTGGCCCTGACTCAAATATCGGAGCAGGTACCCATATTCGCTCCAATTGTGTGATTGAGCACAACGTGTCCATTGGTGAAAATTGCGTTGTTAACAATCTTGTGAATATCGGCTATCTCAGCATTATCGGTAACCGAGTAATAATACGACCAGGCGCCATCATTGGTAATGAAGGTTTTGGCTTTGCTCAAGATGAGCGTCGTCGCTATCATCGTACTCCACACACCGGCTTTGTTGAAATCGGCGATGATGTTCAAATTGGTTCCAATTGCAATATTGATCGAGGCACCTACGGCGCGACTAAAATAGCGCGGGGCGTTAAGATTGATGCCCTTTGTCATATCGCACATAACGTTAATATCGATGAGGATGCCTTGTTTGTGGCGCAGTCGGGTGTTGCGGGTTCCTGCAATATTGGCAAGCGTGTCATTGCATCGGGTCAGACTGGCATGCTCGATCATAAAACGGTTGTCGATGACGCTTTATTGGTGCATCGCTGTGGTATTACGGAAGATATTCTGGAACCCGGAATGTGGGCGGGCACCCCTCCAAGACCGTTCAAAGAATATGTACGAAATTTAGGTTTGGGTAAACGGGTCGCAAAACTTAACCATGAACTTCGCGAAATGAAAAAAAGGTTGCCTGAATGATCTGGGTTACCGAGGCTGGATAGCGTAGTTCTTGACTGAAGGCAGTTCTTGGGTCAAATGCCGAGGAATTGAGTAACCCAATTAAGTGCAATATAGAAAACTGTAAACCCGATTGTAAACGCGACAATACTCAATGCGCTGGCGAGGATAATCATCACGCCATCGCGTTCTAGCAGACCTAGGGCAAAACCGATGGTGGCCAATGCAGGAGGGAAATTACTAAACGGGAAGGGGATGGCCACAACCAACCCGAGCAATAAAATAACGAGGCCGATCAGCCTTCTGGCGAATTGATTGCTTAACGTTGGCCAGCGAGGAACTACTAGAGTTTCTAAACGTTGAATCCATGAACTTATGGTCGAGCCCCATTTTTGTAGGCCTGCAATCCCAACCTTTCGTTTCTGGATAAAACTAGGAAATACCGGCGAGTGTAAGCCAATGAAAAGTTGGAACGCCGGAACAATCATTGCGATTCCTGCAAATACTGATATGCCGGGAACCATCGCTAACAAGGCTAATATCAACAGCACACCGCCATAAGAGCGACGTTGAAACTGTCTCATTAGCTCACCCACTTCCACATGACTTCCTTCTAAAGCCTGCAAGGTTTCATCCAGCAGAGTGGAGGTTTTAATACCGCTGATATCCACCGAGTTTAGATTCTCTTTATTTTGAGTCATTGAGCTAAGGCTGAGGAAAATTTCGTTGATAGCGACCGCAAAGCTGGCGGGTTAGAGATATTAACCTAAGATTCTCTCACGTTGATAGAGCTTTATTGCCAGCCATGAAAGTAACGTAGCAAGGCCGAGACTGGTGATCATAGAAAGACCAATTAGCGGGAATGAAATAGATTCGCCCTTTAGTGTCTCAATGATTATCAAGCCTTGGCTCAAACTAGGTATCCACATATTGTCAATACTTGGCTCTGGCGACAAGAACGCCAATAATATTAACGGTAAACTTGGCACCAGCATTACCATGCCTAGATAGGATTGCGCTTCTTTATAGCTTTTTGTGAACGAAGCAAGCAGTACCATTAACGAGCAGGCGACAAAAACGAAGGGTAAACACCAGAGAAAAACTTTGGCTACTTTTGCTGGGCCAACCGATAAGGAAATTGAGTCGATCGGCATGTACTCAAAGGCCAACGCCAGCCCAATGAGAACAAGCAAAAACGTTATCGATGAAAATACAATCGTAGCACCCAGCTTTGCAAGCAAGACGATGTGTCGCTTCACTGGTTGCGTGAGCAATGGCTCTAACGACCCTTTTTCTCGCTCTCCTGCGGTGGTGTCAATCGCAAGATACATGCCGCCCGCCATGATAAACATAATAATTAGATAGGGCATCATGGTCAGAATTTGCCCGTTTCTGGCTTGAGGTGTGGCCACATCAGAGATATTCACCTGAATCGGCCTAATCACTTCAGGCGCAATGCCACGAGACAATAGTCTTAAAGACCCAATTTGGCTGCTGTAACTCTGGATCGCGTTGCGCACCGAGTGAAAGCCAATTTGTTCTAAACCAGTAATCGAGCTATCGTGAATCAATCTAACGGGCGCGGTCTCGCCTTTGTCGAATGACTCGGGATAACCTTGGTCAATTATTAGTACCACTCGATGTACTCCGGTCGAGATAGAGCCTTCAATATCATCGGGAGCTTGGATAATGTCGATATTGTTCTGCCGTAACCAATTCATCAAGTTTGGGGCGAAATCAGCTCCTGACACTGGTAGTTGTATGGCCTCGGCATTCACCAGGTCGGTTTCTTCTTTGACGGTTTTTTCGGCAAACCAAATAAAGCCGAACATTAGCAAGGGCCCAATAATAATAGACATCGCCATGGTGGTGAGAGTTCGCCTGTCGCGAATATTGTCAATCACCTCTTTGCGTAAAATGGTCCAAAGGCTACGCATATGGCTTATGTTTCGAGTTTGCATTTAAACTAAACCCTCTTCAGAACCTATAGCTTTAACGAAAGCGTCTTCCAGAGAACTTTCTCCCGTGTTACCGCGTAGTTTCTTTGGCGACCCGCTGGCCGCCACAGTGCCGTTGGCAATAATCACTATTTCGTCACACAACGCCGCGACTTCTTGCATTACGTGACTCGAAAACAAGACACAATGGCCGGCTGCTTTTAGGCGTTGAATCACTTCTCGTAAACCGCGCGTTGCCATTACATCCAAACCATTAGTTGGCTCATCCAGCAGTATGTTCTTGGGGCTGTGAACTAATGCTCGTGCGAGTGCTACTTTAGTTTTCTGACCTTGTGAAAAACCTTTGGCTCTGCGCTCGATAAAGTCAGTCATATCAAGTAAGTCGGCCAATTCGTCAATACGCATTTTTAATTCCTTACCCGACATGCCGTGCAATTCGCCAAAGTAATGGATATTTTCTCGGGCGCTCAGGCGTTCATAGATACCAGCACCATGAGTTAATACTCCGATAGAAGAACGCACCGCGAGTTTGTCTTTGGTAACGTCCCGATGATCAATCAATGCGGTACCACTATCGGGTCTAAAGGCGGTGTACAACACCCTGAGTGTCGTTGATTTGCCAGCACCGTTGGGCCCTAGAAGACCGGTAATTTTCCCGTCTTGCGCTGAAAACGAGACGCCATCGACGGCCTTAATTGGTCCGAAGTGTTTAACTAACTTGGTGACTTCAATCATGGCGTTGGCCCAGTAGTATCTTTGAAAAATGGCGTTACGCGTTCGCGGTCAATGCAGTCTGGCGTGACCTCGCTTAGATCGGCATTTTGGATAAAGTCTCTAATTAAATAGGGCATGCAGCCACGGCCAACTACTCCGTGTCCATGTGATGGCACGACTAGGTGTTTAGAATTGCTAAACATGTTGGCAGTGCGCTCACCATTGGCCGGAGGGGTTATTGGGTCTGTTTCACCCGATAGAATAAGTACTGGCTTATCACTATCGAACGGATCTCTAAAGTCCCGATCAATTGGACCTTGCGGCCAAACCTCACAAATTGCTGACATTGCATCAATCATGGTGTTTCCAAAATACGTGTCTTTGGCACCCTCCGCCGCATTGCTTTCTACGAATGGTACGTCTTCGGCGCACATTATAGAATTATGCATACCGGTAGCAAAATCTTGGCCTAAAGATCGGTTGACGTTGATACTGTGAGCGGCGAGAGGAACATAATTGCCATCGTGCGCTTGTGCAATTAGCATCGGAAGTAGTGCGGTGCTCTCAGTTGCGTAGGGCATAAAGCGCACAGCGGCGATCAGATCAGCATCGCCTACAGTGTGGTTGACTTTCTTCCCGCTAAGAGGGTGTGGGAGTTCAAGCTCGACGGTTTGTTCAAGTAGGCGTTTTCGCAATTGACTAAACTTGCTGGCGATGTCGCCAAATTGCTCGAAACAACTTGGTGTGTCGTTGCACCGGTTTACCATGTTGTCGAAGGCGTCCTGGGAACGACGAGCGATCTCGGCGCCAGCCAGATTTAGTCCTACATCGACAACCCCATCGATAATAACGGCCCGGGTATGGTTCGGAAAACGCCTAAGATAGTGCTGTGCCACTCGGGTACCATAGCTGACACCATAAAGTGTGAGTTCCGAATATCCAGCTGCTTGACGCACCGCATCAAGATCTTGTACCGCAACCGACGTGGTGTAGAAACGCAGGTCACTGTGATCCAGTTTGGTTGCGCATTCTCGCGTGAGCTTTAGAGTTTCTTCACGATTGAAAAGAGTGCTCTGAGTTTGTTCGTCTGGGACGTCGCATTGCAAAATATTGGATCGCCCGGTACCACGTTGGTCAACCACTAGAATATCGCGTTGAGATCGAACAAAATCCAAAGCTTGACGTAAACCGATTGCCATATCGATTGATGACCCACCCGGGCCGCCTTGAATGACAGTGAAGGCGTCGGCTTCGGGTGTCGGTGAACTTGAT
>CAYQVT010000246.1:0-5328 GCA_964420885.1 uncultured Gammaproteobacteria bacterium
CTGTACCCAATACACCGACAAGGTGTTCCATGAAGGTATCTGTAGCATGTTCGTTGGCCAGTGCTTCGTCATCGGTTATGTTTAATGTCCGGGCGCCGCTGAGGGCTGCTGCATCTAAAGCTGACTGCAATGCAGTCCTGCTTGCGTGTGCATTGCCCAAGTCTATAGCCATACCTGCAATACCAAGTATTGCCAGCATGCCTGCGGCAATGATAGGAAGGACGACACCTCTTTGGTATTTTGATCGCGGTGTGCGGGATTTGATCGTGAGTTTCCTTTGCATGACATATCCTTTTTCGGGTTACAAGGTACTAAAACCTGTTTTTCGTTTACTAGCTTGAATGAACATTTACTAACTATCACTTACCGTAATATCAGTGTTAAATCTTCATCTTCTTCGTCTTCATGTACTGATCTTTCGCGATAACCTTTTAAAGACTCTGATGCGGCAATACCATCCAGAATCTCTGGTGGTAAGTCTCCGGGTTCCGCAGCAACCACTGGATCGTAAATTTGTGATTTGACCATTTGTCTCACCGATACACCGAAATCTTCTTCAAGAGTTTTAGGTGGTGTCAGGCATCCTGAAATCATGTAGCTAGCAAGGCCAATAAACGCGCTATTACGTACAAATCTGAAAGAAGTATTCATATGTCCTCTATAATTTGTGACCGAATTTAACGCCATCAAATCCACCATCGCCTTTCAACGAGTGATCAGGTTTAGGTGGTTTTTTGAATGATGACATCTTTCCCAGAATGTAAAATTCGAAATCATTTGGGGGAACAAACGTATCTGTTGGAAGGCGAATATTTTCCGGTAAAATGGGTTTAGCTAAATGCGGTGTGACAAAAATAACCAGCTCTGTCTGGCCGGAAACAAACTCCTGACTCTTGAATAGTTGCCCTAATACCGGAATATCACCGAGACCAGGCAATTCGTTAAATATCTCTGTTACGTTGTCTTGTATAAGGCCAGCAATACCAATGGTCTGCCCGTTGCGCAACTCCACGGTTGAAGAAGCTCCACGTACCGATAAAGAAGGCACTGCAAAGACTGAATCAGTACCTATCAAGCCAAGGCTGATTGTATTGGTACTGGCAATTTCGCTAACGCTGATCTCCAAATCCAGACTTATTCGGGACCCATCAATTATCGTTGGCAGAAAATCTACTGCTACACCGAATCTTTTAAATTCTATACCTACCGTCCCGTCACCTGTTGGGACGGGAATAGGAAATTCACCGCCAGATATGAATTCGGCAGAACGACCAGTTAAGGTGGTTAGATTGGGTTCGGCGAGAATCTTTGCCAGGCCGCGTTCACGCGAGATCTCCATGGCTACTTGAAAAAAGCTGTCGCCCAGTAGTCTGGAAAAGAAAAGGCCTTTATCAGCTATCGATGGTGTCGTAGGTTCAAAAGTATCTACTGCCGGCCCAATGGGTGAAATACTGCCATTAAAAATTCCTCCTGATGCAAGAGGAACTTCGAGACCATCGGGTGTTAAGGCGTTAGGAAATGAAGCACCTCCATTCACCGCTCCGAAACGAGAATTGCCATCAAAATTAAGTATATTAAGATCAGTGTCCAGGGTCTTAACGACTGATCTAGATATTTCAGCAATTTTGACTTCCAACATGACTTGCTGTGAACCACCGATGGTAAGTAGATTGACTACCTGCGCCTTTTCGCAACCCTCTTCGTTGGTTGTTTCGCCGTCTACTGTACTAGGGGAATCTGATACGGGTTCAATACATTCAGGTAAAAACCCATCTGCTATAGCTAATGCTGCTTCTGCGTTGGCAGCGCTGGATACTTCTCCTTTCAACACTAATTTTTCTTGTGCAGAGTGAACGCGTATATTTTCATTTGGAAGGAGCGTGAAAAATTTCTCTTTTAAGGACTCAAGATCATGAGTTACTTCAACATCTACCGTCGCAAATATGAGTCCATCTGCATCCCAGAACACAACATTAGTGGATCCAAGTGCTTTTGCTATAACATGAACCTGAGAACCTTTAAGAACCAGAATATCAGCTATACCTGGATTACCAACAGAAATTTGAGATGGAGTTTTTTCAAGTTCAATAATACCTGATTTAAACAATGGTAGCGACAGAGCATCGCGTTCATTGGCATAAACAGTATTTACGGGTAACTGCACAAAAAACAGCAACATGCACGCGTGCAATGTTTTACGCCAGATATAGCAAAACGCATGAACAACACGACGAAACCATAGTAAGTAATGATCAGGCAGAATCTTAGATCTATCAGATTCACTTTTTGATAAATTCATATTGAAATCCAGAATATTTAAATCTCCAATAAAACATTTGTTCAGCGAAGCCGAGATTTATTAACAGAAGTACCTCTGATAATTGTGACAGTCGGCGTAGCACGACGTGGTGTAGATATTTTTGGTGCTGGTTTTTCCGAATTTTGAACTAACTTAATTTCGTCTTCAGGATTTCGTAATACTAATTGGACCGATCCTTCCTGCGTTGCGTTGACAAGTTTGATTGACTCGTCGAGATCAGCTTCCAAAGTTACAGCGCGAACAACAACAGGCTCATCTTTGTCAGGGTTAGATTTTTGATCGATTGCCAGTACTTTTATATTTTGTAAAATCGTTTTGGTTATAGTCTTTCTCTTTGAATTTTTTGTAGTGCCGAGCACATCTACCCGGTTTCCAGGTAGTAAAAATCCTGCAACACCTGCAACGTCATTGACCCTGACTGTTATCGCACGTTTTGTAGGAGCAATCATGGCTGATAGTGCACTGCCTGTTAAATTGTCCACAATACGATCTGGAAGCAGCGGTTCACCGACCAGTATTTTTCTGTTTGCCAATTTACCAATGACATCTTCTTCAGCAATGAAATGTCCTTCTGGTAAAGACGTCTTTGGCCAATCAACATATTTTATATCGATGGTTTCTAGAGGTTTGCCGAAAGAGATTTCTCTACCGGCTACAAGAATTGGAATACTATTATCAGTTGCTTCAGCTGTTTTTCCAAGTTGATCGCTCATCCAGTTGTTAGCAAAAACAGCTGCTCCAAGACCTGAAGATAGAGCAAGAAATAATAAGATTAATGTCCTTAATTTAAACAAGGTAGACTCCTGAATGCGCGAGCATTCTTAAAAAATAAATTCTATTGCATTGATGTAAAGCTGAAGTTACTGTCCCAGGCTTTTTGAATAGAATCGAGTGATAGCAATTCATGATTATCATTGAATCGTTCAAAATCCATGGCCATTTCTACTAGATCGCGCGGGTGACAGGCCAGAGGGGGAAAGCTTGTGTTTTCATACAACTGGTCAAAAAGATACTCTAAATGATAAAGATCAAATTTTAAGTTATTCTTTTGACATTCCAGTTTCCAGATTTCTTCAAATTGATCATATGTTAACGATTTGAATTCAATCTTATGTCCTATTCGTCGTAGAAACGCTCCGTCAACCAGTTTCTCAGGAGTTAGGTTTGTAGAGAATATCAACACAAGATCAAACGGTATAGAAAGTCGTTCCCCGGATTGAGTCACCAATACATCTTCATTTGATTCCATAGGTACGATCCAGCGATTAAACAATTCGCCAGGTGACATTCTCTGTCTGCCTAAATCGTCTATCAGATAAATTCCATTGGAGGCTTTCAACTGCAGTGGTGCCTGATAAACGCGACTGACCTCATCGTATTGAATTTCGAGATCGTCAATAGCAAGTTCACCACCGCTTGTTACAAATGGCCGTTGGCATAAACAGAATCTTGCATCAGGAATTTTCGAAAAATCGTGATGCCCTTTATCGAGTTCATCTGAAACAAT
This sequence comes from uncultured Gammaproteobacteria bacterium, assembly GCA_964420885.1. GTDB lineage: Bacteria > Pseudomonadota > Gammaproteobacteria > Arenicellales > Arenicellaceae > Arenicella. Next base: position 3,828 of record CAYQVT010000246.1, read on the forward strand.
TGAATGAATTAATGGATCAAATATTGAAACTATGGTATCCCCTACCGCTACAGAATACGGAACCATGACAGGATCACCGAGTAAACGTGATAGTTTTTGTGATACATAGGTCTTACCTGTTCCAGGATCACCGTAAATAAACACCGCTTTCTTCGAATTCATTGCAGCGCCTAATTGCATCAATAGTTCTTCATTTATAACAATGTTCGAAAAAGCTTTAGTTAACTCTGTTTTTGATATTGTTTTGTTTTTAATGCTCTGAGATTGAATAGAAGATGAAAGCAAGCTCGAGCTGATAGGTGCTGGACCTCTATATCCATTTCTCTGGAACGCACTTTTTGCGTGGTTAACTCCAGATTCTGACAACTTATAACGCAGTAATGTTGAATCATTTTGAGGTCTTAACACTTCAAGACGACCGTCCGCTTTAAGTAGTGCAATCAGACTTTCTATGATTGGACTTATCAATTTCATAGAATTTGATAAGTCAATAACAGAAGCAATGTGCTTATCAAATAGATGTTTGGCAATCAAATCCTCAAGCATCACCTGAGTAAGTTCCGTTTCTTCAAGCGTCAGAGGTGTTTTGTACTGGCTTGAATAATCAGAATTCCTAATTTCGATATTGTCATTTGAGACAATCTGATTGCTCGAAAAGATAGCTTCGTGTGTATATTCGGAATTATTTAACTGCTGCATTGAAAAGGACCTCGAATTTACTATGAAATCCAGTTAATAGCTGTTGAGATACTTGCGCCAGTCGCTATCGCGACCGCATAGGGAAATCGTGTTTGCCCGATGTTCCCTTTGTTTGATTTGTTTATTTGATTGGAGCTTGTATTTATATTGAAAAATCCACATACAACACCATAACAATAAGGAAAAACCTGTCTAATGTCTCCTTTGGAAAAAACAATAGAAAGTCCGATAAAAGACCCTGCTACCAGTGCAAATGCAGCAGCTAGTACACCACCCTGTAGGCCTAGCATAAAACCAATAACGGATATCATTTTTACATCTCCTGCACCCATGCCTCCTAGGATATAAAACGGAATAAAAATCAAAAAGCAAATGATCAAACCGTATATCGCGTCTAGAATACTGTGAGCACCTGTCGATCCATACAATAGAAAGGGTACCGCCACTAATAAGCCAGCCAAGTTTAGCCAATTTGGGATTCGCTTTTCTTTTATATCAATTAGACAGGCAACAAAAAGAAACATAAAAAAACAAACTGTCCATACTGATTTTATTTCTTCCATTCTGGTTTTCTCATAACTTAATAATTAAGTAGGGAAAATAGCAGAGGTTGCTGTGCAACCTCTGCTATCAACTCTTAGTTATCCACCTGCTGGAGCAGCAGCACCAGTTTCGATATCAATACCTCCGATTGCATCACTAATAGCAGTGATAACTCCTTCGACGTTTTGGCCCAGTGCTGCAAAAGCACCTATAACGCCAGCACCAACAAGACCACCAGCAATAGCGTACTCAACTGTAG
>CAYQVT010000247.1:0-5248 GCA_964420885.1 uncultured Gammaproteobacteria bacterium
CCGGCTTAGCAAGCAAGCCTCTTCAGAGAATTTAGAACTTACAAAGCTCGCGTGGAAGAAAGCTCGTATACCGTATGTCCAGACTGAGGTTTATCGTTTCGGCAATGCGATTGTTGATGACTGGGAAGGGCGTGTGAACGCTTGGCCCTTAGACGAAGGCCTGATTGATTATGTTGATGCGGACTACGGTCATTCATCGGCTGATAACCCAGCGTTTACCGTCAATGTGATTGCCAACCCCAGTTTTATGCTATCGCAAAAAATAATTGATGCATCGCGTCTAACGCCAGAATTTCTTAGCAAAAGGTTGCATGAGATTGACGGTATCGAAGCGAATGTTGCGACTGGTTACCACGCCATCGAATTTTTACTATGGGGGCAAGATTTAAATGGAATCGGACCTGGGGCAGGGGCGCGCAAGGCCAGTGATTACAGTGTTGGAGCTTGTAGTATTGGGCACTGCCAGCGCCGTATAGAGTATCTTAATGCCGCAGCTGACCTACTAATTTCGGACTTGGAATGGATGCATCGCCAATGGCAATCAGACGGGAGTGCTAGACGTGAATTGTTGGGTGATGAGACGGCCGCTCTGCGCGCAATTTTGACTGGGATGGGCAGCTTGACTTATGGTGAATTAGCGGGTGAACGTAGTCAATTGGCGCTGTTGCTTGGTGACCCCGAAGAAGAGCAGGATTGCTTCAGTGATAACACACATAATTCACATTACTACGCAGCACAAGGTATCGTTAACGTATTTCGAGGGCGATATCGGATGGCGAACGGCGAGTTTTTAACTGGGCCAAGTATCGGCCAATTGATCAGTGCTCGCGATGCGGTCTTAGCCGAGCAAATTTCAGCGTCTCTCGAACAGTCGATTAAGGCCGCTCAAAAACTGGTAGCGTCAGCTGAAAAACACAATGTTGCGTTTGACCAATTGATTGCACCTATGAACAAACAAGGAAACGAGTTAGTTCAACAGTGGATCGACCGTTTGTTGGTTCAAGCTCGCTTAATCGAACAAGCCTTTGAGGTACTTGGGGTTGGAGATGCCGTGATAGAGGGCTCAGACTCACTTGATTCGCCTCACGACGTTTTCCAATAGGATTCAAGCAAACAGCTTATCAATGATGATTCGTCTACTAAATAGAATAGCCTGCGGTTTCCTTTTCGTATTGGGTCATATTGCGATCGCGGCCGACAAAGATTCCTTAGTGGTTCAACCGACGCGTGGTTTTTCTAAAGCCGAGCCTTATGAGGCAATGTCTGGTGGTGCTCTAACGCACCGGAAGGCGTTAAACCGCGACGCCTTTTCGCATGCTTCCGCGAATATGAGTTTCGAACGTCAAGCCGAATTTCAAATTGGGAATGCATTTTTTCAGAAACTCTGGGTTTCCTCTCCTGCATCGACCAAATCAAGTGATGGTTTGGGTCCATTATTTAACGCTCGTGCTTGCCAACATTGTCATTTAAAAGATGGCCGAGGTCACCCTCCTGAATCCGCGGACGATACTGCGGTGTCTATGTTGTTACGCATTAGCAATTTGGCTTCAGGTTCGACAAAAGCTCACCCGATATACGGCAGCCAACTGCAAGATTTTTCAGTGTCAGGCGTATTCGCCGAAGGCAAGATCGGTGTTAACTATTTAGAAAAGCAGGTATCGTTTGCCAACGGTGATACCGTCACCCTAAGGGAACCACGCTACTATGTTGCCGATCCACTCTACGGCCCTGTTTCGAAGGACACCGTTTTATCACCAAGAATAGCGCCGCAAATGATTGGCTTAGGTTTATTGGAAGCGGTCGACGAGAAAGAAATTATTGCCGCTGCAGACCCTAACGATATTGATCAAAACGGTATATCCGGGCGAGCGCCGATGGTATGGAGCAAGGTTTTGCAACGAAGCGCGCTGGGTCGCTTTGGGCACCGTTCCGAACAAGCGACAATCGACGACCAAAATCAAGCGGCCTTTAATGGCGATATGGGTTTATCTACGCCTCTGAATAGAAACAACTTCGGAGATTGTACCGCTCTACAGAGTCGCTGCAATGCCATGCCACACGGCGCAGATGGGGGGGCTGAAGTCAGTGCCAAAGTGATAGCGAGCGTTCTACACTACACTCGAAATTTGGCTGTTCCTGCACGTCGAGACGTAAACGGTGCTGAAGTATTGAAGGGCAAACAATTATTTTATCAAAGCGGCTGTATTTCCTGCCATAGGCCCAAGTACATCACACCCCGATCCACCTCAGCCATAGAGCAATCGAGGCAGTTAATATGGCCCTATACCGATCTTTTACTTCATGATATGGGAGATGGCCTAGCCGATCGTGATGGCAATGGTTTGGTTGTTGAGCGTGAGTGGCGCACCGCGCCTTTGTGGGGTATCGGATTAACCTCGATCGTCAACGGACATGAATACTTCTTACATGATGGGCGGGCACGAGGCTTGCTCGAAGCGATACTTTGGCACGGCGGCGAAGCCGAGCAATCCAAAAACAAGGTGTTAGAAATGGATCGGCTTCAGCGCAGGCAATTATTAGCATTCATTGAGTCCCTATAGGTTCTTGATGTTGGTTTAACCGAAATTAACTCACCTTGCTGATAGAATCGCGATATGAGCGCATTCTTCATAGCCATTAACCGAAAAAAGACACCGTTTGACCCCTGCGTGGCTGACCGCATGATGTCTCAGCTGGATCATTTTGGTCATGATGCTAAACACTTGGTGGTGCATGAGCATTTCGCAATCGGATATCAAAGCCATTGGGCTGTGCCCGAAGAGGTGGGGGAACGACAACCTCTCGAAATTTCTAATCAACATTGGTTTGTCTTTTACGGTCGTTTGGATAATCGTGATGCCTTGATAACGACGTTGCTAAACCAATACGCCAAGGTCGTGGAAACCGGCATTAGTGATGCTGCCCTCGCACAGTGTTATTTAGAAGTCTGTGGAATCGAGTGTTTGCAGGACTTTATAGGCCCCTTTGTACTAGTCAGTTTTAACGTCCATTCAGATGAGTTGATCTTCGCCCGCGATGGCATGGGTGGGCGCAGTCTATCGTATCGAATTAGTGACGATTATGTGCTGGCGGCAAGTTATGAAATGGCGTTAGTTGCTCATCCCTCGATGGATTACCGTCTGAATGATGAAACTGTGTCGAGATATTTTGTGAATCAAATGCAAAATGGCCCGAGTAGTATGGTCGCTGGCCTGGACGTTCTTTCTCCAGGACACATGATTCGATTTGAAGGTGGAAAGTCGAATTGCACACGTTTTTACACACCAGACCCGACGCGTCGCGTTGTCTTTGATACTGATGATGAATACGCCGCTGAATTTAAACGCCTCTTGGCTCAGGCCGTTAGTCGGCGCTTGCGGAGCCGTGGAGAAGTTGGTAGTCAACTTAGTGGTGGCATGGATTCGGTTCCCGTCACAATTTTGGCGGCGACGCACTTCGCTGATAATCAAACTGACAAGCATGACAAACGGTTGACTGCCTATTCTTGGGTGTTTGATAAGTTTTCCGAAGCTGATGAACAACAATACTCTGGCCCAGTATGTCGTAACTACAACATAGAGCAGATAAAAGTTAATTGCGATGCATTGTGGGTGAATTACGACCGTAATGCTAAGTTGGACCCACTTGGTCCTATATACAATCCATTTATGGCCTATAACCGAGCTCTCTTTGAACAAGCCAGTCGCCACTCGTTGACCGTGATGCTAAATGGTATTCATGGCGATATTTTATACGCGTACACCAATGGAATTCTCTATGAGCTTTTGAAATCTGGAGAGTTCAAAGCGTTTTTGAAAGAAATGAAAACGCAGTTGAAACGTCATTCGTCGCTATGGTTGTTCATCAAGGACAGTGTGCTTAAACCACTTAAGGTGGTGAACTCGGTGTTAAGTTGGCGTTTTCAGCGAACCAGTATTCCCAGTGATATTTTGCAGCCAAAGATTATTAAGCAACTTATGTCGCGCAAGCCTAGAGAAGACTACTTGGTTAAAGAGAGTTGTCATGCATTACGTCCGCAACAGTGGCAAATTGTTCTAGGGGATTTCGCCGGTGGCGATGCAGCTATAGGCCGTTTCTTAGAAGCGGAATATAAGTTGGAGCGTCGCTACCCATTCCGAGATCGCGATTTATGCGAATTTATGTTGGCTATTCCAAGCAGCCAGTTGGCGTTTAATAATGTTAGTCGGCCGATTGTGAAACGCGCTTTTTCAGCCGAATTCCCCGACAACTTACTCAATAGAAATATTAAAGCCTACTTCGCTGATGTCACTATTATGGGAGTGCGAAATGATTCTGAAAATGTCGCTTGGGGTAACTCCACTTCCCGTGAGTGGTCTTATTATGTAAAAGAGTGTTATTTTGACGGTAAAGTAGAGCAAAATCATCTACTTGAGGTTGTTAAGTGGCGTTGTGGTTATTATGATTACTGGAAATCAGTGTGTTACTATCCAATGGCTGAAAAATTAGGGTTGAGCGATGAAACATAAAAATAAAACAAATGGACCAGAGGTGGGTAGCGACCACTTAGTCGAAAAAACCGTCGGTGCCACGAGTGCTAAGCCGTATGAAACTCCCACCTTAATCTCATATGGGGACGTTCGTGATGTCACCTTAGGGGGAACTTTAGGCTTTGGTGAGAGCGGAGCTGGCTTTTCAACCTTTGACAATCTGCCGCCACCATAGACCCTCTTCTATGCGTGCTTGATGTCGTTTAGCTTTAGATTCAAGAATCAAGAAATCTCAAAAGGTGGCAATTTTTTTGCCACCTTTTGTTTTTTCAGCACCACGTAATCCGGTAAACCATTTGTGTAACTTGGGTAGTCCTCTCCTTGAATAAGCGGGCTCAAATACTCTCGGCATTCTTGGGTAATAAAGAAACCATCATCACTGATGTAGTTTGATGGCATTTTTACTTCGACGTTCGCCACGTCGGCAAGCGGAGCTTGTCCCATTTCCCAGGTGTAAGGACTATTATTGGTACGTACAATAGTCGGCATCACAGCATTATGACCAGCAACGGCAAGTTCTACGGCGGCCTCGCCTAGCGCATAAGCGTGTTCAACATCGGTCTTGGAGCCAATGTGACGCGCGGCTCGTTGTAAATAGTCACACACAGCCCAGTGACATTTAAGCCCAAGTGCGTCCTTGATCATGCTTGTTACTACCGGAGCGACCCCGCCTAATTGCGCGTGACCAAAGGCATCGCGGATTCCTGAATCGGCTAAAA
>CAYQVT010000248.1:0-5246 GCA_964420885.1 uncultured Gammaproteobacteria bacterium
CAGCGGAGTTTTATCTAAGATCGCGCCTGTCAAAAACTCTAGAATGGAGTCTTGCGGGATATCCTGCGCCGATTCTGCGCGGCGATTTTTATATTCTATTTGGCTCTTACTCAAGCTCTTTTCTCCAATAACAATACGATGCGGAATGCCCATTAAATCGGCATCGGCAAACATAATACCCGGTCTTTCATTGCGATCGTCCAGAAGTACCTCTACCCCTAAAGAGCTTAGCTGGTGATAAAGATCATCGCAAACATCTTTTACTTGTTCAGACTTCTTATACCCGATTGGCGTGATAACCAGTTGAAATGGCGCAATCGTTTCTGGCCAAATAATCCCGCGTTGATCGCTGTTCTGCTCGATCGCTGCGGCGACGATTCGAGTTATACCAATGCCATAGCAGCCCATTGGCATCAGAGCGGCTTTACCATTATTGTCTAGGCAGGTTGCGTTCATCGCTTCGCTATACTTAGTGCCCAACTGAAAAATATGACCCACTTCGATGCCACGTGTGATCGACAATCTAGAGTCGTCGTTTTGGTCGTTGGAACGAGCACAAAAATCGCCCTCTACCACTTTGCGTAAATCAAACTCAATCGGTTCCGGGCAATCGCGACCCCAGTTGACTCCGGTTAGATGAACATCATCTTGGTTTGCACCGCAAATAAAATCGCCAATATTTGTTGCCGACCGGTCTGCAATAACGGCAAGGTCTAAGTCTACGGTGCCAATGGACCCAGGCGCACAACCTACAGCGTTTTGAATTTCTTCATCGCTTGCCCAGGTCAACGGTGCCGCCACCAAGGGATGCTTCTCGGCTTTGAGCTCATTCAACTCATGATCACCACGTAAAACCAAGGCTACCACGCTGCCTTCTTCTTCGCCCTTTACCAACAAGGTCTTGATGGTTGATTCAATAGGCGCGTCCAAAAACTCACAAATCGCGGCAATGGTATGTTGCCCAGGCGTGTCGATTTTTGCCATCTCGCTTTGAGGAGCAGGGCGCTCGCCACCTACGGCCAGTGCTTCGGCGAGCTCCACGTTTGAGGCGTAGTCGTATTTATCGCAAACGGCAATTGCGTCTTCACCAGAATCAGCCAATACATGAAACTCGTGGGAAGCGCTGCCTCCAATACTGCCAGTATCGGCTTCTACTGCTCGAAAGCCTAACCCCAGACGATTGAATATGTCTGAGTAAGTCTGATACATCACATCATAGGTTTGCTGCAGACTTTGTTGATCTAAATGAAACGAATACGCGTCTTTCATGACAAATTCGCGTGCACGCATAACACCAAATCTTGGGCGACGTTCATCGCGAAACTTTGTTTGAATTTGATAAAAGTTCGCAGGCAACTGTTTATAGCTGCGGATCTCATTGCTCATCAAGGTCGCGATCACCTCTTCGTGCGTAGGCCCATATGCGAAGTCTCGTCCATGGCGATCTTTCATACGTAATAGCTCACCGCCGTACATTTCCCAACGGCCCGACTGCTGCCAAAGCTCCGCTGGCTGAACTGAGGGCATTAATACTTCCTGTGCACCAGACTTATTCATTTCTTCGCGCACGATATTCTCGACCTTGCGCATAACCCGCAGGCCTACCGGCAACCATGTATAAATGCCCGCTGCGACTTTGCGAATCAAGCCCGCACGTAGCATCAACTGGTGGCTGACTATCTCAGCATCAGCGGGTGTTTCTTTGAGTGTCGAAAGTAAGAAGTTAGAAGTGCGCATTTAATCAATCTTATTGGGATGCATGAACCAAAACGAACGAGCGATTCTAGCCTAAATCTTTAATGAATTCAGTGATTTCAAGCCAATAAGTCGATGCGCATGCAATACCTGTGAGCGTAATCGCACCTTATCTTAGTATGGAGTGCCTAAAATCTTCATAGTTTTGTTAGACTAGGGTTAATCTATCGAACCCATTCTGAAACTATTTTCCACACAGTTCATTCTAAGAAAAGACTATGACCACTATCAAACAAGATGATTTGATCGACAGCGTTGCGGATGCTTTGCAGTTTATCTCGTACTACCACCCTAAAGATTTCGTTGACGCAATGCATGGCGCCTATGAACGAGAAGAGTCGAAAGCGGCAAAAGATGCGATGGCGCAAATACTGATAAACTCTCGAATGTGCGCTGAAGGACGACGCCCGATTTGTCAAGACACAGGCATCGTGACGGTGTTCGCCAAAATTGGTATGGACGTAAGCTGGGATGCGGAATTATCAGTTACCGACATGATTAACGAAGGCGTACGACGCGCCTATAAACACCCTGATAACGTACTGCGTGCGTCGATATTAGCCGACCCTTTAGGCGCACGTACAAATACCAAAGATAATACCCCCGCTGTGATTCATTACGAAGTGGTTGAAGGCGATACCGTTGAAATCGAATTAGCCGCTAAGGGAGGTGGATCCGAGAATAAATCTAAAATGGTGATGTTAAACCCCAGTGACTCTCTGGTTGATTGGGTTTTGAAAACAGTACCAACCATGGGCGCTGGCTGGTGTCCACCAGGGATGCTGGGCATTGGTGTAGGAGGCACAGCAGAGAAGTCCGCGGTGCTGGCTAAACAGGTGTTGATGGAACCGGTCGACATTCACGAGTTAATCGCGCGAGGGCCTAACTCTCGTCTAGAAGAATTGCGTTTGGAAATATTCGAAAAAGTAAATCAGTTGGGCATCGGCGCTCAGGGTCTAGGCGGTTTGACGACCGTTCTGGACGTCAAAATAAAGGACTACCCCACACACGCAGCCTCTAAGCCCGTGACCATGATTCCCAACTGTGCAGCCACGCGCCATGCGCATTTTACCTTGACTGGTAATGGCCCGGCTCTGCAAACTCCACCAAGTTTGAGTGACTGGCCCGAGATCAGTTGGGACGTTGGGCCGAGTACTCGTAAGGTGAATTTAGATACATTGAAGAAAGACGACATGCTCGATTGGCAGCCAGGCGAAACCGTGTTGTTATCGGGTAAGCTACTGACCGGTCGTGACGCCGCGCATAAGCGTATTCAATCATTGATTGAAAGCGGTGAAGGTTTACCTCAAGGTGTTGATTTTACTGATCGATTTATCTATTACGTCGGCCCAGTGGATGCGGTTCGCGAAGAAGCAGTCGGCCCTGCAGGCCCAACTACCGCAACACGCATGGATAAATTTACCGACATGATGCTCGAGCAAACTGGTTTAATTGGCATGGTAGGTAAGGCCGAACGAGGCCCTTCAACGGTTGAATCAATCGCCAAGCACAAAGCCGTGTATTTAATGGCAGTCGGGGGCGCCGCCTACCTAGTTTCGAAAGCAATTACCGATGCTAAGGTGATTGCATTTCCGGAGCTGGGTATGGAAGCGATTCAAGAGTTTGAAATCAAGGACATGCCGGTGACGGTTGCCGTTGATACTAAGGGCGAATCGGTGCATAACACAGGCCCTGCCAAATGGAAGAATATTATCTCCGATAAGATTAAGGTCGAGGTAGTTTAGGCTCTTAATCTCGAGCGTCTCCGATACTTGAGATAGCAACTCAGACATCGCTGCTTATATAGACAAAAAAGGTATAGTGAAAAAAGCTTAAGCAAAAAAAAGCGAGCCCTTTGAAGAGCTCGCTTTTTAATAAGTTGATCTTCTCGGCCCGCTCTGGCGCCTCGAAATTGATAAAAATTCTATGACGCCCAAAGCCAAGGGAACTTTTGCTTATGCTGTTCTTCATAAGTGTCAATTTTATCGGTGTGAGCAAGAGTCAAACCGATATCATCTAAACCCTCGAGTAAGTTGTGCTTACGAAAACCGTCAATATCAAAACTGACGCTGATACCGCCTGGCGAGGACACCGTTTGATTTTCTAGGTCAATGTTGAATGCCACGCCTTCGTTTGCTTCAATTTCCGCCATCAATGCCTTCAACGTTTCGGCGTCCACCACAATAGGTAGAATGCCATTTTTGAAACAGTTGTTGTAGAAAATGTCGGCAAAGCTGGTGGAGATGATGGTGTTAAAACCGTAATCGTCAATCGCCCACGGCGCGTGCTCGCGCGATGAACCACAGCCAAAATTATCGCCAGCGACTAAAATTTTAGCGCCGTCAAAGTTCGGATTATTAAGTTCGAAGTCAGGGTTAGCGGTGCCGTCTTCGTTGTACCGCCAATCGTGAAATAAGTGCACGCCAAAACCAGTGCGCTCAACCTTCTTCAAGAACTGTTTGGCAATGATTTGGTCGGTATCGACATTACTGCGGTTCATTAAGGCCGCAACGCTGTTGTGATTTGTGTATTTTTCCATTTTTACTACCTCGCTCTAAGCTTCAAGTTCGCGAATATCGACAAAACGACCCGCGCCAGCGGTGGCCGCGGCCATGGCGGGGGAGACCAAATGGGTCCGGCCACCTTTGCCCTGTCGTCCTTCGAAGTTTCGGTTTGACGTAGACGCGCAACGTTCACCTGGTTTTAATTGGTCACCATTCATCGCTAGACACATAGAACAACCAGGCTCTCGCCACTCCCATCCAGCATCGGTGAAGATTTTGTCCAAACCTTCCTGCTCGGCTTGCTCTTTAACCAAATACGACCCTGGTACCGCGATTGCGGTTACATTATCGGGCACGGTTGTGCCTTTTGCGACCGCTGCGGCGGCTCGAAAATCGTCAATGCGAGAATTTGTGCACGACCCTAGGAATACGAAGTCGACAGGTATGTCGGTCATCTTAGTGCCAGCTTCCAAGCCCATATAATCGAGCGCACTTTTACACGCAATCGCTTTGCCTTCATCATCAAAATCACCTGGCGCAGGAACGCTATGATCCACGGGGACAACCTGTTCAGGTGAGGTGCCCCAAGTAACTTGAGGTGCTATATCTTCAGCGCGTAAGTCGATGACTAAATCAAACTCGGCGCCATCGTCGCTGGGCAAAGACTTCCAATACGCCACGGCTTGATCCCATTGTTCGCCTTTAGGCGCAAACTCTTTGCCCTCGAGGAAATCAATGGTTTTCTGGTCCGGCGCCACCAAACCAGCACGTGCACCGGATTCAATGGCCATGTTACACAGTGTCATGCGGCCTTGCATCGACAAGGCTTCAATCGCTTCGCCAGCGTATTCGATAACATACCCGTTCCCGCCCGCAGTACCGATTTTACCAATAATGGCCAATGCAATATCTTTAGCTGTACTGTATTTGGATAAAGTGCCGTTGACGTTTACCAACATGGTTTTCGACTTCGATTGAGGCAGACAT
>CAYQVT010000249.1:0-5212 GCA_964420885.1 uncultured Gammaproteobacteria bacterium
GATCTTCAGGCGGTTCTAATTGCTGAAAATGAGGAGATCGTTCTTGATTGGGAGCTACTCACTCGGCAAGACCGTTTGGAAGAGATTCGCGTGGCGAATACGCAATCATTCGGTTCGGTTTTAGCCGCCACAAGATTTTATGCCGATTTTAATGCGCGTGTTCGTATTCCCATAGACTTTATCGATAGAGCCGGCCAGGCCTTTGATTTTGTTGTTCGTGCTAAAGACAATGGCGTCAATGTAGAAGATTCTAATGCGGTAATCTTAACCATTCTCGCAGACGATGAGCCGCCGGAAATAGAGATCGAATTACCCGAATCAATCTTATACGATCGTCAAGAGACTCGGTTACAAGCCACAATTAGCGATAATTTATTGGTGTCCAGCTATGCTGTATCAATAATCGATACCCAAACTAATGAGATTCTGTCTGAAACAGACCTAAATCAAGCCTCAGTAACGATATCAGAAAGAAATATTATTGATTTAGCTCAATATGCTCCCATTCCAGAAGAAGGAGTGGAATTTACCATTCTAGTGACGGCAACAGACACGTCTGGAAATCAAGATTCAGTAACTCAGCTTGTACGTATCGTGCAGGACATCGCTCCAGAGGTGAGTCTTAGTTCTTCCACACCCGAACGTGAATTAACTCGTGGGGCGTTGCTCTTTTCAAGGATTGCAGTGAACGATGATTACCTTCTTGCCAATGAAAGTGAACTTGTCAGCTTGTATACATCCTTGTCGGGTACTGAAAATGGTGATGACCGACAGCTTACATTTAATGTTAAACAAGAGAATCAACCTCAAGAAGCCGTTATTGCGCCGCAATGGTGGGAATTTAATTACCCAGAAGCAAATGGGCTGAACGGTGAACTTAGATTAAATGGTGATGTTGTATGGCGTTTTAATGATTCTAAGAGTCAGCTTGTAACCAACGTTTCTAACAATTTTGACTCGCTAGAACTCGACGTTGAAGGGCTGTCTGTAGGTTATCGAATTCAGTCGTTTTCGACCCAGATATGTCTAGCTCAACATCAGCAAGATATTGTAACTGCTCAAGATTTGGTAGCTACTAATGGTGTTCTATCGCTTCAACCCTATTCGGACAGTAGTCGTTTGGAAATTACGCCAATTATTGAAGGGCTTGCGAGCGGCGATCTTTTGTTGAAAACGATCCTCATTAATTTGTCCGAGCAACCGCCCGTGTTGAGTTTTCAGGATGATGGAATCGACCACCTTGCAAGTCGCCATTCATCTTTGCAATTGTTGATTAAAGATGCAGGAACCATCTCGGGCACCGGTATTCTTAGTGCATCGTCACCTCATGACGTTGACGACACCCAAGACCTGATCAATCAGTATTACGCGTCGAGAGCAATACCGAATATTACCAGTTTAAGTGTCTTTGCCGCAGCGACAGACCGTTTTTCTGATGAGAGAGGCGCCATTAATCCGATTAAGATTAATCAGCTTAGTTTGGTTGAAGATGAGGTGGACCCGAACATTTTCTTCGTGTCACCGACTGATGGCGTTGCTGTTGTCGCCGGTCAAACGATAGAAGTAGAGATTGAGGCGAGCGACGATACTCAATTGGTTAGCAGTATTAATCTAGAAGATGGACGTAATGCTGATTTCCAATTGTCTGGAACGTACCAGCAGCCATCAAACTTTACCTTTTTATACACTGTACCCGTTACTCAGGTGGCTGGCAGTATCGTATTGAGTGCTGTGGCGAATGATAGTAGTAACCGGTCCAGTTCAAGTCAGATATTGCTACCGTTGGCGGCGAACAACCCTCCTGAAATCGTCATACAACAATTTTCAAACTATTTAGTCTCGGGTCGCTATCAGAACGTCATTACCGACCCCGGACGTTTGAATGTCAGTGAATTTTTTCTGCGCATCGGCGAACGTTTTGCACTGGATGTACAACTAAGCGACGATGCGGGTCTAGCCGAGTACGTTGTTAATCGCTTTAATCGCGATGGAACTACCTCCGAGGAGTTTAGACGCGATTTTTCGAGTTCATGTCCTGAATTACCGACCAAACTTGTTAACCGACAGCGGGTCGAAATCGATTTTAATCAATTTGAACCAACCGAATATGAACTCGTTGTCGAAGATAATACCGGTAATGTTGTTAATCGCAGGTTTTTGGTTCAACCGATCGCAAATGTGGCGCCGGAGATCAGAATCACCAAGCCGGTTCAAGATCAGTTGATTGTAGCAGGTACCTTTAATGTTGAAATCGGTTTGCTGGCCGCCGACGACCGGCAATTAGCGACGGAAGATGTTCGCCTGTTTGCAAACGGAATCGAGTTGTCATCTACCCAGCGTTTACGTTCGACAACAAGCATAGATACGAGTAATGCGTCAGTCACACGTGCGATCGATTCGATTTTTGATGCATTTGAAGAAAAATACAGTATCCAAACAGCTCAGGATTTTGGACGTTCAGATAGCGACAACCTCGTCCTGTTTGAAACGACCTATAACATACCGAGTGGTCTAATTAGGTTTAACGAAGAAATCGAACTGAGTGTTCAAATTAGAGATTCGGACGGTGCTGTTGGTACCCATCGTGTCGGCTTTATAGGCGCGGCGGACGATATACGTCCCGAATTAGCCTTAATAGAACCCAATGTAGGGTTTGGCGCGTCTGAATTTTCTGATTTCAATGCAAGTTTCAGAGGCTTCGATAACGTTAAAGTTGAGCAACTTGAAGTGTTCACGAGCTATGGCGCACAACTAATAGATGGTTCATATCGACAGTTAGACTTTGGTTTACCAATACGCTCAATCAATGATATCCGTGATTTGGATCATGAGCCTGTAACCCCCAACAATATCGACACCTTGGTGTACGATCAGTTAGTGCATGTAGATAGACTCATGCAGATCGCAGATCGTTTTGATGGTTTGAGCATCGATGATGTTCAGCGTTTCGATATTTGGGTGCGAATGGTTGCTCGTGATACTTCACGTAATGAACGCGTCAGAGATATTAGCTTTCCGGTACGCTTGGATGAACGGCCGGTTGTCGATATCGTTTCGCCGCTCGATGGTGGTCGAGTGGTAGCTGGAACCGACGTAACGGTAAACGTGAATGCGTTTGACGACGTAGGAATAGACTCGCTAAGACTCACGGCGCAGGCTGGGCCGCAGGGCGCTACTAGCGAAATCGCAAATTTGCTATTGCGGCAACCTCCTTATGCGTTTAGCGTGCAACTGCCCGAGTTTAATAGTTCTGACCCGGCCGCAAATCGAGTCGAGTTGAGTGTCGATGCCATCGACACTTACGGAGCGGCCTTCGGTGATTTAGATCAACATCGAGCAAGTGAAACGATTGTTATCGAAATTATCGAAGATTTACCGCCCGAAGTGGTAATTGGCAAGCCTGAAGATAAAGATTCGGCCACCGAAGGGGAATTCGTATTGGTTCAAGTCAATGCCATTGATGACGTTGGCGTCAACCAAGTGACGCTCAACGCGCAAGGCCTGATCAATGGTGATAGAACCTTCACTGATTTGGTATTCCCATATGAGTTTCTTCTCGAAATTCCGTTTGGTCAAGCTGGGCGAAATATTACGCTAAATGCTTCTGTAACTGAACAGCGCCGTAGTGGTGATCCACGGACCGTCAACGCGACAAATACAGTGACTTTATTGGTCGATCAAGACGAAGTAGCCCCAGAAGTAAACGTTATCTTGCCACTAGAATTTGGCACCACGGTAGCCGAAAACAGAAGCTTTCCGTATCAAATAGAAGCCCAAGACAACGTTCGAGTGTCAACGCTAAGACTGGAGTTGTTTGTCGACGCCAATCAAGATGGCGATTTTCAAACTGACGAATTGCGTGCGCAAGAGTTGCTCATTACACCGCCATATTTTGGCAGTATAAGTGTAGAGTCTATTGCGGAATATGTCGGCGTATCAGATAGTTTGCCGTCGCAACTTGACATGCAATTGAGAATGACCGCGCAAGACGGAGCTGGCAACCAAACTATTGAAGTTCGTTCTGTTACCTTAGTTGAAAATTCACCCCCAGAAGTTACTGGCATTCAGGTACTCGATCAACGAGGTAATAATATAGGTGCCGTTTCAAGTATTACTGAGGGGCGAGGATTTGTAGTGAGTGTCAGCGCGTCAGACCCAGAAGTTGGCGTAGACTCAGTCACTTTATTTTCGCGCCAAAGTTCTGACCCAGATCAAGGGTTTAGAGTTGTGGCAACTGATGGCGCCGCGCCATTTCAATTCAATGTAACGGCTCCGATCGGTCAGCTTGGTAGCACACTGGAATATCGCGCGACCGCTGTTGACCTTGATGGTAATCGTTCCGAACCATCGTTAGTGCGCCAACTGCAAATTGTTGCCGATCGGCCGCCGAGTATAGAGATTGTTGCGCCGTTAGACGGAGCAGTTGTCATTGATGGCCAAGATATCTTAGTAACGGCTGAGGTAAGCGACGACCTCGGACCAGAAGGAATTGACAGAGTCACCTTCTATTTGAACGACGACCCAATACAAACCGTGTTCCAAAGTGATTTAACCAACAGCGGCTTGAGCGCAGGCGAACGGTTTTACTCTCTGACGGTGGAGCCTCCCTTAGGTGTAGATGGATTTGTATTGCAAGCCGTGGCCTTTGATGTTCGTGACCAAGCCGCTGAGTCGAGTGTTGTTAATGTTGGACGTATCGATGACACCGTTGCCCCGGAGTTATCGATTTTGCAACCTTTCAACAATAATATCTTAACATCGGGTGAAGACATTGTACTGGTAGCAAGCATCACTGATATTGGTATAGAGGAAGAGCGAAATGTTCGCACCACGTTGATTAGGGAGTACCTTGACGACACTGGTGTGTGGCAAACGATAGAAAGTGTCGACGCCGTATTGTCCAGAAACGATAACGCTCAGGATCGGCCGAATATTCCAGTCAGCCGCCCCGATGATTTCAATTTCATTTATTGGGCACGATTCAGCGATGGTCGAATTCTCAGTCGCGGAAACAACGATATCGAACGAGTGCGAATAGACACTTTAGTCACCACACCGAACCACGATGTGAGTGAGCGAACCTTGCATGAAGTTGGAATGCCAATTTCTGAACGTCGTTTCTTTGCCCCAGGCCAACAATTGAATAAATCGGTTTACTATAATGCCGTTGATCAATACATAAGCTCAGATCGAGAAGGGGCGATGATCGCCG
>CAYQVT010000250.1:0-5200 GCA_964420885.1 uncultured Gammaproteobacteria bacterium
GGACATGGACTGGGCCTGCACATAGTTAAAGGCATTGTCGAAGCCTATGAAGGCCAATTGATGATTGACGATATAGAATCTACATCAGGTACGCGTTTTCGGGTTAGCCTGAATTAAATACGAGCATTTGCGCCGACAAAACCGTTCCATGTAATATCTTTGTTGATGTCCTTTCCAATAATTTGCTTGTGGCTGGGATTCCTTGAGCTACGATAAACTTAATATAACGATGCTCTTAGTTCTAGCGCATATATTCTTAGCACATTCAGTCGTAGCACGCTTTTAGTTTGCCGAGCCGCATCCAGAAAGATAGGGGTAAGGGCATGCTGGATACGACTCGAACTAAAAGAGGTTTGCGCGATAACCTCATCTATAATTTGTCACACTAGAGACACTAAATCAATGATTATCTTAAAAAGATTAAGTCTACCTTCAATTAGCCGTGCTAAACCCTAACGGGCATTAAGGAGTTTTGTTAAGTGTCGTATGAACGAATTGATATTTGCGATTCTAGTGCCAGTATATTGGTTTACAAAATACTCAGTATTTTTAGCTAAAGGTCGATCCAGCGATTTATCTACTATTAACCTGACCGACTAGCTGCTATAAAATGGTGCAATTAAATTTCTAATCCAACAGCGAGACGTTAATGGCTATATCTTCAGTGTTTCAAAACCTCCAGTTGCCGGTGATTGCAGCACCGATGTTCATACTTTCAGGTAAGGAGATGGTTATTGAACAATGTAAAGCTGGAATCGTCGGTTCATTTCCAGCATTAAATGCGCGTGGTGAAGGCGAGTTTGAACGTTGGCTACAAGAAATTACTGAACAATTGGATCGTTATAATCAAGCTAATCCAGACACTCCAGCGGCCCCGTTCGCAGTTAATCAAATTGTATTTAAGACCAATGCACGTTTGCATGAAGATATGGAGCTTTGTGTTAAGTATAAAGTACCCATAATTATTACCTCACTTGGCGCCAATGAAGATGTCAATTCCGCCGCGCATTCTTACGGCGGTATCGTTTTGCATGACGTTATTAATCAGCGTTTTGCCAAGAAGGCCATTGATAAAGGCGCCGATGGATTAATCGCGGTCGCGGCAGGAGCGGGCGGTCATGCAGGCGCTCTATCACCGTTCGCTTTTATTCAGGAAACCAGAGAGTGGTTCGATGGTCCGCTGGCCTTATCTGGTTGTATCGCCACTGGCGATTCAGTCTTAGCGGCACAAGCTATGGGTGCAGACTTTGCGTATATCGGTTCTGCATTCATTGCAACTAATGAGGCTAACGCTGCTCAAGAATATAAGCAGATGGTGGTCGATAGTGATGCCAGTGACATTGTTTATTCGGATTATTTCACAGGTGTATCAGGCAATTATTTAGCGCCGAGTATCGCGGCCGCGGGTATGGACCCTAACGATTTGCCCAAAGGCGATATCGCCGCAATGCAAAAACTAACTGACCAAAGTTCTGACACAAAAGCCTGGAAAGATATCTGGGGCTGTGGCCAAGGCATCGGTGCGGTTGATGAAATTGACGCAGTTTCTGAGCGCGTAACGCGATTAAAATCGGAATACGCCGCCGCAAAAAGCAGAATTGGCGTTTAGTCCACTTGCGTGCCTATTATTCTAAGCACTAATTTATTACTATTCGAGACCTCAGAAATTAGGTCGACATACCTCAATAATTCGCTAAACACACAATAAAAAGGAGCTATGCATGAAATTAGTAACCGCTATTATCCGCCCGTTTAAACTAGACGATGTTAAAGATGCGCTGTCTGCAATCGGTGTGATGGGCATGACGGTATCGGAGGTCAAAGGCTTTGGTCGTCAAAAGGGCCACACGGAGATTTACCGTGGGGCTGAATACGCCATTGATTTTATTCCAAAAACAAAAATTGAAGTGGCGGTGGCCGACGATGTATTAGACAAAGTAATCGACGCGATTGTTGAATCGGCTAAAGGTAATAAAGTTGGCGACGGAAAAATATTTGTAACCGCATTGGACGACGTGATTCGCATTCGTACTGGTGAGACGGGTTCTGACGCAATCTAATAAAACTAACAATAATACAATTTAACCAAAGGAACATTATGATGAAATTTCGCATTATGCTGGCAGGCTTGCTAGCAAGCATAGCCTTGCCTTCGGTAGCCTTAGCCCAAGAGCTCGATACCGGCGATACAGCCTGGATGCTTACATCGTCGGCACTGGTTTTATTCATGCTTCTTCCGGGTTTATCGTTATTTTATGCCGGTTTGGTTCGGAGTAAAAACGTTTTGTCAGTACTAATGCAATGCTTTTCAATCGCTTGTGTTATGTCGCTCTTGTGGTTTGCGGTCGGCTATAGTCTAGCGTTTAGTGGAGACGGGGCGTGGATCGGCAATCTAGATAAGGCATTTTTGATAGGTGTAACCTTTGACTCTATGTCTGGAACCATTCCTGAGTCAGTATTTGTTGTTTTCCAGATGACTTTCATTATGATCACACCGGCATTATTTGTTGGCGGTTTTGCTGAGCGCATGAATTTTTCTGCAATGCTTTTGTTTTCGGTTCTCTGGGGTCTAATCGTCTATGTGCCAGTCACCCATTGGGTTTGGGGCGGTGGTTGGTTAGCTGAGAAGGGCCTACTCGATTTCGCGGGCGGTACCGTGGTACACATCACTGCCGGTGTCACCGCTCTGGTCGTAGCATTAGTGATCGGTAACCGCAAAGGTTTCCCCCAAAAGCCGATGACACCACACAGCTTAACACTAACAGTGGTTGGTGCTGGCATGCTTTGGTTTGGTTGGTTTGGCTTCAACGGCGGTTCTGCCGTGGCGGCTAATGGAGGCGCCGGCATGGCAATGCTAGTGACTCATCTCAGTGCCGCGGCAGGCTCTTTAGCCTGGATGACAATTGAATGGATTCGATTCAAAAAACCCAGTGTTCTAGGAATCGTTACCGGTATGGTGGCCGGTCTAGGTACGATAACACCCGCATCCGGTTTTGTTGGGCCGATCGGCGGCGTACTTATTGGCTTAAGCGGTGGAACGGTTTGTTATTTTGCCACTCAATTAATTAAGAGCCGTTTGAAAATCGATGATTCGTTAGACGTCTTCCCTGTTCACGGAGTGGGTGGTGCCTTGGGTACTATTTTGGCAGCGGTGTTTGTATCAGCTGCCTTTGGTGGCGCTGGGTACGCAGATGGTATGGCCTTGGGCAGTCAAATGGGTGTACAAGTATTAGGCGTGCTTGTGACAGCTGCCTACGCAGCGATTGTGTCGTATATATTATTAAAACTTATCGCTGTTGTTACGCCATTACGAGCCGATGAGGAAACGGAGCAACAAGGTTTAGACGTAGCTCAGCACGGTGAAACGGGCTACAATATGTAGCCCGTTTCTGAGGATTCTTGGTTATTCTGAAGAGGCTGGTTGTAACCAGCCTCTTTTTTGTCTACTTTGTGCAAATAATGTGATGGTCATGCTGCGAGCGTATATAACAATTTTTAAATTGCCTTGCATTATTATAGGTCTTAGTTTGCCACTTAGTAGTTTGGCGAGTGATTATCAAGATGGGTTGACGGCGTATATGCAAGGAGAATTTAAGCTAGCGCAGAAGCACTGGCTGAATGCAGCCAATCTAAAAGACGCTAAATCTATGTTTAATTTGGGTTTTTTACACGAACAAGGAAAATTGGAAAATGCCACTATTGAGAAAGCGCTTAATTGGTATCGATTGAGTGCTGAAAATGGCTATGCGCCGGCAGGCTACCATCTTGCACAACGAATGCTAGAACGTGGTGGCTCTGACGACAAAGCGATTTTGTTGATTCGTCGAGCGGCGAACGCCGGGTATGCACCTGCAAAGCGTTATCTTGGTTTAAATCAGGCTGCTGCGAGTCAAAAACTACAGAGCTTAGAGCCCGTTTCGAATGATACTTCCGATGCTAGTTATAGCCGTTTTCAATCCGAAACTTGGATTAATAAACAGCGAGCTCAGAACTGGACAATTCAATTACTGGCGTTTAAACACAAAGAACAAGTATTCAATTTCATTGGTGAGCATGGTCTGGAGTCAAGGGCAGCCTATTTTTTGGACTCTAAGGGCGGTGAACTCTTTTATAAATTGGTTTATGGTTCATTTGATAGCAAGGACAAGGCGAGCTTCGCACGTCAAAACCTACCTACCACATTGCAACAACATGGGCCGTGGTTACGAACCTGGGCTAGCGTGCAGAAAATCACTAAACAAGACTAACTATTCTAACCATCACCTAGTGTCAAAAGCGGTTTTCCGGTATCTTTCGAGGCTGAAAAAAACAAGCATACTCATTATGGAACTCAATCCTCTTTTCGAAAAAGCTAAAGATCTTGGTCAACGTGGCACGTTGCTCAGGGGGTACCTTTGACTACGACACCAAATCTGAACGTCTAGAAGAGGTGTTGCGTCAAATGGAAGACCCTTCCATTTGGGAAGATCAGGAATTTGCGCAAAAATTGGGTCAAGAAAAATCAACGCTAGAGAAAATTGTACAAACTCTTAGTAAAGTGACCAGCGGGGTCGCCGACAGCCTGGAGATGCTTGAACTCGCGGTTGAAGAACAGGACCAAGATCTTGCTGATGAAGTAAGTGCAGACTTGGATTCCATTGAGTCAGATCTGGCGATCTTAGAATTTCAACGCATGTTTTCTGGGCCTATGGATGCAAACAATGCTTTTATTGATATCCAATCGGGCTCGGGTGGCACAGAAGCGCAAGATTGGGCCAATATGATACTGCGTATGTACTTGCGTTGGGTCGATTCACAAGGGTTTAAAGCTGAAATCATCGAATTGTCCGAAGGCGATGTGGCAGGGATAAAGAGCGCGACAGTTAAAATTAGCGGCGAATATGCCTTTGGTTTTTTACGCACTGAAACGGGTGTTCATCGTCTGGTTAGAAAATCCCCATTCGATTCCGGTAGTCGACGGCATACTTCTTTCGCGTCCTTGTTTGCCTACCCTGAGATCGATGATCGAGTAGAGGTCGACATAAACCCCTCTGACTTGCGCATTGATACCTATCGCGCTAGCGGGTCAGGAGGGCAACATGTGAATAAGACTGATTCAGCGGTGAGATTAACGCATGAACCGACTGGCATTGTCGTACAATGTCAAAGTGACCGGTCACAGCATCGCAATAAAGATTCGGCGATGTCGATGCTAAAAGCG
>CAYQVT010000251.1:0-5170 GCA_964420885.1 uncultured Gammaproteobacteria bacterium
TTTGGCTTTTTTAATTTTCATGCCATTCGGTAACATCGCCCCGACCGTAGCCACCGCTACCATCAGCTCTGGCCGAACGTTCGCTGCGCCACAGACTATACCAAGCACTTCGGTGCCAATATCCACGGTTGTACAGTTCAGGCGATCGGCGTCGGGGTGTTTCTCAACACTGATCACTTTTCCTACCACCAAATTTTCAATCGGGGCTGAAAGTCTATCGACCCCATCAACTTCAAGACCTGCATTGGTGAGGCAATCGGCAATTTCTTGGGCATCTAAATCAACACGCACCCAGTCGCGTAACCATTGTTCGCTAATAATCATTTGAACTGCTCCAGGAATGTTAAGTCGTTATCGAAGAAAAGGCGTAAATCGGTCACTCCATAGCGCAACATAGTAAGACGCTCTACGCCCAAACCAAACGCAAAACCGGTATATTTTTCTGAATCAATACCAACATGTCCGAATACTTCTGGATGAACCATACCGCTTCCCAGGACTTCTATCCAACCTGTATGTTTACAGATACGACAACCTTTAGTTTCACCTTGATCATCAGTACAAAAAACGCAACTGATATCAACTTCCGCCGATGGTTCAGTAAACGGAAAATACGATGGGCGCAGACGAATTTTCAAATCTGCCTCAAAGAACTGCTGTAAAAAGTGCGTTAATACGCCTTTTAAATCTGCAAACGAAATGCCTTCATCAACCATCAAACCTTCCACTTGGTGAAACATCGGTGTGTGGGTGACATCAGAATCACAACGATAAACTCGACCAGGGGCGATAATATTAATCGGGGGGTTTTCGCTCAACATATAACGAGCTTGTACTGGAGAAGTATGGGTCCGTAGTAGATGTGCCCCTTCTCCTTCGCCAGTTTCGACATAAAAGGTATCATGCATGGCTCGTGCTGGGTGCTCAGGCGGAATATTCAAGGCCTCGAAATTATGAAAATCGTCCTCAATTTCTGGACCAGTAGCTATTCCAAAGCCCATAGCCACAAAAATGTCTTCGATTCGTTGCATTGTGCGCGTTACTGGGTGAATGCCGCCGCTCCCAATTCCACGGCCAGGTAGAGTAATATCTATTTTCTCTGCTTCTAAGGCGGCCGCTAAGGCCAGCGCATCAAGCTCGGCCTTTTTGTTATTGATACTTTGGGCTACTTCACGTTTAACCGCATTCACTTTATCGCCAAATATTGGTCGCTCCTCATGAGGTAAGCTGCCTATTTGCTTCAATTGATTTGTTAATTCGCCTTTTTTGCCCAGATAATTAACGCGCAACTCGTCTAGTTGAGCGGGATTATCCGAAGCAGCGATGGCGTTTTGGGCCTTCTCAAGTATGCTCTGTAGATTTGAATCAAGTGAATCGGTCATAGATGTGTAGTTAGTTTAGAGACAGCGTCTTATTTGTCGGCTCTTGACTACTAATGGTCTAGTTTCTAAGTAAAAAAATAACCAATAGTTTGAAAGAGTAGATAGCAAAAGAGGAAGACCACTGGCCTTCCTCTTTATAGATAGATAGTCTCTGAAAAATCAGAGCCTTACAATCGCTTAGGCAGCCAAGGCAGCTTTCGCTTTTTCAGCCAATTGTGCAAACGCCGCTGCATCGTGCACTGCGATGTCGGCAAGCACTTTACGATCCAGTTCGATGTCCGCTTTCATTAGACCGTTAATAAAACGGCTATAGTTGATACCATTTAATTTAGCCGCCGCTGAGATACGTGTGATCCATAGACGACGGAATTGACGCTTTCGTTGACGACGGTCACGATACTCGTATTGACCTGCACGTGTTACAGCTTGCTTAGCTACACGAAAAACATTTTTATTACGTCCACGATAGCCCTTAGCTTGGGCGATGACTTTCTTGTGTTTTGCTCGGGCGGTGACGCCGCGTTTTACTCTAGGCATTTCTCAATTCTCCAGTTATGAGTATGGCAACATACGTTGAATCAACTTCGCATCAGCAGCCGTAGCTGTAGTCTGATGACGTAAATGACGTTTACGTTTCGTCGACTTCTTAGTCAAAATATGACGTAAGTGAGATTGAGAGCGTTTAAATTTTCCGCTACCCGTTTTTTTGAAGCGCTTTGCGGCGCCACTATTACTTTTAATTTTAGGCATGGTTTCTCCAAGTGCTACTAGCACTGTTTTAATCTCGCTTAATCCGAGATTTTAGCCGTTATCTAATAACCGAACGAAGTTTAAAAGTTTTACTTCTTTTCGGCTCTTTGGTGAGCTCACGACTGAATAATTTCAGTCGGCCCGTTCATCGAACATTCTCTGCAAAATACTCGCTTTTGAATGGTCAATTTTTTAGCTAAGCACAAACCTAACTAAATAATTCACTTTTTAAGTGGTCCAAGAACCATCACCATCTGACGGCCCTCTAACTTAGGGAATTGCTCAACTGAGCCATATTCCTCTAAATCGGTCTCGACCCGCTTAAGCAAGTCCATACCGAGATCTTTATGTGCCATTTCTCGACCACGAAAACGAATCGTAACTTTCGTTTTGTCACCGTTACTTAGGAAGTTTTGAAGCTTTCCAAGTTTAATATTGTAATCGCCTATGTCGGTACCCGGGCGAAACTTTATCTCTTTTACTTGTGTTTGTTTTTGATTCTTGCGAGCCGCTGCTTTGCGCTTGCTGTCTTCATACAAAAACTTACCATGATCCATTATGCGACATACTGGAGGGTCAGCATTCGGCGAAATTTCAACCAAATCTAAGCCAGCTTTATCTGACAACTCTAATGCTGTTGCACGATCAACGATTCCCGCTTGCTCGCCGTTTTGATCGATCAATCGAATACGCGGCGCCGTGATACTATCGTTCAGACGCTGTTTTTTCTTAATGGCTATGGTAATACCTCTAACTTAGTTCAAATTTGCAGTTTGCCGGTAAAATCGATCAGCGAAATCACTGGCCCTGCGGCTTTATCAAAATGCACACGACATTTTAATAGATTAAAAATCGGACGCGTATGACATCTTCATTTAAATAGGAAGCGAATTTTAAAATGGTTTTATTCTCGCCTCAATAGCTGCCCCGACTAAAAGCGACAAAATCGCACGGAAACAACGATAAAAAGCGCCAAACAACAAGTATTTCGCGCTTTTCATTTAAAACTGGTAGACGCGAGTGGATTCGAACCACCGACCCCCACCATGTCAAGGTGGTGCTCTAACCAACTGAGCTACGCGTCTAAAAATCTAGGAGCGCGACAATATCAAACAGTTTCAATGGTTTCAACGTTTTTCACCATTGTTTTTAGCATGCATATTCTAAGACTACGTTTGTAAAAAACTGTGCCTAGACCTGGGAATCGATTGCAATTTCGTTTGTCGGCTTCATACTAGTAATACCAGCGACTGAGACGGGTCGCACTAACCATCAGCAATTTGAGGAATACGACATGGATATGATGAAATTGGCGACGCAACTTTTAGCGTCAAAATTGGGCGGCGAAGCCGGTGGAAACAACGACATGATCGAGAACGTGATTGGCGGTCTTTTAGGCGGCTCTGGTAATTCAGGTATTGATCTAGGTTCGTTAGTGGGTAATTTACAAAATAGCGGGCTAACCGATATCGCGCAATCGTGGTTAGGCGATGGCGATAACGCGCATATTTCTCGTTCACAAATTGAAAGTATGCTAGGTTCCGATAAAATTCAAAATGCTGCGCAACAATTGGGAGCAGATCAAAATGACCTTCTTCGCGGCCTACAAAACATGCTACCTCAAGTTGTCGACAAATCATCCAGTGGTGGTAATCTTCTAGATGCAGTCGGTGGCGTTGGAGGCTTGGCAAGCTTGGCGAGTAAATTCCTCAAATAGAACAAGCCTTAAAAACTTAGTAAGAAAGCCACTATGCCTAAACGCATAGTGGCTTTTTTTTATCCCAATGTAAAAAGCAGTATCGCAACATCAGTTCTTAAGTATTAAAAGATAGAGGATAATTCGCCCGCGGAGCTCATAGTATTATATATTGCATTAACGCCAATAATAATCATAAAACCACCCTCAATTATAAAATATGAATTTAGCAAATAAAGTACTGCTCGCCCTCGGTCTAGGTTTGGTTGCCGGCCTGATTCTTAATTTATTCGGCCTAAGTAACGTACCTTGGATAAATGAGTACATAATTAATGGGCTATTTAAAATAGGCGGAGGACTATTCGTTAATGCATTAAAGATGCTAATAGTGCCGTTGGTATTGTTCTCGTTAATTCCCGGCATATTGGGTATTGGAGACATTCGACTGCTTGGAAAAATTGGTACCAAATCATTTGCTTTGTACGTCGCAACGACGGCAATTGCAATTACAACGGCAATAACATTAGCCGCGCTATCCGGAATAGGCACCGGCTTGGATATCCCCTTAGAAAGTGCGTTTGAGGGCAAGGAAGCGAGTAAATCGTTCACCCAAATTTTAATCGCGATTGTCCCATCGAATGTCATTCAGGCGATGGCAAACGCCGATATGCTCGCAATTATATTTTTCTCAATTTTCTTCGGCGTGGCATTACTTATAGAGGCGAAAAATTCACCCGATGTGATCAAGTTTATTGAACAAATGAACGTGCTGGTTATGCGTATGATCGATATGGTTATGGTGTTTGCTCCTTACGCAGTATTTTGTTTGGTCGGCAAGGCGGTCGCCGAACTCGGTATGGATATCGTATACCAAGTTTCTGGTTATTTTGTGGTCATATTATTTTCATTATTGTTCCATGCCTTTGTCACACAGATGATCTTACTTAAAGCGTTCACTGGCTTGGATATCGGCATGTTTTTGAAAAAGATTCGAAACGCTCAAATGTTTGCGTTCAGTACCTCAAGCTCTGGCGCGACCATTCCAGTAACGTTAAGAACGGTCCAACAGCGGATTGGCGTAGACAAGTCAGTATCAGCATTTAGCGTACCCTTTGGCGCCACCATCAACATGGATGGCACGGCAATGATGCAAGGCGTAGCGACGGTGTTTATTGCAAATTTATACGGCGTTGACTTTGGTATCACTGAATACGTGACCGTAGTCGTAACGGCGGTACTGGCATCAATTGGCACCGCGGCGGTACCGTCAGTTGGACTGGTAATGCTTACTCTCGTTTTTTCCCAAGTGGGCTTACCAATTGAGGCGATCGGTTATATTCTT
>CAYQVT010000252.1:0-5145 GCA_964420885.1 uncultured Gammaproteobacteria bacterium
GGCAGACAGTAAAACTACTAAGCTCATAATGGCGACTTGAACTAATAGCAATACCAAAATACCACCAATTGTCGAAAACCAGCCGGGAATTGCTAATCCCATCAGTTTTATGATCACCATCAATAACATGGTGGCTACAATTACGGCCGCGAATAATACACAAAATAGAGTGATCCGAACCAACACGGTTTCAGAAAAGACCATGATTGAACGCAAGCCATGAAGCGTCAATGACACGAGGTTCATGCTGCTGTTACCCGCATAGCGTGCGCCTCGGTGAATCGAAACTAACTTGATTCTCAATCGGGAATTGATCAAAGACGCTGCCACATGCATTGGGGTTTCATGGTAGCGCGCTAAGCGTCTTACCGCCTCGGGGGTTAAGGCCATAAAATTTCCGAATTGGATTTTTCGACCGACCAACAGCCGAAAGAATGACTGATAAATACGGTAAAATACTTTAAACGTAGTTGATTCAATTCTCGATTTCCTTGTAGCTACCACGGCATCTGCTGTTGTTTCGTTTGTGCGTAAGGCCGACACCAACTGAGCAATGTCTTGCGGGCGGTCCTCACCATCAGAATCTAGAATTATCAAGGACTTGAAATTAAGTTTATCTAAAGCAACGTTTATACCGCATGTAATCGCTGTTTGATGACCAACATTGCGCGTGAGCCTGACGATTTGACCACTCAGCCCATTGTCACTTAGATGACCTGAATCAAAGGGTATATTTATTGATCCATCATCAACAATAATAACGTGATCCCCAGTGGATAGATTTTCCGATAGCTCTTTGCAAAACTGCGCTGCAGCAAGATCTTCGAAGTAGGGTGTTACTACTACATTGTTGACGTCTCGAATCGCTTGGTCTTCAGTCATTGTGTTTGAATTAGGCCGTTGGCTGGCGTGATAAAAATAAATTTCGTAACGAATCGCGCAAAGAAAACAACAGCATAAAGAGAGCTACCTTCCAAATCCAATGGCTGTAACCATTTAGTTGTTGCGCGTAGTAACTTAGGCGTCCTACAGAGCGAGGTGAACCAAAAGCAAACCATGATTCTGGATCGTTGTCTGTCGCTATTATGTTGTAGTAGCCGCGAGGAATCTTGAAATATGTGGTCGACCAAACTTTAGGATGCGGCCAAGAAGTGTACCGAGATTGATAGCTTGTTGGTTTTATCTGATACAGTTTACCAGTTTCCACATTTTCGAGCGAGATGCTCATATTATTACCGTTAAAATTACCCATATAGCTGATTTCGGCAAAGGATCGCGTAATTCTAACGGTGGCACTTACAAAGGTTCCCGTAGCGAGTTCACCACCTAATTCAGGATTATAAGAGCCATAAGCCGGTTCACCCAAATGGTCAGAGCCGATTACCCCATCGATTTCAACATTTGCGCCATTGCGAATAAATGCACTATTTGACCGTTCTGATTCTCCGACTTCAGGGTGCCATTGGAGGTCCGGCTGCGGTTGTAACGAAGATGGTAAGGAATCAGCGCTCGCCAACTCGTCTAAAATACCTTGAAACATCTTAATGTTTGGGAACGGCGCGTGGCGGTGAGGGTGACCGTATAACTCATCAGGGTTGCCGGTATTAAGATAGCGCGAGGTGATATGCGTCTGCGCTGCTTTTAAGGTTGCCCTTTCTGTTAATGTGAAATGTATCGCCTTGAATTGCATTGGCATACCCGCGATGAACGCTGTTATAAACAAGGCGAAAATAGCTGTCGCAGCTTTTGCGTTTATTCGATAAACACCATTTGATATGACGCATAAAGCCATAAAACTTGACAATGGTATCAGTGACAAATATTCAAAGTAGCGCCGAGCCGGTCCGATTCCACCAGCACCTCGGGCGTACGCAACCGCCAATGCAACTACAACAATAAAAGCGAAAAGGGACAACGCGAATTGTGCAAAACGACTCGGAGTAATACCGTGTCGGAAAATCTGTACGAGTAGAATGACGATGGGTATGGCAAAGATCGGTGCGTGATAAATATGTCTTACGTCTGGCCACGACATTGTTTTTAAAAAAGTAATGGCCGCATCACCGATTACCAGACCTTGTGATTCTGGTCGATTGAGAGATGCAATTAAAGAGAGACCGATGATGGCTGGCAATATGGCGCCAACAGCGGTTATTAAATGTGCTTTTCTATCGGTGCTCTTGCGCGCCGCAATGAACGCGATAAGGCTCACGCCAATAACCGCAACCGAGGCGAATGTTCCGCCTGCTAATGTTAATGTTGCTGCCGCCAGACTTAAAAGGCCGAGAAACCATTTCAGGCTGAATACCCTATCAGTGACCCACCAACAGCCCAGCACAGAAAACAGAATCATGGTGTAGGTGTGAGTTTGAATACCCCATAGGACGTTAACGATTGAGAACGGGATAACCCATAAAACCAGCACAAATATGATTAATACGACTCGGTTATTGGTCGGAGCATTTTTTTGAATGATAGCAATTAGTACGGCACCGGAGATAGCCCAGATCAATGCGTTTGAAAGCATCCAAACTATCGGGTCCCACTGTTCCTGATTCATGCTGAAAAGTGCTATAGACCAAATTCTATTAAAGGTCATACGGTGTTCGTTGGCGTTTCGAAGAAGGCTCGACCACTCAAAGCCATCTACGTGTGCTCGAGTTACGTAGCCTCCCATACCCCAATCGTCCCAATAAGGGGTTTGCACAGCGAACAGTTCGATCAGTTCTAAGCGTACTCCCCAAACCAGAGCGATTGCGCTTACGATTAGCAGAATGTAATTTGTTTTTGACATAGGGGTGTAGGTTAAATAGAACGAGCTAACGTTTATTCTGCAATTGCATTGATGGCTTTTAAGGTCGCGTGCATGGCAGCGACGACTTGGTTTGAATCTACCCCTCGGGTTGTCATCTTTCGAGTATTCTCTAGTTGCCAGGTGATGCTCGCCTCAGTTAAGGCATTGGTTTTACCGCCCTTTGGTATATGAACTTGGTAGTCAAGTAACTTGGGGCGGCATAAATCAGGGTACTCAACCAGAATCTTATCTAAGGCGTCGGCGAAAGCGTCGTAAGCGCCGTTTCCTTGCCCTGTCTCATGGTGTACTACCCCATCAATACTGATACTTAGCTGAGTTTCAGACTCACCGTTTAGTCGACTGGAGGTTTTGCAGTCGACCAAAACAATTCGTTGAGAATCTTTGCTTTCTAGTACGTCGGCAATAATAAACGGTAAATCTTCCGAGGTAACTGTTTGTTTCGAGTCGCCTAGCTCAATGACTTTCTGCAAGACCTTTTTTTGATCATCGGCGCTGAGTTTGATGCCAAGCTCGTCGAGATTGTTCTCCAGCGATGCTTTGCCAGCTAGTTTGCCGAGCGCGTAGGTGCGCTTACGGGCAAAACGTTCAGGGGATAGTTTGGTAACGTAGAGGTTGCCTTTTTTATCGCCGTCGGCGTGAATTCCTGCGGTCTGTGTAAACACGTCTTTGCCTAGAATTGGAGCATTGCCAGAAACAAATTTACCGGAAAAACTTTCAACCATTTGGCTTATATCAACAATATGTTGTTCGTCAATATTTAATTCGATGCCCATTTTGTCGCGTAATACGACAGATACTTCGGCCAAGGAGGCGTTACCAGCGCGTTCGCCTAAGCAATTAACCGTACAGTGAATGGCGTGGATTCCAGCGTCGACAGCCGCCATTACATTTGCCGTTGCGAGGCCGTAGTCGTTATGTGGATGAAAGTCAAACGCGAGTTCAGGAAAGCGAGTCACCATGTCGCCGATTGCGTCGCTGACTTCACTGGGCGACATAACACCCAAAGTATCAGGCAACATAAAGTGGCCAAAGCCACAATCTTTAAGTGAGTCAACCAAGTGATAAACATAGTCAGGTGAGTCAACATAGCCATTTGACCAATCTTCGAGATAAATATTTGCTCTCACATCTTGAGAATGCGCATATTCAACGGTTTGTTTGATTCGGTCGATATGTTGCTCTGGTTGTTGGCGTAGTTGCGTTAAACAGTGTTTTTCACTGCCCTTGGCGAGTAAATTTATAACCTTTCCGCCGGCGCCGATTATCCAATCAACACTGCGGTTCAGGTCGACAAACCCCAGTACTTCGACCTTTTCTAAGTGATCATTGTTGGCCGCCCATGTGTTTATTTTTCTGACCGCTTCCTGTTCTCCTTGAGATACTCCAGCCGACGCAACTTCTATACGGTCGACATGCAGCCGGCCAAGCAGAGCTTGCGCGAGGCTTAGTTTTTCCGCGGGTGCAAATGAAACGCCTTGAGTTTGTTCACCGTCACGCAAAGTGGTGTCCATAAGGCTAATTTTATTTCGGCGGAGTGATTGGTTTTGCGGCATTGACGAATCTCTTTTTAGGAGTCGATACTATATCGAGTTTTGTTCGATAAATAAAAGAGTTTACGGGGTCTAAGAGCTATTTATCCGGTATCAGAAATGGCAATTTCGCTTGCCCTATAGGCTAAGGTAATAGGGCTAAAATAGACATTATTGAGTAAATCGATACATCAGTTGAATCGAAGCTAGTTGCTCGCGAAATATAATCCAGAAATAGCGTTAAAAAGGCTACTAGCCAGCTGCGTATTCAGGAGGAAGTATTTGAAGGTACTTGTCATGTATCCGCTTGGAGAACTCGACTAAGTTGCGATGCTCTCGAGCTGCTCGATTCATCGGGTTGTCGAGCGAAGAGAGTGTGAACGAACTGAGTTGTGCGAACGCAACGATATCTAAGGAACTAACATTGTCTCCGAAAAAAAAGGTTTGGTCGCCGAGCAACACAGAGAGGCTGATAAAGGAATCGTTGGCAATATCCAGAACTTCATCAACGCTGTGGGACCCCATGCCGTGACCATTAAGTCGTTTGATGGTTCCCTTGCGGGCGACCATTGGAACTATTTTATCCAGTGGAAACGGCAATGAATCAAAAAATTGTTTTCGAACACTTGGCCATGTATCTTCGTTGGCCCAGCGAGATGAGACTAAGCACCAATAAAGATTTTCCTCGAGCGATTTACTAATGAGATGAGCCTCTGCGCGTTGTTCATTGCTAAGCCAAGAGTCCATTTCGATTTGGTGTTTTTTGGACAGGTGATTAATAATAAATGCCGAGTCAGCAAC
>CAYQVT010000253.1:0-5047 GCA_964420885.1 uncultured Gammaproteobacteria bacterium
TGCGCACCGCGTACGAGCAAATGGTAGCGTTCTGATCGAGCAGTTCTCAAGCACGATAAGATTGAACAAGACAATGCTAGCGATGGTTCTTTCGGTCTTCGGTGTCGCCATTAATGTTTAGTTCATCTTAATTCGGTAAACTGGATTTTACTGTTAGCATTAACCCAAATTACGTTTTCGGAATACCCATGTTGAAGTTCCTCAGATGGCTTGGTGGCCTCGCTCTAACCCTCGCATTGCTAATATTATTAGCGGTCATCGTTTTACCTAACGTTGTCGACCCGAACGACTATAAAGATGAGTTGTCAGACATAGTAAAGGACAAAACCGGTAGAAATTTGAGCCTGAATGGTGATCTGACGATAACGGTATTTCCATGGTTAGGTGTGAAAACTCAGGGCCTCACTTTGTCTCAGCCTGTAGGCATTGATGGAGATATGGTGTCGGTCGATACCGCCCAACTTAGAGTGAAACTTGCCCCACTTCTGAGTAAGAAAGTTGAAGTCGACACCGTGGTTTTTGAACGGCCAATGATTAAATTAGTCACCTTAAAGAGCGGCCTAGACAGTTTCTCGGGTTTAAGCGATGAGGGAGCGGACGAAGCTCAAGACGATTCCGCTACAGCCGTAGTTGCTTTGGCGATTCAAGGTGTTGAAATAAGCGAAGGCACCGTGGTAATTGATGACCGTCAGGAAGGCAGTGTCACCGAGTTTAGAAACCTAAACCTTACTACGGGTAATTTAATTGGTGATTCTTTGGCCGAAGTTAGAGCAACGGGGGAACTGCTTGATTCCACATCGCCTGACCGTACCATTTTCGATCTCACCACCAAGGCACTTATCAATACTAACACCTTTGAACTCTCCGCGGTTGACGTCGTCGCGCTGATTCGGCAGGGTGAATATGAGTTTGAAGTGGCCTCTCAAACAATGAGCTATGCTCAAAACGGCCAAGTCGAGCTGTCAGGAATTGAGTTCTTTCTGAAGGGTGAGCAGAGCCTTCAAGCAAGGGTGCCCAAATTAGTGGCAAATATTGACTCTCAAATCGCAGCGGTTGAGTCAATCGATATTGAATACGAAAATGTCAAAGCGCTGGTCTCAAATTTGAGTGTTAAAAAATTTATCGACTTACCCAGTGCCACCGGCCGCCTAGAGATTCCGTCCTTTGACGCACGAGAATTGGTGAAAACATTTGAATTAGATTTTGAGCCGAGCGACTCTCAAGTGTTAAAGGCCGTAGGTTTAAAAGCCGACTTTGCAGGAAGTTTAGAAGGGGCATTGGTTCAAAATCTAGTGATCAATTTGGATAATACTGAATTAAGCGGTTCGGCCTCGGTGGTTAATTTTGAAAAACCCAAGCTTAAGTTTGATCTAAATCTCAGTGACTTGAACCTTGATTCTTACCTTCCAGAAGACGTTGAAGGCGAGGACGAAGTCAGTGGAGGCGAGGCTCTAGCAGTGCCGATGGCATTGTTTAAAGGCGTAGATGCTAACGGCACGTTTAAAGCCAACAAGTTGGTGTCTGGCGGAGTGGCGTTGACCCACATTGATGTGATTGTCAAATCTACTCCGGGCAATGTATCGATAACCCCAAGAGCCAAACTGTATGAAGGGAAACTCGATGGAGCAATCGAATTTAAGCAATTAGCTGACACATCTAGTTTGCGAGTTAAGAACGACATCGACCTTGTACAGCTCAGCCCATTGCTGAGAGATGCGATTGATTCGGAGCAATTGCGTGGTATTGGCACCTTAGGTTTAGACCTAATTGTTACTGAGAAAAATGGTGTTCAAAGCAACGAAGGTACCATTGAATTGCGCGCTAGCAACGGCGCGCTGTCTGGTATAGACGTCTACGATATCATTGGAAAACTGAACAACGCAGCCGATCTTTACAGTCGTTTTTCGGGCGACGAGCAGCCCAAATCGGATGACGCAAAAGTCGAAGGTGATGTCAGTGATAACACCGAGTTCTCCGAGTTACTGGGTACTTTTTATTTGAAAGATTTTTTGATGACTAATGACGATCTTAAGTTTAAAGGGCCTGGGTTTGAAATCACCGGTGCAGGTCAATTTGATTTGGAAAAAGAAAGTATCGATTATCGGGTGAACTTGATCATACAAGAGAGCATCAGCCGAGTCGGAGGAGAAGGCGTTCAGAAACTACTCGGCTCGAAACTCAGTTGGCTTGGTGGTAAACAGATACCCATACAATGCCGAGGTTCATTTGAAAGCCCTGTTTGTCTTCCAGATGTGAATGCCTTGTACTCGTTCTATCTGAGTAGCAAGGTTAACGAAAAGAAATCCGAATTGTTGCAGGAAAAACTTGGGATAAAAGTCGAAGAAGGTAAAAAAGTAAGAACCAAAGACATACTTAAGCAACTCATTCTAAAGGAAGTCATTAAAGACGACGAACCGGAATCAGGGTTGCCGAACGACTCCAGAGAAGTGCCAATTGGTGAGCGAGATGGAGAGACGAATTCGGATGACGATACGATTACTGAAACGCCGGTTAGAGAAAAAACTAAGAAAGAATTGCGCGATGAACGCACGCGGAAACTGTTGGAAAGCATTTTCGACTAACACCTTGCTCGAATTGTGCACAAACACGATGCCCAAATAAGAGCGTCGAATTGACGCACGTGAAGGTTGACTGCAGCGATCAGAACCTTCAACACGATGGGATATCCTAAAAACCTGCTTAAAATAAATTCCTCTAAACACGCAGCGGGTGTAAAATTGCACGCCCGACTTAAATTCAGTATCGCTCTACTAACTCATGTCAGATAAAAATTTAAATAAACACAGCGCCACCATAACTCAACCTAAATCGCAGGGCGCCGGCCAAGCCATGTTGTACGGTACAGGCTTAACGCGTGACGACATGAGCAAAGCCCAGATTGGCATAGCCAGCGTTTGGTGGGAAGGCAATACCTGTAATATGCATTTAAACGACCTCGCGGCTCACGTCAAAACCGGTGTTGTTGACGCTGGTTTAGTCGGTATGCGTTTTAACACCATTGGTGTGAGCGACGGCACCACTAATGGTACGTCTGGCATGGCTTACTCCTTGCAGTCGCGCGATATCATCGCCGATTCGATTGAGACTGTGATGGCGGCTCAGTTTTACGACGGCTTAATCGCGATTCCGGGGTGTGATAAAAATATGCCGGGCTGCTTGATGGCGATGGCTCGCTTGAATCGCCCAGCCATCATGGTGTACGGGGGGTCGATCAAACCGGGGTCTCATAAAGGCGAAAGTTTGGATATCATTTCGGCGTTTCAAGCGTATGGCCAATTTTTGGTAGAGACTATTACTGACGAAGATCGCCAACAAATCGTTGAAAAATCATGCCCCGGAGCGGGCGCTTGCGGTGGTATGTACACCGCTAATACCATGGCCAGTGCAATCGAAGCCTTAGGCATGAGTTTGCCTTATAGCGCCTCGTCGCCTGCTATTGACCAAGAGAAGGTGGATGAATGTCTAGCCGCCGGAGCCGCTTTGAAAAACATTTTGGAACTCGATCTCAAACCAAAAGACATCATGACTCGCGAAGCCTTCGAAAACGCCATGGTGGTGGTGATTGCGCTGGGAGGGTCGACTAATGCGGTCTTGCACCTTATCGCGATGGCGCGAGCCTTAGATATTGATCTTACGGTCGACGATTTTCAGCGTGTGAGTGATCGTATTCCGTTCTTGGCCGATCTAAAGCCAAGTGGCAAGTACGTGATGAATGATTTGCATAATATTGGTGGTACGCCAGCTGTAATGAAATTTTTGCTGGATCAAGGTTTATTGAATGGCGACTGTATTACCGTTACCGGAAAAACCCTAGCGGAAAATCTTAGCAATCTGCCTGGTTTGAAAGAGGGCCAAGACATCATTAAGCCTTTGAACGAGCCAATTAAGCGTTCCGGCCACATTCAAATCCTCAAAGGTAACTTGGCAACCGGCGGGTCAGTGGCGAAGGTGACAGGCAAAGAGGGCGAGAAGTTTGTTGGCCCGGCGGCGGTATTTGATGGCGAAGAAGCGATGATATTGGCGCTAGAAGAAGGCCAGATTAATAAGGGTGACGTCGTTGTTATTCGATACGAAGGCCCAAAAGGCGGCCCTGGTATGCCGGAAATGTTGAAACCAACCTCGGCGGTAATGGGGGCTGGCTTAGGCGAACACGTAGCGATGATTACTGATGGTCGTTTCTCGGGTGGGTCACACGGTTTTATCGTCGGTCACGTGGTACCCGAAGCCCAGGAAGGTGGCGGTATTGCATTGGTTCAAAACGGCGACACCATTACCTTAGACGCGGTTAATAACACCATTGATATGGATGTTAGCGATGAAGAGCTTGAAAAACGTCGCGCGGCGTGGGTTGCTCCTGAGTTGAAGGCAAATCGTGGTACACTTGGCAAATATATCCGTTGTGTAAAAAATGCGTCTATGGGTTGTGTCACCGACGAATAGAAATTTCATTGTAACCGGTAGCGCCATTTGCGGTGTTCTAGCCAATTAGGCTAGTACTTGTTGGCTTAGCAAAAAAGATAATAATTCTAAGAGTCTTCTAGACAAGGCTCGGGTCGCAAAAGGGCCTGTTGTTGCTAGTCACATCCAAGGAAAAAGGGTTGGTTTGTTTAAGCTAATTTAATAGGTTATATGACGTTGAAAACTATCGATTCAGCTCCAGGTAAGGCCAAGCGTGTATGGGTGTTGCTTGCGATCACACTGTTGAGTGTTCTACTGCTATTAAGAGTCGTAGAACTGTTTAAGCCGCCCACGTCAGAGGGCAAAATCGGCGTGCTCGTTCCTGAATATGATGTCGGTGTCGACGACAACGCTCAACCGAGTTTAGCAAGCTTAATTAACACTCCCTCTGGGCCTGGCAATGCTAGTCGCCCAGCCAGCGTTGAGCCTATAGTGAACAGAAACCGAGAATTTTCCGGTGTGCCCGAAGAGTCGCTAACACCAGAACAAAAAGCGAGAAGGTTGCTATTAGCAAAACAACAAGCCGAGTTTGCTGAGCGAGCGAGTCAAGCGAGAGTGAAACAATTGC
>CAYQVT010000254.1:0-4995 GCA_964420885.1 uncultured Gammaproteobacteria bacterium
CTTTTCTTCTAACATATTAGTGATGAGTTCCATGATTTCTTCATCATCTTCGATATACGGAAATTTCTGTTTAGGCGCGCGACTCAATTTTGCGGCGTCTGCGATCAATTCGAACTTGATGTCGTGAATTCTCATAAACAGAATGACTTTGCAAACGAAGGGGCTTGCTTCAATAAGTCCAAAGGCGGGGCCAAAGCCATATAATTTAATCATTTAGAATTCGTTCCTTTATAATTCAGAGGTGGTAGTTGCAATCTTGGTCTCATGTGTTGCGTCATACCGCAAGCATATCGTTATTTTAGCCTTGTTTACAATCTTGAGCGTGAAATCAAGAATAGAACCAAATTGATGTAAATCAATAATTAGAACTGAGAATCAAATGGGTTTATCAATGAGCTTTTGGCTCGAACTATCTGGCTTGGCGATTGTTTTTATAATGATAATTGTCGCTATTCCTAAGTATCGTGCGCACAAGAAACGGAGTGCGGCCGCTCATCGTTTGAGAATTGAGGTGTCTGATAATATTAAAATTGTGCTACCGAATATCGCCGCAACGTCGGTACAAACCATTCAGCCTAGCGGCCAAGTCTCGAACGATTCCACCGCACTGAAATTTTGTTTGTTTCAACTGGATGGGCTCATTTCCAATTTCGATGTCCTATACTCGGATGAACAAGAGCGAGTCGCGCGGTTTCGCAATGGTTTACATGTGCTTATTGGTAGCTATGATGCGGGTAATCTGATGTCTGTTGCGACTGAAGACCTAATTTTGTTGGGCGAGAGAATTGTAGAGGATCTTCGAGAAAACGGGCTATTAAGCACGGTAAAACGTTAGTTTGAGCGTACTGGGTCAATGGTATTTAATACCTTACGAATAGCATCAAGGTCTTGAGCATCTAACTGACCCTGTTTCTCAGCAATTTCGAGCGACCGTAACCCCAAATTTGCGTAATTGATTTTAAGCGACTGAGATGCGTTCTCAAGTGCGCTTAGATGTGATTCAAGTGTTTTGGTATCGCCCCTTGCGATTGGGCCACTGAGCGCGGCGGTTGTCCCATTTAATTCAATATTTTTTAAGGTAGATTGAATCAATGGCTGTAACGATTGCCAGAATGACTCAACCTCAATATCCGCGAGAGCGGCCGTATCTAAGCTCATTTCCATCAATGATGTTAAATAATTGCAGGCGAATACGCACGCCGCATGATACAGAGTTTTGGAGTCGGTTTTGATCATCTTGGTGTGAAAACCAGCGTCTTCGAAAATTGAGTGCAACTCCTGTAGCGCCTCTGGGTGACCTTCTGAGTAAAGATAACTGCCATGTTGGTTGTTTGCGAACTTTTTGAGTGACGATTCGAGAGTAGGGAAAGTATTAAGTGGGTGACAAGACGCGGTAAAACAGCCGATTTTTGCTGCCGACTCGAGCACTGAGTTGTCAAGCGAGCCAGAACAATGACAAACAATACACGGATCGCTCAGATACTGGGTTAATTCTTCGCAAGCGATCGAAATAGAATCGTCATTGACGCAAAGAATAATGACATGAGCGCTTCGAATCACGGCTTGCGACAAAGAAAGATTTCGCCCCAGGTTAGAAACATTGTGCCCACGTGAGCTTAAGAGGCACGTGAGGCTTTGCCCGACTTTGCCACGGCCAATGATGGCAATATTGCGCGCGATCGTGTCGTTCATGAGTCTGCTGTCAGGCTTTCTGAAAGCTCTTCGTGTGCTTGAGTTGCGTCGAGCCAATCTGCTTCAGCTTGATCCATTTCTTTTTGAACATAGGCTTGATCGGTGAGAAGATTTTTTAGGACTTCTTTGTTTTCATCCGAATAGAGTTGTGAATCTGATAATTGATTCTCGATATCTTTGCGCTGAACTTCCAGTTTTTCCATGACTCGTTCTGAGCGTTTAATTTTGCTGCTCAACGGCTGTAATAATTTACGGCGTTCTGCGTCTATACGTTTTTGCTCTTTTTTTGCAATGGCGGTGTTTCTTGCCGGCAACTCTTGCTTTTCTTTTAGTGAAAAATCGGTCGGTTTGGTGCCTTTATTGTGTTCGGCTAGCCACTTAGGGTAGTCGTCCACACTGCCTTGAAATTCGATAGCACGGCCATTGGCGACGAGTATTAGCTTGTCTGAATTGACTTTCAATAGGTGTCGATCGTGTGACACGAGCACAACGGCACCGGCATACTCTTGCAGCGCTACCGCCAAAGCTTGGCGCATTTCAAGGTCTAAATGATTGGTCGGCTCATCTAACAAAAGTAAGTTAGGGCGCTGATAACAGATTAATGCCAGAGCTAAACGGGATTTTTCGCCACCGGAAAACGGTGCCACTTTGCTGGTTGCTTTTGTACCACTAAAACCAAAGCTGCCTATGTACCGGCGTAACTGATTTTCTGTCGCTTGGCTGTTGTTGCACTCTTTATCTAAAATTTGCATGTGTTCCATTGGCGAGTGTTCCATTTGCAGTTGCTCTATTTGATGCTGAGCAAAATAGCCAATGTTGATTTCTTTAGAGGAATGGTAATTTCCGCTACTTAATTTGAGTTCTCCCGCAAGTAATTTTATAAGAGTGGATTTGCCCGCACCATTGGGTCCTATCAAGCCGATACGATCGCCCGGAGTCATCGAAAATTCAATATCTTCA
The DNA here is from genome assembly GCA_964420885.1 of uncultured Gammaproteobacteria bacterium. GTDB lineage: Bacteria > Pseudomonadota > Gammaproteobacteria > Arenicellales > Arenicellaceae > Arenicella. The sequence continues at coordinate 2,653 of CAYQVT010000254.1, forward strand.
ACAATGTTGGTATCTCCATAACCAACAGCAGCTTGGTGTAGGCTTAGAAGTGGGCTTGGGTTTTTTTCAGGTTTAGGAATACTAAAACTAAACGGAGAATCTACATGAGCGGGTGCGATGCGCTCCATTTTTTCTAAGGCTTTCAGTCGACTCTGTGCCTGTGTGGCTTTAGTTGCCTTAGCTCTAAAGCGCCGCACAAAGTCTTGCATATGCGCGATCTCACGTTGTTGTTTGTCAAATTGTGATTTGAGATTGGCGAGTTGCTCAGAGCGAATACGTTCGAAGGCCGAGTAATTACCTTTATATAACTGAGCTTTTTGGTGCTCTATGTGTAATGTATGAGTGGTTAATTGATCTAAAAAATCGCGATCATGGGCGATGAGAATGAGGGTGCCGTTGTAATGCTTCAACCAACGTTCCAACCACAGCACAGCATCCAAATCTAAATGATTCGTAGGTTCATCTAATAATAGTAAATCGGAACGGCACATGAGCGCCTTCGCAACATTGAGCCGAACCCGCCAACCACCCGAAAATTCTTTCGCCGGTTTTTCAATGTCAGCGCTTTTGAAACCCAGCCCGCTCATTAATTGTGCCGCGCGGCTGCGTGCGGAGTATCCGTCTATTTCCTCGTATCGAGATTGGTATTTTAGATAACGAGGGTGATCAGGGTCTTGAATGTTCTGGTCTAGTTCACGCCACTCGGCATCTCCGTCCAAAACATGTTCGATCGCGGGGCGTTGGTTGGCCGGTGCTTCTTGCGCGACGTGTGCCATTGTCCAATCACGAGGGATTTTCACATCGCCGTTGTCTATCACTAACTCATTTCTTAACACTGCAAATAGGCTGGATTTCCCACAGCCATTTGCGCCGGTCAGACCTACTTTTTGCCCTGGATGTATTTGACAGCTTGCGCCATCAAACAACATATTTTCGCCGCGTCGAATTGATAAATTTTCAAACTGAATCATGGCGTCTAGCTATGACTCCAAAAATTGTTGCATACGTTCGATTTGTTCGAGCAATAGTGCTTTGGCGTTTTCAGAGTCGGCTAGTTGTTGTTTCGCCTTATTGAGTACGGCTTCAGGTGCTTTATCTACAAACGAAGAATTACTCAGACGGCCGGTCACGCCGGCAATTGATTTTTCGACTTTTTCCAGTTCTTTGTTTAAACGCTGTATCTCGGCTGAGGCATCAATAAAGGAACCCAGTGGTATTAACACCCGTAATTGTCCTACCAAAGCAGTGGCCGATTCAGGGATATCGTCGTCAGTATTGATTACCTGAATTGATTCAAAACGACCAAATTTCGATAGATACGCTTGATTGTTGTCTAGCCATGTAAGGGCTAGTGAATCGGCCCCTTCTAATAGAATTGGCAGTGCCTTTGCTGGGCTGATGTTCATTTCGCCGCGAATGTTTCTTACCGCCGTAATTACTGCTTGAACCCATTGCATTTCATCAATCGAGCCTTGATCTATTCGGCTAACATCGGGCGTCGGGAACTGGCAGTCCATAATGGTGTCTTCACCGACCTTTGCTAGGGGCTTTACCGCTTGCCAAATTTCTTCGCTAATAAATGGCATGCTTGGATGCAATAATCTTAGCATTGCCTCGAGTACCCGCACCAAGGTTCTACGGGTGCCACGCAGTTTGGCCTCAGTGACGTTCTCATCATTTAATACTATTTTTGTTAGTTCAACATACCAACTGCAGTACTCATCCCAAACGAAGCTATAAAGTGTTTGCGCCATTTGGTCGAAACGGTAGCTTTCGATTTGTTCGATGACTTCAGCTTCCACTTGTTGAAGACGTGAGATAATCCATTTATCGGCTAGGCTCAGATCGACCGCACTGTTCTGTTGGCCGCAATCATGACCTTCGGTATTCATCAACACATAGCGTGAGGCGTTCCAAAGTTTGTTACAGAAGTTGCGATAACCGTCCACTCTAGCGAGATCAAAACGTATGTCGCGACCCAACGTTGCTTGGCTGGCAAAGGTAAAACGCAGCGCGTCTGTGCCGTATGATTCAATACCATCTGGAAACTGTTTGCGCGTTGACTTCTCGATCTTAGCCGCCATTTTAGGCTGCATAAGTCCAGTCGTGCGTTTAGCAACTAGATCTTCTAATGTGATGCCGTCAATTAAGTCGATGGGATCGAGCACATTCCCCTTCGATTTCGACATTTTTTGGCCCTCTTGATCGCGAACCAAACCGTGTATATATACCTCTTTAAACGGCACTTGATCTGTGAATTTTAAACCGAACATAATCATTCTTGCTACCCAGAAGAAGATAATGTCGAAGCCAGTTACCAAAACATTAGTTGGATAGTACTTG
>CAYQVT010000255.1:0-4994 GCA_964420885.1 uncultured Gammaproteobacteria bacterium
TTGGGGTGCCACAAGGGGGCGCAAAATCGATCACGCCATTGGTTAGAAAAGTGTACTTGATCAACGTTGACAAGGTTGAAATGTTTCTTAACAGCCTGAACCCGATTTTGTTTCGTGCGCGACTAAATCACGAAACCGCAGATTGGCTTATTCATTGCCGATATGAGTGGTCACTATCTCTTAACGAATTCAAGGAACGTAAACCGGTTGTTAATAAGAACTCACACCCCGCCACGCAACCCGCGCTGATTTACAGCAACTGATTCGATGAAAACGATCATGCATTCCGCTTCTAAATCGCCATCCATGTTGGTCATCAATCTGATATTAGCGATGGCAAGGCGATTGCCAATTAGACACGGAAAGCACATCGTCGCGGCCTGCAACGACGCCAAATCTAATCTTGAACTTGAATTGATAGGTGAACCATGAACGCAAGCGAAAATAGCGAAGTTAAACTAGGTGATGTCGCAAAAAGTCTAGCGATAGGACGCACCACGTTTTTTAAACAGCTTCGCAGTAAAAGGATTTTGGACGCAAAAAACCTTCCACGTGAAAGATACGTACGGCGAGGCTTGTTCAAAGTACGTCAGCGCCAATGGGTCGATACTAAGCGCAATCAATACAGGGACTATTGGCTAGTTTTAGTAACTCCAGAAGGCGAACGATTCATACAAAAACAATTACAGAACGACGACGCAGGAGCCGTACTAGATGAACGACAGCCGATTAAATGAAGTTAGGCAACGGTTAATTAACGATTATGAATTTAGAGAGGTTGGCGATTGGCTTAGACGCGGTATTTGCCCTCAATGCCAAAAGAAAGAGCTATACACGAATGCGGTTAAACCCTTAGTAATTCGATGCGGTCGCTTGAATCATTGTGGTTACGAGATTTCAGCACGCGAGCTATATAGCGACATCTTCGATAATTTCAATAAACGGTATAAACCAACACAAAAGAACCCAACAGCAACAGCAGACGCTTACCTTGAACTGGCGCGCGGCTTCGATCTAAAGAAAATTAGAGGTTGGTATACCCAAGATAAGTATTGGAACCCTAACTGTGACAAAGGAACGGCCACCGTTAGATTCATGATTGATCGAGAAAACGACGTGTTCTTTGAACGCTTCGTTGAGACCGTCAACATAACTCAAGATGGCGAGACCAAACCACGAAACAAAAACTTTAGAGGCGCCATTGGCGGTCGGTTTTGGCAAGCACCAGGTATGACCATGGAAGCCAATGACAAAGTATGGTTGGTTGAGGGCATACTAGACGCCATAGCGCTGTTGCAAAACGGATTTAAGGCCATAGCCTTATTAAGTTGTAATAACTGGAAAAAAACAGATTTCGCTAAGTACAAGGGGGTTAAATGGGTTGTCGCCTTCGACTCGGACAAAGCCGGTCGCGACTATTCCAAAAAGCTATATTCGAAATTGACAACCAATGGTCTAAGCGTCGAATGCGCGCAATTACCACAACAACACAAAAAGATAGATTGGAACGACGCGTCACAACGCGACATTCTTAAACCAACCGATATTGAAAAGTATCTGTACAACGGCAAGCTTTTAGTTGCTGAAACGGCAGTTGAAAAAGCGCTGGCGATCTACAATAAAACTGGCCAAAGTACATTTTCTCTAGACTTTAAAAATCGTTTGTACTGGTTTGAATTGGACTTAGATAAATTCACAAAAGAGTACGGTAACTTAGTCGACGGTAACGACGGCTTAGACGATCATACCGCGCGTGAACAAGCTCTCGAACTCTGCGGGACCCTAAGAGAACTAGCTAATTGCAAACCTTCATTCTTGTATTTTCAATCCAACACCATAACAGATGAGTCTTGGTATTACGCTAAAGTGCAATTTCCACACAGCGGAGTTTCCATAAAAAACACGTTTACTGGGAGCCAGATGTCGGCTGCTGGTGAATTCAAGAAAAGATTATTATCGATCGCACCAGGCGCTTTGTTTACTGGTGATTCAATGCAATTGAATTACATCGTCAGAAATCAGCTACACAATATTAAAGTAGTAAAGACGGTTGATTTCGTAGGATATTCGAAAGAGTTCGGGACTTATATCTATACAGACAGAGCAGTTAAAAACGGCCAAGTAATCGACATCAATCAAGAAGACTATTTCGAGCTCGGTAAGGAATCAGTTAAATCACTGCAGAACAGCATTAAAATCGATATTGGCCATGCCAGAAACTACCGAGATGACTGGCCGTCATTGGTTCATAAAGCGTATGGAATAAAAGGACTTGTTGCCGCGGCTATGTGGTTCGGCATTTTGTTTAGTGAACAGATACGCTCTAAGCAAAAATCGTTTCCATTTCTTGAAATTGTTGGCGAAGCCGGTGCAGGTAAAACAACCTTGGTAGAATTTTTATGGTGCTTGTATGGGCGACCAGATGAAGAAGGGTTTGACCCAAGCAAAGCAACTGCGGCCGCGATATCCAGAAAATTCGCTCAAGTTTCAAACCTGCCAGTTTGTCTAATCGAGGCGGACCGCGAGGAAAACACCGCCAAGTCTCGTAAGTTTGATTGGGAAGAATTAAAAACCGCGTACAACGGCCGAGCGGTGCGCTCGCGAGGTATGAAAACCGGAGGCAACGAAACCTATGAGCCACCGTTTAGAGGCGGGATTGTAATAAGCCAAAACAATGCAGTCTCAGGATCAGACGCGATTCTACAACGAATTATTCACTTGCATTTTGACCGCAATCACCACTCGCCTGAAACAAAAATAGCATCCGATGAAATGGCATCATTAGGCGTTGACCAACTTAGCCACTTCTTAGTTTTGGCTGCTCAGTCAGAGGCGTCAACGTTAGCAACGTTTTCTAAATCCGTTTCAGAGTATGAAAAGAGAGTTCAAAAACTGGACGGCATAAAAACTATTCGAATAGCAAAAAACCACGCTCAGTTAATGGCACTTGTCGATTGTTTTTCATCGGTCGCTAAAATTGGGGAAAAAACCGTTGAACAAATGCATGGAGAAGTCATAAGGCTCGCAGTCGAACGACAACAAGCAATCGGGTCGGATCACCCTATCGTTGCTCAGTTCTGGGAGATTTACGAGTATTTAGGACCAAAAGTGTTAAACCACTCACGCGACCCACAAGTAATTGCGATACGAATGCAAGAGTTTATCAGCCTGGCCATGGCAGAAAAATTGCAAGTTCCACTACTTGCAGACCTTAGAAACTATCTAAAAGGATCGAAGTCTAGAAAGTTTATAGAAAGCAACAAACCAATTTCAAGTTGCCAAGTAAACCCTAACTCAATGACAACTAAGACAGTGCGTTGTTGGTGTTTCGAAAATACACAAATCTAATATTATTGAGTGAGTATTAATGACTAATAAACATATTAATGGCGCGCAATTTGTAAAAGAGGCGAACAAGATCACAGATCAAGGACTAGTTGTATACTGTTTTTTCAGCGATCCGACCATACTCTACGGTCTTAATATTTTCGAAGGACCGTTGGTATGACCAGTATCCGCGCAAAATCATACTTCTGTGGTGCTGGATTGTTCGATATAGGCCTCATCGAAGCCGGTATAGATATTGTTCAATCGTTCGAACTAGATGCGGATGCCGTCAAGACTTATCGAGCAAACATTGGTGACCATGTAGAGCATTGCGATTTAACAGAAAAACTGGTTCTTGGGCAAAAGGATAGCGACCTTTTGATTTTCACCTACCCATGCACAAAGTACAGCACCATTGCCGACATTCACGAAACTCGAACCGGTGACGATTTATACCTACACGCGCTTCGACATATAGCATTAACGGATACCGAGGCCTTTGTTGCTGAGAATGTCCCTGGTATGAGAGCGTTCCCTTTGGTTATGGAAACAATGACCAGGCTACCTGGGTATTACATCACAACATTTTGTCCCGTCCAGGCTCAAAATTGGTTACCGCAAAGACGGGACCGCTTAATAATTATCGCCACTAAAAAGCCGTTTACTGTTAACGCTCCAGAAACAGCTAGTCAAATACCTCTTTCCGCAATATTGGAGAAAGACCCAAGAGTTACGCTACCAAAAGCAATTCGTGCGAGATTGCATGGCGCGTATCGAGATCTACCAATAATTTCGGACGCTAGCAAGGGTGATATAGCCCCTACATGCGTGGCGCACTACGCAAAAGATAAATCAACACGTCTAGTCAAAGATGATCGTTTTCCCTTTGGAGTGAGGCCCTACTCAGTGAGAGAGTTTGCTAGGTTACAGGGCTTAGATGACTCATTTACATTTCCTGTCAGTGACACTTCAGCATATCGGCAAATTGGAAACGGAGTGGGTCGGCCAAGAAATGAAGCGCTACTTCCAAAAGAACACAACACCTAACCCCTCAACTAACAGGGCTTAGGCCCGTGGAGAAATGAAATATGCCTAAACCAAAATTAATTACCATCTCGTACGATATGTGGTGGGAAGCAAAGTTAAAAATAACCTACAACGAGAACACCCTTAAATGGATGGAGAACCAAGTTTTATTTTGGGTAGGAGGGCAAGACAGAATCGATGACGAAGACGGCGATGTCGAGAAAGCCTACCTGAAGATGCTAGCCAATTTCATCATTCATGAATCAATCGAATACAACGCTTACGGCATACGTGCTGAGATCGAGAAAGCAGAAGGCTGGGCGGCACTTGATGAAAGGTTCGGCGTCGAACTAATCAGCGTCGATACTTGGTCCTTTCAAGAGGATGAATTCCATTTCGACACCAACCCCACCCAACAAGAGCAACCCTAGCGGTGCTCAGGAGTAATGAAGCATGAGCGTTCAAGAAATTATATTCGACCAAGAGATTAACCTTATTCATGCTAGCGTATTTAAAAATAACGATAGAAAACAATAATAATTACGCATAAACTACGCACTCGAATTGCAGGTCATTGATTTTTATAGCCATTGGATTCCGACCCTCGGTACCACTGTGAAAATAATGAGCCCCATTTTAGG
>CAYQVT010000256.1:0-4938 GCA_964420885.1 uncultured Gammaproteobacteria bacterium
AGAGAAAAATGACTTTTTTACCTTCTTTGTTGGGCAAGTTAGAGAAGGCATTATTGAGCCCTTTGAGGTGGCCGAGGGCATTGAGATTCCGGTAGGGGACTATAGCTCTAATCGCCACGGAGTGTTTTTAGAAACTGGGCCGCAACAACCCTTGCGATTTGAATTCGAAATCAGTGATGGAGACTTCTTCGGAGGTACGCGTTTGGAAATAACGCCTGAAGTGCAATGGAGGCCTAGTAAGCACGTATTCTTATCCCTATCGGCACAAGAAAACCGAGTGGAATTACCTCAGGGCAATTTTACTAGCCGATTATATTCGGCTCGGTTTAACTACGCGTTTGACAGTCGCTGGGCTTGGTTAAATGTCATTCAGGCCGATAATTTTAGTGACACCGTTTCAATCAACAGTCGCATTCGCTTTCAGCAACGCGCCGACAGAGAATACTTTTTAGTGTTTAATCAAACGCGCGATCGTGACTGCGACGAAATATTAGACTCGGCAATCGTGTTTAAGGCGGCGTTCAACTTTAGAATTTAGCTTGCTTCTATCGGCCCTCTTTACTCCTAGTCCCCAAGTAGTTAGGTGACAATCGAACGAATCGTGTACTTTTACACGCAGATACGTGCGATTCAGTCGGTACTGAACCGACACCCTGATTTATCGCAATTCAATTTAAAAAGAAATGCCGCATTTTCGGACTCTTGGCTGATCGCAAACCCAGCTAGCGAGAACAAATATAGGACGCTACTTGCGGGGCCGTGAAGTTTTTTTCTCCATACAGCCGAGGTATAAACCCAAGAGCCTTGTTTTCCCAATAGAGGGTCTTAGTGTTGAACCAAACGACTTCGTTGTTACTTTTATGACTACAACTGATGTCGTATTTGTCGAAATCGTTGTAGCGACCCCCAGTCTTACTAACCTTAACGACTACTTTCTCGACCAGTTTTTCAGGAGGGGCATTTGAAATCGGTTTTCCTATTGTGTTGATATCACGATAGTTTCGTCGTTTTGCGTCAGCGAGATACTCTGCTCCCGAGTCTTCGATGCCCACAATCAAATGTTGTTGTGGGTAATCATGCAGCTGAATTTTCAACATATCACTTTTGGTGTTGATGGACACGGCATTTTCAAGCTTGGTTATTCTACTCAACTGTAAGAAGTTTCCGGATTCACGTCTAATTTCTATTAGACCAATGTTAAAAGCGCTCGCCGGTTGGTTTAATAAGCTTGCCGTTCCCCAGCCATGCTGTTGTATTTCCTTTAGTTGAGGGTCAATGATGGTAGCTTTATATTGCCCATTAATTCTATTGCCGCGACTCTTTTTACTTAGCAAAGCTATCTTGGTACAGGGAATAACGGCATCTTTGTCATGGCATAAGGCCATGTGGCTGGCAACTAGGGTTTTGCCATTGATTCTTTTCGAAAGAGACGACTCTCCAATCGTTCTCCAGTTATCGCTATTTACCCAATTTTTCTTAAACTTGTTGAGTTGTCGTATGGTTCTCGAATCAAGTTTGCCATTGACCGGTAAATTGGAGTCGGTTTGAAATTCTTTTAATGCTTTTATTGATCCTGGTCCGTAAATTCCGTCGATGGCCATTTCGTAATAACCTCCGTACTTTAATGCGGTTTGAGCATTTGCGACTTTTTTGAGCACGAGTTGTTTAGAAGGTTTGGAAGCCGTCGCCATTGCGTTAGAAAGCTTGGATTTTTGAGATTGGCTTTTTGCCAGAAATTGAGCGCTTTCTAGATCAGAAAAATCTGACGATATTGCGAACGCGGCTAGGTAACCATCGAAGGTGTTTTCATCTCTATAGGACAATACCTTTTTCCGGCTTTCGATAGCATCAACAATGTCTTCGATATAGTTCGTTTTGACGCCAAAATCAGAATAATCTACGTATTCGATCGTAAACGCATTAGCGCTTTCGGGAGTGATACCATTTGTACTGGTGACGTAATACTGGTGCTTCGCCGAGATGCCATGGCGAGCGGGCATCAGAGGGTTGTTCCAACAATGAGCGCTCTCGAGTTTTGGGTTTTTGTCGGTCATTTCTAAGCACCTTGATCTTCTTTGGGGCTCGATCATCGTGAGTGCTTTCATATTATTCAGCTCGGCGAGCTTTTTAACGCTGATCGCTGTCGCCGCGCGCTTCAATTTTCTTACTTTCTTACTCTTAATTCCGTATACGAAAGGGTACATGCCATAGCGAGTTCCGTCGCCCTCTTCAAACAACACGTACAGGTCTTGGTTGTCCTCTAATAGGTGTCCTTGAGAACGTTGGGTGAAACTATTATCGGGGTTGAATTTTCCTCCGTATTGTAGACGGCCTAAATCGGGTTGAATGTCGATTTGGCCCATATCAATTGACCTTAGCACCACTTTTTTAGAGTCAGGCTGACGAACCTTCGTAGGACTCACACAGGCCGTCGAAAGCGCGAGAATAATAATTGACACAAGTATTCTTGCTATTGGAATCATACGAATTCTGAGGTTAGAGTGAATTGCGATATCTTCGCATTCCATTGTGCCACAAACTGATGGAAATTCGGTATAGGAGATGTAAATGATTTGGCTTGATACGCTGCAATTTAACGGGGTATTGCGATTCATGTTCTGTGCTTAGAGGATAGGGTGTTTGTGCCTATCAATTCATAATGTTCCCCAAATTTGTCATAGCGTGTAATCTGCTCATTTTAGACTATTGAATAGACTCCGTACTCGGCAACGTGAGGGTGCTTAAAATCGGGCCTATGGTCAAGTTACACTTCGTGGTCTGAAAATAGAGTAACTTCATTGAGTACCGACGACTCTTTTCGCCTTATACCACCGGAGTGCGTGTGCTCGAATGATTGATCTGTACTTCTGGAAGTTCTGATTTATTGCCGTTCCCCTAAACATGGCTTTCAGTTTGCATAAATCTAGTTTCGAGAAACATCAATGAGTGGCATGTCTTTGATTCGCTCGAACTGCTCCTCAGGCGTAAGGTTTTTGTATTTAACCCTACCTCGGTTGTCTTTAAAGCAACCTTTGGCACTTAAGGTAGGAACTTCAGGACAAAGATTATCTTTTACCAAAAAGGCATTGACTCCGGTTTCATCTGCGGCCACCAGCCTGTAACCCTTTTGTTTCCCAAGATGCTCAATTGCCGATAAGGAGCAGCCATGATAGAAACCACTACTGTGTTTGTCATAACGAACAAATGTTGAATCGTATGGGGTAGATACCGTTGCCTCTGGTCCAAATGTGGCATTGTATTCGATTACGACAATTCGGGGGTCAATGCAGTCAATCGTTTGCCAGAACCAATAGTCGTTGCCGTCGACATCCAGTGACAGCACGTCGATTTCGCCCGTATAACCAGCATCTGATATTAGAGAGTTAATATTCTCGCTGGTTATGAAAGTATTTTTGATCTGCACATTTTCGAGTCCTAGATGATTGTAGGCCAATATTCCGCGATCACACTTGGTTTTATCTCCGTCCATGAATAAACCAGAGAAACCTCGGTTCATTGCCAGGTTTAAGCAATTACACTCATCTGGCGCAAAGCCGAATTCGACGAACTTCCCGATATCGCCGCCTATCGATTCGAGTAGGTAATCGATAATTCCGTCTTCGCGGTGTTGCGAAAAGACTCGATACTCCTCCTTGTTTATCGCGTGGTTTGTGTTTTTTCGCCTTACCTTTAGTTTTCCGGTCAACTGTTTAGTTCTTATCTTGAAAATTAATTTATTCATTTTTATCTACTGAATTAGTGAGGAGAAAATAGCGCATAACCCTAGGCAGTTGCCGATCAAGGGTGGCCCATAATCGGTAATAGACTATTACAAATATTGCTGTCGTAGGCGCATTGTTAGTATCAGCGAATATAGTTAATAAAACAATCGTAAGTCGTTGAATTAGCTTGGCTTAAAATAGTAAGGGCGACCAATGGCCGCCCTTACTGTTTGATGATTCAGGCTCGCGCCTGAGGCGGTTAATTACTAACCAAATTGATTCATCGTATTGTCTTCTCCAGATGCTTTTAGTGCGGCATCTCCTGAGAAGTACTCTTTATGGTCATCACCCATGTTAGAACCGGCCATGTCTTGATGCTTGACACAGGCTAAGCCTTGACGAATCTCTTTACGCTGAACACCTTTCACGTAAGCCAGCATACCTTCTTCGCCAAAGTACCCTTGAGCTAGGTTGTCAGTTGACAAGGCCGCGGTGTGATAAGTTGGTAGAGTGATTAGATGATGGAAGATGCCCGCTTCACGTGCGCCATCACGTTGGAAGTTTTGAATCATCACGTCTGCACGATCAGAAAGCTCGGTGCCGTCATATTTAACGTCCATTAGCTCATCGCGGTTATACGCACTTACGTCTTCGCTTGCTTCAACCATTAGATCGTAAGCTTGTTGACGGAATGAAAGAGTCCAGTTGAACGAGGGTGAATTATTGTATACCAATTTAGCATTAGGTATTACTTCGCGAATTCGATTTACCATGCCGCCAATTTGGCCAACATGAGGCTTTTCTGTTTCGATCCAGATTAGATCTGCGCCGTTTTGTAGACTCGTGATGCAATCAAGCACACAACGATCTTCACCAGTTCCAGATTTAAATTGAAATAGACCGCTGGCCAAACGCTTGGGGCGAACCAAACTGCCATCTCTGTGGATAACCACGTCGCCATTTTGCATTTGTGCTGGCGTCATTTCTTCACAATCAAGGAAGGAGTTGTATTGGTCGCCTAAATCGCCTGGCTCGTTGGTCACTGCGATTTGCTTGGTGAGGCCTGCGCCTAAAGAGTCAGTTCGAGCAACGATTACACCGTTGTCGACACCAAGCTCTAAGAATGCATAACGAATGGCATTAATTTTGGCTAGGAAATCAGCATGAGGGACGGTGACCTTACCGTCTTGGTGACCACATTGTTTGGCATCCGATA
>CAYQVT010000257.1:0-4930 GCA_964420885.1 uncultured Gammaproteobacteria bacterium
GAGCCTCGCTCGAGGCGATCGCTTGTTCTGAAGTAATATTAGAAGAATTGTTACTTGCCGCTATAGCAGGGGCGCGAGGCTCTTTGCTTGCTTTAGCATTGACGGGCTCTACATTACTACTTACTACTGGCTCGCGATTATCTACATTTACAAACTGTTGATTGAAACTATCACTACATAGCCGTCGAGACAATGAAAACTTATTTTTGTCACACACATTTTCTATATCAACAGAGCACCACTGATCCTTATCCACCGCGCGGCGCATTAATCGCACCTGGGGGATTGATTCACATTTTACTGAAACCTCCCAATAACGTTCAGCTTCATCATTGAATATTTCTAAGGACATTGATTCCACCGGCGCGGCCGCCGTTGATGAAGAAAATCCCAATGATCCGATAGCTAAGATGAAAAAAGATAAGCGTATACTCATGATATTACTCGAAAAATCATTATGTTATTAATTGCGATCGCCAACCATTCGCTGACGCTCCTTTTCGGCTTGTTTTTCAACTCGGTTGGCTTCGGCGGTAAGGCGCCCACTAATACCAATATGAGTTTCGCCACGTTGCCGCGCTAGCTGAACTTGCTTTTCGCGTTCCTGGAAACGCATTTTTTGTTCAGCGCTAAGCGTGCTATAGCAACGAGGGCAGCTGACTCCGGCTATATATTCGTCCGAAAGCTTGTCGTCCTCGGTAATTGGGTGGCGGCACGCGTGGCATTGATCGTATTGCCCCTTTTCAAGCTGATGATTAACCGCTACTCTTTCGTCAAAAACAAAGCACTCACCATTCCATAGGGTGTCCGTTTCATCGACTGTCTCCAAATATTTTAGAATGCCTCCTTTTAGATGAAAAACTTCGTCGAAACCGCGTTCTTTCATGAATGCTGATGCTTTCTCGCAGCGAATTCCGCCGGTGCAAAACATGGCTACTTTTTTGTGTTTTGTCGGGTCAAGGTTTTCATTAACGTATGTGGGAAATTCTCTGAACGTCTCAGTGTTGGGGTTAATAGCGTTCTCGAATGTACCGATATTGACCTCATAATCATTTCGCGTATCGATTAGTAAGGTGTCTGGGTCGCTAATTAAGTCGTTCCAATCCGCAGGCTCGACATAGGTTCCCACGACGTTGTTAGGGTCAATACCTTCAACCCCCATGGTAACGATTTCTTTTTTTAACTTTACCTTGGTTCGATTAAATGGCTGCTCTAAGTGGTAAGAAAGTTTGTAATCGAGTTCTGAAAAACGCTCATCTTTGGCAAGCCATTTCAGAAAGGCTGTCAGTTGAACTCCGTCGCCAGAAATCGTCCCGTTAATACCTTCTAACGCGAGCAACAAGGTTCCGCGAATTTCTCGGTTTAACAATTGCTCGAGGATCTTCGGCTTTAATGATTTGTAATCTTCCAGCCGAACAAATTTGTAGAGAGCGGCAACCGCGATTCGCTGTTCAGCGGCCGTTGATCCAGAGACGGGGGTAGGCGGTGTATTGGCTTGGCTTTTTATGGTCATTTTCGTTAGCGTTCCAGAACGTAAATCTGGTGCAGGTCGATTTCACAATGGCGCGCATTATTATATAGCTGGGCAACAGAAACAATACAACAACTTGTCAATTAGCGATGAAATCGGCATATTTCGCGTTATTTTACCAGAAAAAGTTTCTGGTAAAACTCTACCACCCCTGTTGCCAGCTAACGCTCCTGATCTTCCATTCATTTTCTTCACGTTTCATAAGAACGGAGAAGCGGTATGTGTTGGCACGCAAGCGACTCTCTTGAGACGACAAGTCGACTCCACGACCGGCCATGGCTAATGACAACTCAATTGTCGCAGAATCGCCGATAACTTCCAGTTCTCGGATATCACTAAAGATATTGATGCTCTGATTTTTAATCAATTCGAGTTGAAGAAATTGCTTTATCCTCTTGTAATCGTTACCTTCATAGTCCTTATACGATTCACTAATATGATCGGCCATGCCTGATAATGAACGTGATTCTGCCGCCGTTTCAAGTTCATTCAATGTGCGGCGAACACGATCTTCATCTGACAATTCGTCGCCGTTACTACAACCACTCAGTAAAGTGGTTATTAACAGTGCAATTGTGACAAATAAATTCGCTTGTAGCTTTTTTTCCATACTAAATACGTAATTAGATCTGCTCGACTAATCAATAGGTTTATAATATCTCTGATGAATTATTTGAGTCATTTGTTCTTCTCGCAACGCACCCCAATGTCGTTTACTGGCAATTTGATGGGTGATTTTAAACCCAGCCTTGAGCTTAAACAACGCTTGCCCCTAGAGATTCAACTGGGTATACAGAATCACCGCTGGGTTGATAAGGTAACAGACGATTTCGCTGCAGTAAAAGAGCTTAAACCATTATTCACCAAGCCAAGAAGACGGTTTGCTGGTGTGATCACTGATATTGCATTTGATTATTTTTTAATAAAGCATTGGGAGCGATTCGCAATTATTAGTCGCCACTCATTTATTAGTGATTGTTATTCTGGATTAAACCAATGCTTAGAATACATGCCGCCTCATATGCAACACGTAGTAATCAATATGCAAAAACACGATTGGCTTAACTCCTATGGCACTTTGGAGGGCATTGCTGTCACCATTGACCAAGTGAGCAAACGTATTCGGTTTAAGAATCAGATGATTGGCGCAATAAGCGAAGTCGAAGCTAATTACCAACAAATTGAAGAGGTTTTTCTAGACCTGTTCGAGCATATAAATCAACAAGTCGAATATGCAGCCATCGAAACTAAGTGACCAGATAATCGTTGTAAAACTAGAGCATGCTAAGGCCTTGAAAAATCGCTAAAAAACACCTGTTTTTCTTTGACAGAGGCAGGCTCTAACTATATGATTCGCGCCAACTTGAAACATCTGGGTTTTTTATCAGCTTTTTAAGTCTTTAAATGCATTAATACCTTAATGTTGAAAGACGTTTGGCGGATTCAATCCAAGCTAAATACACATTATCAGCGAGGTCTATCATGGCTGTACAAAAGAGTAAAAAATCGAATTCACGTCGCGGCATGCGTCGTTCACATGACGCGTTGGGTGATCCGACGTTATCAACCGATTCAATGACCGGTGAAATGCACCGTCGTCATCAAGTCACTGCTACTGGCTACTACAAGGGTAAGAAGGTCGTTAACGTCAAAACGGCGAATTAACTTCTATTTATATTTATTAGCTTAGCAGCGTAGCTTTGGAATATAAGCTGCATAAAGGCCTCGTTATCGAGGCCTTTTTACTTTATAGAAGTCTCACCTTGTATGGCATAAGGTTTGCCACAATCTGGTGACTGTTCTATGCTAAGCCTCAGCTAACACGCAAAAACCGCCCTCATCGCGACAAGAGCAATAATAACCGCTACTGCTTAATTCATGCACTCAGAATCTAAAATTACCACCATTGCCATCGACGCAATGGGAGGCGATCACGGGCCAATCGTTACAGTTCCAGCTGCGATAAATTTTCTTAATAAGGTCAGCGTAAAAACACATTCCGCAATCTTGGTTGGAAAATCCACTCAAATAAGTCCGTTGATTGAACGCCATGGCGGTACACAACTAATCGAAAGCGGGGCACTCCTTATTCATGAAGCATCTGAAGTGGTTGAAATGGATGACTCACCAGCACTCGCTTTAAAACGTAAAAAGGATTCATCAATGCGTGTTGCCATTAATTTGGTGAAAGAGGGCACGGCGCAGGCGGCGGTTAGCGCTGGCAATACTGGCGCTCTGATGGCGACCGCAAGATTTGTTCTAAAGACTATATCCGGCGTCGACAGGCCGGCAATTATTTCCACCATGCCATGCGAAAATACCTCGCAAACGGTACACATGTTGGATCTCGGAGCGAATGTTGATTCCAGCCCTGAAATGCTCGTTCAATTCGCGGTGATGGGCTCGGTACTAACCGAGTTTGTCGACGATAAAAAAGCGCCGCGAGTGGGTCTACTGAATGTTGGTGCTGAAGAGATAAAGGGTAGCGAGAAAGTTAAGAAAGCATCAATCCTTCTATCTGAAAGTGAGTTAAATTATGTTGGCTATGTCGAAAGTGATCAGCTTTTCAATAGCTCTGTTGATGTTATTGTGTGTGATGGCTTTGAAGGCAATGTTGCCTTAAAAGCCAGCGAAGGAACAGCGAAGATGATTCTTAATGTTCTACGCGATGAATTTAAAAGAAATATTTTCACCAAGGCAATTGGTGCCTTATGTATTCCTATTTTTAAAGCAATGCAGGCTCGTTTAGATCCAAGACTGCATAATGGGGCAACTTTGATTGGTCTTAATGGGATCGTTGTAAAAAGCCACGGTGGAACCGATGAATTGGGTTTTTTACACGCCATTCAAGAAGCTAATCGGCAAGCAGAGATGGACGTGATTGGCCACATTAGCCAAGAGATATCAAACGTTTTTTCTCAGCAAAAACAATAAATTAAAATCAAAATCTAAAATAATTATTATGTCATTTTCTATTATTTTTCCAGGTCAGGGTTCACAAGCAATCGGCATGATGGGTGAGCTTTCCCAGAAGTACACACTGGTTAAAGATCTGTTTGCT
This sequence comes from uncultured Gammaproteobacteria bacterium, assembly GCA_964420885.1. Lineage (GTDB taxonomy): Bacteria > Pseudomonadota > Gammaproteobacteria > Arenicellales > Arenicellaceae > Arenicella. The sequence continues at coordinate 4,593 of CAYQVT010000257.1, forward strand.
GAAGCGTCCGATGTCTTGGGCGTGGATATGTGGTCATTGACGCAAGAAGGGCCAATCGAAAAATTATCTCAAACGGAAAATACGCAGCCCGCTCTTCTTATCTCTGGGGTCGCCGCGTGGCGTGTATGGCGGCAATTAGGAGGTAAACAGCCCGCTATCATGGCTGGGCATAGTTTAGGTGAATACACGGCTCTGGTCGCCGCTGGCGCGCTCTCGTTTCATGATGGTGTCGCTCTTGTCAGAGATCGAGGGCGTTATATGCAAGAAGCGGTACCCGCTGGCGAAGGCGGTATGGCCGCAATCATTGGCCTTGCCGATGAAGAGGTTGTTAGGGTTTG
>CAYQVT010000258.1:0-4890 GCA_964420885.1 uncultured Gammaproteobacteria bacterium
CTGTCGCCATCGCAGGGGGCGTTGGCTTTGGTTATTACAAATATAAACAACCGCATGATAACCCACTCAATTTCGACCTGTCGGATGACGGAGCAGCGCTAACGCCCTATGTCATGGTTGATCAAAACGGTATCTCTATCATTGCTCCACGGGCTGAGATGGGCCAAGGAGTACACACGACCCTTGCGGCTCTTGTGACCGAGGAATTAGATATTTCTCTGGCGCAAGTGAGTGTAATGCATGGCCCCGCCTCGGCCGCTTATTTTAACGCCGCGGTATTGGAAGAAGCCATACCGTTTGCGTCAATCGATGATAGCGCAATGGCAAATCGTGTCCGCAACTTCGTTCACGTTCCGGCGAAGTTGCTCGGCCTGCAAATTACTGGAGGTTCATCGTCTGTGGCCGACGCATACGAAAAAATGCGCGTGGCGGGCGCCGTGGCACGCGATGTTTTCATTAAGGCCGCCGCAAAAAAACTCGGGGTCTCAGAAAGTGACCTAAAAACCGACAATGGGACGGTCATCGCAAGCAATGGCGAGTCGATACGATATGTCGATTTAGCGTCGATTGCAGCAACCATTGAACCCGCTACTGAGGTGGCATTGAAACCCCAATCTGAGTGGAGAATTCTCGGCAAGTCGCAGAATCGCGTCGACGTTCCCGCTAAGTCGACCGGTACCGCCGAGTTTGGCATCGACATTGATTTGCCGAATATGGCTTACGCCAGTATTCGAGTAAACCCACAAATCGATGGCGCAATGAATTCGTTCGACGCGACCAAAGCTCAAAGCATGCGAGGGGTTAAGAAAGTAGTGGCGATTGATAACGGTGCGGCGGTTATTGCTAGCAACACTTGGTACGCGTTTAAGGCCGTGAATGCGATCGAATTTGATTGGGCGAGTACACCGTATCCAAGTGACACGCAAGGCCACTTAAAAATGGTTGAAGACAGCTTTAATAGTGATCACCAAGACAGCCAATTCCGTACAGATGGCGATGTTGGCGCGGCGCTTGAAACGGCCGAAGAGATCGTGTCAGCCGAATATAAAGTGCCCTACCTACCGCACGCCCCTCTGGAACCGATGAACGCGACGGCTTGGCTGCGCGATGGAAAACTAGATGTTTGGGCAGGCACACAAATTCCTACTCAGGCGGTTAAAGAAGCGATCGCAATCACCGATTTAGATGAGCGCGATATAAATATCCACACCACCTTAATGGGTGGCAGTTTCGGCCGGCGTTTGGAGATGGACTACATAATTCAAGCGATTAAGGTCGCCGCCGAAATGGAGGGTACGCCAGTTAAATTGACATGGACTCGTGAAGAAGACATGACGCACGACAATTATCGGCCAATCGGCATGGCTCGCTTTAAAGCGGTTGTCGGTGATAAAGGCCCAACAGCGATTGATCTGCAACTCGCAGGGGCATCCGTTACGGCATCGCAAATGGGCCGAATAGGTATTCCTGCGGCGGGACCTGATATCGCAATTGTTCAGGCAGGGTGGGATCAGCCTTACGGCGTTGAAAACTTTAGAGTGACGGGATATCGCGCAAACAACGATTTTCCAATCAGCTCTTGGCGCTCCGTAGGCTCATCACAAAATGGTTTCTTTCACGAAAGCATGATGGATGAAATCGCCCATTCAAAAAACCTCGACCCGATGCAAATGCGCATTGATTTGATGACCCACGAACCGAGTCGAGAAGTGTTAAAGGCCGTGGCCGACATGTCAGGATGGGGCTCACCCTTGCCCAGCGATCATGCGCGTGGCGTGGCTTATTCTCTCTCGTTTGGCGTTCCTACTGCCGAAGTCATCGAAATTGCTATCATTGATGATAAGGTAAAAATCGTTAATGCCTACGCCGCCGTTGACGTGGGGATCGCTATCGACCCTAGGAATATTGAGGCACAGGTGGTTGGCGGCTTAAATTTTGGTTTAGCCGCCGCGATGACTGGCGATATCAACATCAAAGATGGGCAAATTCAAGAAACCAATTTTCATCAGTACCAGTCCATGCGCTTTTATCAAGCGCCAGCGGTTCAGGTGAAAGTGCTGGAAAATGGCAAACGAATTCGAGGCATCGGTGAACCCGGCACCCCCCCCGCGGCACCTGCCCTTGCCAACGCCATTTTCTCCGCCACTGGTAAGAGAATCCGCGAATTACCTCTAAGTAAACATATTGGCTTTGTTTAGTTTTGAATACTAGGATTTGATATCTTCAAACGCGGCGCAGGTTTAAACATTGTGAGGCATCTATTTTATCAGGAGAAAGTTGCCCATCATTGACACTCGGTTTTCAATCGAGTCTGACCCTATTGGGCCTTATGAGAGACCGTTCGATAACCGAAATAGTGCACACCAGAAATAGTGCACACCAAACGTGGCTGTTTTCGCTGGTACTGCAACTAATGAGTACCTTAAAAATGATAACGTAAGCCAAGGCTAGTGATGTCAATCTCGCTCAGATAGTCATACCGCAGTTGCAAACTTAGCTTTTCCATCAGTCGGTAGTCGACTGACGCACCGATAAAGGCGGCCGTTTCATCCTCAAGTTCAGCTTCTACACCAATTGGTGAAGACAACTCAGCGTTGGCGTTAACGCCACCGGCTCGAGCTGACAAGGAGAATTTATCAGTAAATGGGGCGGTTAATACTAAGGCTGCATAGGCGAAATCTAATTCAGCCTGAGCAGGTACGGTCACACCTGCCACATTAAAATCAGCGGTGTATTCACCAAGGTCAATATAACCGACTTCAAGCCCCAAATAGCGATTAAGGTTATAGCCTGCGTTAAGGCCGAGCACAGTATCCGAGTCGTCATTTACTTGGCAAGTCACTGGTAAGCCTGCAATCGTTTGATTGCTCTCGAGTAAATCGTCACAGGCATCGTTCAAACCATCAAAATTGGAAGTACCGGCATTTACTCCAATAAAAAATTCTCCGGCCAATGCCGGTGAACTACCGACTATGGCAACGATTAAAGAGATAGTGGTAACAAGATTAGTTAGGGTTTTATTCATTATGCTGCTCAATGGTTTGTAAAGTATATGACCTTGAATACGGACGATCACGAAGTATAAACAAACTCGAGCATGAGGCCAAAACCTTATGAAAACCGTGAAACTTAATCGGCTAACTTATCACTTCCATGATAAAAGCCACAGCCGCAATATCAATGGCTAGTCACACCGCAAAAGCGAGCATTATGCTTCACCGATATCATTCGTTTAGCTTAGATAGTCACTCTATTCAATAATTTCAGTATCATCCACCACGTGCATAGTTACTAAACCGCTTTTGGCAATTTCAAATAGATTGAGGCGAAAAGGCAACTTGTTGTCCAATGCAGCCATTCAAGATGCTAGACTCAATACGCGGCTCCTATCTTTAGTTGATAACTGGCGCCAACAACGAGTAATTAAACAGATTTATTTACACTTTTCGCGGAGGACAATTCTGCTAAAAGATTATCCACATCCGTCGCTTGGTTTTGTGATATTTTAAATTGAAACTGCAAATCGTCTAATACGGCTACAGCTCGCTTGCGGGATCGATTGAACGATGTAGTCATAGAAGGCAAGTCTTTAATGGCCTGCTTGAATTCAATAGAAGAGAGTTCACCACCCGTAATTGCTTCAACATAAGTATTAATACCGCTTCTAGTTTCGGCAATTATATCTTCATCAAGATGCATTTGAGTGTTTGGATTCAACGCAATAGTCCCATACAACTCCATTGAACGAGAGCTATGAACTGAAAAATCGCTTACATCTACAGCCATACGGTCAACAAAAAGATCAAGAATTCCAGCGATTTTATTGGCGTGCTTTTTGGCTGCAGAAGGCTTTCCCCCATCAACAACAATTTTGTTTGCTTCCTCGGTCCCAGATACAAATTTATTATTCAAATCCTGGATATTTTCAGATATTCGCAGGATAGCTTAAATAACGCCGCTCACCTCCTCCTCAGCGGAACCCAAAATATCTAGAATAGTATCTTCTTCCACCAATTCGCTGTCTACGGCAGAAAGGTTGGCTATAGGATCTTCTTTTTCGCTCTTCACGTGAGGATGCGCTTTCTGAATAGCTGTTGACGCATTATTTACATGCCAATCATCAACAATTTTTTTCAGATGCATTCGCGCTTTCTGTCGAAATTGGTCAGGAGTTTCGAAGGTATGATAAAACCCGCCGTAATCCTCAGAAATACTTTTCTTAAAGTCCATGACCTTTTCAAGTTGATGCAGGTCTATCCTGCTTGGCGAAATTGGAGCATCTTTGAAATAAAACATTACTTCAACTTTCCGATTCGAGGATGTTAGAATTTCGTACGCTCGTTGAAACTCTTCTTCAGTTCCTGAATCAGCCCTTTGAGTTGGGGTGCCAAATCTACTCCACATTAATCCAATAAAAATATCATAATCGTCATTAAGTTGATGGTTAATAACACTTTGTGCATCAGTTGAGAACCCAGGCCGAGTATGCGTTTCCCATTTCACTAGTTCAAGAATATAGCCATCTTCGCTATTATATGAATTAAACTCGTCAACAACTTCAGATAGTAATTTTCTTTCTTCCTCCAAATCTCCTGGAGAGGCAACAAATATTTTCAATAATGTTTTACTAGTTGGCATATTAATCCTTTCTCTGAGTAACCAATCGCATAATTTTAATAGTCCAAAATCTAACAGGATAATTAGAGAGCTAATTCAAAACTTGGGACCGTGTCTTCCGATTTTCCTCGCCTCAAAACGGCCGCATTGAGTATCTCAGAGCCAATTACATATTTCAAATAGGCTCAACTTTGCCCTTAAGCGACATTTAGGCACTTCTGGTTCGCACTGGAGTCATCGGAGACAGTTTTATCTGAGTCACGAAGCTTTTCG
>CAYQVT010000259.1:0-4858 GCA_964420885.1 uncultured Gammaproteobacteria bacterium
CTGCCATATCGGCAACCCATTGATTAGATGAATTATTCATTGCTCTTCTCCTCTTTCTGTTGCGGACCTTCTTGCTTAATCAGTGCTAATTGAGCGAGTAAATCGGCTTCGTCTTCGTTGCGAGTAAGCTCCGCATCAAGGCTGTCACCTGAACAGACATCACTGACCGCGAATTCATGTTCGAGTACCGCCGATTCCCAACGCTCAAAGGTGTCGCTTAGCGTGTCATCAGTATTTGCGTAAGCAACGGCTCTGTTAACGTCAGCAACGGTCTGTCTTGAGCGCATGAGGTTGTGCTTTTGCGTCATCTCATCGAGTTTGGTTTGCAAGGTTTGTAGGTTCGCGGTTACGTCACGAACCAGTTCAGCCTGTTGTTTTTCGGAAAAACTTAAGCGACCTATGTCGGCCTCGCACTGATTACGGCGAGCAACGCATTGTAAGGCTTTGGCCTGATCAGCCTCTGCCAGGCTCGCCGCACGCTGGGTCCACAGATCATATTGTTCTTTCGCCTCTTTAAGCTGCGCTTGGTAAGCGTGATGCTGTTGCCGCAGGGTGTTGATTCGTGCACGTGTTTTAGCCACCGCTTGGCGGGTTTGTTTTATGCTGGCTTCAACGATGGCGTCGTGATTTTCAAGTTGCCCAACCGCTGAGTCTAGGGTTGCGGTAATTGACGTCGATAGTCGTTTTATCAATTTCATATGTGCCTCCAGTTTTCGGCATTGGTTGATTAGGACTGAGCTCATCGTGAACTTGAGTGTTGACATGATCAACTAAATAATTAAAAGTAGAGAAAATGTGAACGTTTAGTTCAATATATCTATACTTAGTCAAAACCGATTACAAAATGGCAAGATCAAAGCAAATCGTCGATGCGATCAAAGTAACGCTTAAACATCAAGGGTTTACATACCGTGCATTGGCTGAAAAACTGGATGTATCAGAGTCGACAGTGAAGCAAATGTTCGCCAATGGTAATTTTAGTTTGAACCGTTTAGATGCGATTTGTGAGTTGCTGGATGTCGATCTAAACGCATTGCTGGAAGTTTCCGAATCGCTGGAAGACCGTGTTACCTCGATTAGTATTGAGAATGAGCAAGCTCTAGTCGAAAACCGGAAACTGCTGGTGGTGGGTTACTTTTTGGCTAACCACTGGAAAGTAGATGAAATTGTCGCGCGCTACGATATCAGCGAGACCGAGATGATTACACTACTGGCAAGGCTGGATAAAATGCGACTTATTGAATTGCAGCCAAATAATCGTGTACGCTTACTTATGGCTAACAATTTTTCCTGGCATCCCAATGGGCCGATTGAGAACTATTTTCGATCGGCAGTGCAAACCGAATTTTTTAATACTTCGTTTGAAGAAGACGGTGCACTGAGAGTGGTTAAGAACGGTGTGTTAACCGCTAAAGGGCAAATCGATTTACGTACTCGCTTAAAGATGATTGACTCCTTGTTTGATGAAATATCCGAACAAGAACGCAAAATACCAATCAACGAGCGCCATGGAATTACCATGATTCTAGCTATCCGAAATTGGCAACCAAGTATGTTTACTGATTTAGAACGTAAAAACAATTAGGGAATATTGACTATGCAAAAAACTGGAATATGGGCGAGAGCCGCTGAAATAGCTGATCAAACCCCAGCCGATCGCAATCGCTATGTAGATCTACTGCGTGCGTTATCGATCAGTGCAGTGGTATTGGGTCATTGGTTGATTGCTGCGCCGGCATTTATGGGTGGCATTGCCAGCATGGACCACTTATTACAAATTCAACCTCGAGCGCAATGGTTAACTTGGTTGTTTCAAGTTATGCCGGTGTTCTTCTTCGTGGGTGGTTATTCAAATGGTGTGTCATGGGACGGCGCCCAAGCGAAAGGTCAACGCTATTCTTATTGGTTAGAGTCGCGTCTCAGGCGTTTGCTCGGGCCGGTCATACCATTGGTGTTACTCTGGGCGGTACTGGGTATCATTGGTTACTCCTTTGCTTTGCCAGAGAAAATGATACAAGTTGGATCACAAATATCACTTGTGCCAACCTGGTTTTTAGCAATCTATTTTGTCATTGTTATGTTTGTACCAGTGACACGGGCGCTCTGGAGAAAGCTCGGTCTATTGAGTGTGATACTGCCGTTTGTGATGGCCGTGATTGGCGACATCGTATATTTCAATACCGATTTCAAATGGTACGGTTGGTTTAACTACTTCTTCATTTGGGGGGCGGTGCATCAACTGGGTTATGCTTGGCAACAAGGGCGTTTTGGAGGTGTCGCGCCATCGTTATGTTTGGCGATTATTGCCGGATCATTTTTAGTACTATTAACGCAATTGGGGCCATATCCCATCAGTTTGATTGGTGTGCCTGGTGCAGACTTTAGCAATACCACGCCGCCAAAGTTGCCATTAATTGCGCTTGGTTTGACGCAAATCGGCTTGCTATTGGCCCTTGAACAGCCGATTCGGAGGTGGCTTTCAAATGCAAAAATTTGGACCGCCACGGTGTTGGTTAATGGTTTTATTATGCCGATATTTTTGTGGCATAGCACCGTGATGATTCTAACCATAGGCGCTTGTTTTTGGTTGCTACCAGTGGTCTTGTCGGTGCAACCTGGTAGCGGGCTTTGGTGGGCATACCGACCGGTCTGGATAATTGTCTACTTCATTATCATGATGCTGACATTGCCGGTATTTATGTGGTTGGAGAAAAAAATCGGCAGCGGCACCAGTAAACACAATACGGGCTTCGCGGTGATTATATTTGGGCTGAGCATGTGTGGCGGTTTGGCCGTGTTGGCGGGTTTAGGGGTGTCAGGCAATGGCGCGTTTGGGCTTAATTGGTTGGCCATATTATTGCCAGTTATCGGAGTATTAATGTTATCGCTCATCGGCAAGCGGCGTAGTTCTTAATACTGCTCCGCATCTAGCTGATAGCAAATTTCCCTACGGCCTTTTCGCGGATTGGTAAATGAATTACCGCGGCTAACACACCGAGTAAAATATTGATCAACCAAATAAGGTTGTAACGAGACGCGTCACCGTAACTGGCGAAACCAAGGTATTGGCCGCAAAAGCTACTTATTACCTCGAACGCTTCTGATTGCTCGTAAAGAAAGCCGCCCAAGAAGACACCCGAAAAACTACCCAATTGATGCGATAAAAATACCACGCCATACAATAACGCCATATAGCGAGTGCCGAACATCACGGCGACGATTCCAGACGTTGGAGGAATTGTTGACAGCCATAGAAACCCCATTCCGACGCTGAAGAAGACCACGCTGTAAATAGTTGGCGGTAACACAATAAAAATCGCGATCACCAAGGCTCGAAGCAAATAGATCCATGCGAGCATGGTTTGTTTGGGGTACTGAGCCGACCAAATTCCCGACATGTAAGATCCAACCATGTTTGAGATGCCAATAATTGCCAAACACATGGCGGCGATTTCGGCACTGAACCCAAGGTCACTCAAATACGGCGGCATGTGAACGGTAATAAATGCGAGGTGAAATCCACAAACGTAGAATCCAATCACCAAGAGAACATAGTGCTTGTACGCAAATGCCTCTTTGAGCGCTTCAAAGACGCTTTGGTCGTCATCTTTGTCGATCACCTCACTGGCTCCGGAATACGGCGCGAGAGGTAATGCTAAAAACACCATTAGCAAGGTAATCGCCGATAGAATTTGCAGTGACGAAAACCAGCCAAATGCATCGATAAGCACTTGTGAAAATGGCACTACTATAAACTGACCCATTGACCCCGCCGCGGTGCCGACGCCGGCCACCCATTGACGTCTATCGTCAGGAACGGCGCGCATTAGGGCAGGGATAATGATGCCGAATGAGGTGCCTGCAACGCCCGCTCCGACCAATATCCCAGCTGATGCACTCAGTGCCCAGGCATCAGACGCGAAGGCCATCCAAAGAATGCCAATGGCGTACAAAACCACCGCAGATAGAATAACTTTTAGATTTCCATAGCGATCAGCCAGACCGCCAGCAAAGACCGACACGACCCCCCAACTCAAATTTTGAATTGCCAAGGCTGTGGCAATAACATCGCGCCCCCAGCCGTGAAATTCGCTGATCGGTTTTACAAATAAGCCAAACGAAGAGCGGAACCCGAACGACATCATTACCAGTACACAAGAACTGAAAATAAGTATTTTTACACTGGGAGATAGAGGTGACATCTTGCTCATTTTGGGATTATGCCGTTTATCGAAATTTAAAGACAGTTGTAAAAAGTTGTTGACGCAACTAATTTTACGCGTATAGTGCGCCGCCATGAAAAGATTAAATCAACATATTAACCGTTCGGCTCTCGTGCCTCAGTTCATAGCGAACTGCCCGAGTGCGGAATTTGCACGCCCAGAGACGACTGGTGCGCTGCGTGTTGCCTATGGTTCAAGCCCAATGGCGATAAGTGCTATAGACTCGTAGCCTCGATTTAATCGAAGGCTGCGAAGGCGGCCTTCTTGGAAAAGCCCAGTGTTATATACGCTGCGCAGACCCCGGTTGGCCTCCGCCTCCGGGGTCTTCTTTTTTGCGGTGAGCGTTCACTGCATTGAAAAGGACCTTCACGCTAAGGTTGTTTACCGGAGAAAAAGAGTTGCGATAGTTTGACTGTCTGAAACGATTGCTGGTTCTGAACGCCAGCCTGGTGTCCGCTGAATTCAGCTTGGGTATACCTCGGACAATTAGATCATCCAACACCAACTTGATTGTGGCTCGAGTAGTTAGAGCAATGGAGTTTAACCCATGTACGAAGGTTCGAATCTTTCCATTCAAACGTCGTGGTAGCTCATCTGGTTAGAGCAGCAAACTCATAACTTGCCGGTAGCGGGTT
>CAYQVT010000260.1:0-4850 GCA_964420885.1 uncultured Gammaproteobacteria bacterium
CGTGACTACCATTCCAAGGTCTCTAGCCAATCGCGCGACGCCGCCCATGAATGTGCCGCAGATTCCAATTACATGGAGTTTCATTTTGCTTGTGCCTCGATTTGAGCCGCTTCGATTGCGGTTCTCATTCCATTGAGTATTTCGTGCATTTCAGTTTGAAACTTTGGAAATAATAAAACGGTAATTAAACTCCCTGCTACGTTATAAACTATCGTCAGCAATAATGCCTTAATGGTGGAACATTCCAATGCCGAGCGTAGAATGAGCACCATCAAGTAGACCGTCCAAATCAACAAAAATGGGACCACGATTTGCAAAATTACCGTCAGGGTCAAAAGCACGGAAACCGTAGTAATCAATACCGTAACGCCAAACAATGCAGTAATTGTCTGGACTATACGGTTTGCTTTTCCTTGGCTGCGTAACAGAGCGTATATAACCAATACTTCGCCAAGAATGGATGTAAGGCTATACGCAAAGGGGGCGCTTAAGGGACTCATCGGTGCCGAACTGAAGGAAACGTATCTTAGAAATACGATGGCCATGATCAGCACTATGGCGGCTTCGAGGCTATAGTCCAAGTCTTCGGGTTCTCGCTGGCGCAGCGAGATTTGATACAATTGTTTAATAATTTGCATGATTGAGGTGAGTTCTATCGCGCAGAGGGATTTGAAGGTTTAAGACGGCTATGTTAATTAAATAGCCGAGTAATGAGGCGCATGTTAGCATCATCGCCCCAAAAGAAACTAAGTGTAACTAAAAAATTTATGAATTACCTGATTGAGGAACAAGATCAGCTCACGGAGTTAGAGCCATTATTTAAACAACTTAGTGACCAATCGGGAGTAGTCGCCGTCGACACCGAATTTTTACGCGAGAAGACCTACAACGCTAAACTATGTCTAGTGCAGTTGGGCATCGGTGAGCATCAGTATTGTATTGATGTTCTTGCGCTTGAAGACCTAAGCCTACTTGTTAACTTATTTTCTGATGAGAAGGTGCTCAAATTATTTCACGCAGCCAGGCAAGACATGGAGGTGATTTATCAAACTCTTGATGTGTTACCAAAACCCATTTACGACACACAACTCGCCAGCGCTTTCTGTGGGGGTGATATGCAACAAGGTTATGGCTCGATGGTATTTGAGCGCACAGGGGTGGAATTAGCCAAAACGCAATCTCGTACAGACTGGACTCGGCGACCGTTGTCAGCTGACCAAATAGAATACGCTGGCGAGGATGTGGCTCACCTAGAGGAGTTATATCGACAAACAAGTCAGGTGTTAGAAGAGAAAAAACGAATAGCCTGGTATCAGGAAGAAATTGAAAGTTATTATGATTTGAATCGGTACATTATTGACCCAACTATGGCGTATAAGCGCTTGTCAGGGGGAGGCTTGAAGATTAAGCAGCAATATTTGTTAAAGGCGCTCGCTGAATGGCGTGAAGCGACCGCTCAGAAGAAGGATATTCCCCGATCTTGGGTTATGCGCGATGACAAACTATACGATTTGGTGTCACAACAACCCAAAACCGAACAAGAAATTAAAGATTTGGGGGTGTTTGGTCGGAAATCTGCTGTTTATTTAGCGCCAATAGCATTGGATATTATGCGCAATGTAAAAGCGACAGAGGAAAGACTGTGGCGAAAAGCAGAGCCTTTGAGTAAGGAGGAGAAGGGTGTTTGCACTGGAATGATGAAAGAATTGAATCGAATTTCAGAAAGCTTGGGCATCGCGCAAGCCTTGCTTGGTACGCGAAAGGACATAGAAAGCTTATTCAGGTATCGCCAATCTAAGCGATTGCTTAAAGGCTGGCGGCAAGAACCAGTAGGCAATGTTTTGATGGCGCATCTCAAGGCGCTCAGTGTTTAGTATGATTAATTGTTAGGGATTTTAGATCACTAATTGTGACTAAGAATGATTCTGCTGAAAATCATTCAGTTTCCATTCAGCATTGTTGGCATAAAGTGGCTTCATCGAAACTACCATTAGGTAAAGCCAGGAGTCTGATGATGACTAAATTAAATACCAAGCGTACACGCAAAACCTTAACTCATTCGCTGATTGCTGCGGTTGTCGTCAGTGCCATTTCGCTACCCGTCGTAGCGGCAAAGTACCGTGATAAAGCAGCTTATGATAATGCTACATTTGATTATGCCCGCGTGCTTACGGTCGATCCAGTAATCGAACGTTATGAAGTAAACGAACCAGTTGAGCAGTGTTGGAATGAAAGAGTTCGCAGTTATTCTCATAATGATCGATATCGAAACAAAAGCCGAACTCCGGAAGTTCTAGGAGCGATTATTGGCGGGGTTATCGGTAATCAAGTCGGTAAAAATGGTGGCGGCCGATCTCGAGATATTGCTACCGTTGCAGGTGCTGTCCTTGGCGGCTCGATCGGGCGTGATATAAAACATAAAAAACGCAGACATCACGATCGTTATGAAACGGCTCGTTACGAAACGGTTCAACGATGTGAAGTGAAAGATTCATACGTCACTAAGGAACATGTAATCGGCTACGATGTAGCCTATAAATACCGAGGTGATGTATATCATACTCAGTTGGATCAACGTCCTGGTGATAAAATTAAAGTGAAGGTCACGGTTAATCCGGTATAGAATTAGGGTCAATGCATCAAGGCGAGTTGCAAACTCGCCTTGATCTAATTCTTCTGCAATTAATCGAACTCCCATGCTAATAAAACCTACTTATCAATTGCTTTTCGCCATCGCTTTGTTGGTAATAGAGCCTGCTAGCGCGCATGCATTGAACAATGCTAGAAGTGTGAGTGATACGGCTAGAGTTGGATCTATGGAATCTAATTTGAGAGTCGATGTAATTGAACTTAGCCAAAAAGGGCGATCAAGCTTAAAGTCGCGTAGCGATGTCATCGCCGAGGTTAAACGACGCTACAATGCCGAAGTTTTGAAAATCTCTTTAGACGAACGGCAGCAAGTGTACCGAGTTCGAGTACTCATGAAGAACGGAAAAGTACGCAATTTACAAGTTAGCGCTCGCCGCTAAGTCTGGTTAAGACTGAATAAAACTCATTAGGAGGTCTAATGCGAATCTTAATAGTTGAAGATGATTTGAATTTACAACAACAACTGGCCGCCACACTTCGCTCTCAAGATTACGTTGTCGACGTTGCGAGCGATGGTGAAGAAGGCCTTTATTTCGCACAAGAATACCCGGTTGATTTGGCAATAGTTGATCTTGGTTTACCGAAACTTGATGGAGTAGAGTTGATAAAACAGCTAAGAGCTTCAGGCAAGGCGTACCCAGTCTTGATTTTGACGGCTCGGAACCGCTGGCAGGAGAAAGTAGAGGGTTTAGAATCTGGAGCTGATGATTACTTAACTAAGCCCTTTCATCCCGAAGAGATGCTTGCCAGACTTAAGGTGTTATTGCGCCGCTCAGTGGGCTTAGCCGATAATTCTTTGATCTGTGGGCCTATAAAAATTGACACCTCTTCAAAACAGCTATTTTTGAATGATCGAGCGACTACGATTACCGCTTACGAGTACCGATTACTCTCATATTTGATGATGCATACTGGCAAAGTTATCTCTAAGCGAGAACTAGTCGATCACATTTATGAAGAAGATGACGATCGAGACAGCAATACCATAGAAGTATTTATTCGTCGGCTGCGTAAAAAATTAGACCCTGACAATGTTCTAAAGCCAATCGAAACGCAACGAGGCAGGGGTTATCGTTTCAGTATTCCCCGCGACGCTACCGCGCAGTAGTATCGGCGGCGGATTTAAGTGTACTCATTACGTCGACGTTTGCTCATTATTTCAACCTTGTTGTTGTTGCTGTTTCTGGGTGCGATGGGTGTAGCGCTCAATCGAGCATTTGAAAAAAGCGTAGTCAGTAATGCAGAGGATAATTTACGCAACCAAATTTTATTGCTAATAGCCAATATCGATGTTGTCGATGGCGAAGTGATAGTACCAGAGGTACTACCGGAACCTCGTCTTGGTCAGATGGACTCCAGTCTGTTCGCGCAGGTGAGCGTAAAAACGAAAGGCGTCGTATGGCGTTCACGATCCTTATTAGACCGGCAATTACCGATTGCACCGGATGTTTTAGGGAACTTTACATTCTACGATAAGTTCGATTGGCCGAGTTACCTCCCTAGTTACGCCATGTCACTTGGAATTGAATGGGAAACCGAGCGAGGAGATTTTCCCTTTACAGTGCAGGTAGTCGAGCATTCTCAGACATACACAAAACGTCTATTAAGGTACCAGCAACAAGTTGGTGTATGGCTTCTCGTTCTTGGTGGCGCGTTGATCGTCTTACTTCTTACTCTGCTTAGTTGGGCTTTGAAACCCTTACGCCGAGTCACACTTCAAGTTGGTGAAATAGAAGAGGGCAATCGTCGGCGTTTCGATGAAAATTACCCTTTAGAAGTCAGTCGTTTAACGAAGAACCTTAATCAGTTACTTAATTTTGACGAGCGTCGTATTACTCGCCAAAAAGAGGTGTTAGGTAATCTAGCTCACAGTTTAAAAACGCCAATCGCAGTGTTAAATGGATTGGACTTCCCGAGCACCATAGAAGCTGATGCGAGGCGACAAATAGCCGCGATGCAAACGATAATTGATTATCAGCTGCAAAGCGCCTCCACCGTGGGGCGCCGCCGTTTTTCAAAGCCAATTTTGGTTTACCCACAAACCACGCAAATCATTAACAGCTTGCAGAAAATACATTCCGAACGAAAAATCGATTGTGTGTTGTTAATGAATGATGAGACGTTATTCTATGGTGATGAAGGTGATTGGATGGAATTATGCGGCAATTTACTCGACAACGCCTTTAAATGGACTAAGTCCA
>CAYQVT010000261.1:0-4832 GCA_964420885.1 uncultured Gammaproteobacteria bacterium
GAGTATACCCCTCTGGCTCATACTTCAGTGTGGCGCACTGGTGACTAAAATCCGCGAAATAATAAAATTTCGCTGGACTTTATGACCGCATCATAACCTTGAGGAACTTTATCCAGACATATATTCAAATGAACCAATACATGATCATTGAGCTTACGCATGAGAATGAATGAGAGCAATGCAGCCCTCAACTTGAGGAATAAATACAGATTCAATTTATTTATGGCAAATTGCAACACCATCAGTGTTGAGCAAGCGACACTAGTTGGGTTGATTGATTTAACCACAGTCGAATACCTGAACGATACTCAAGCTAGGAAAGAAACTAATCTAACAAGCAATTGGCATTTAAAACCTGGTCATCTAAACTAGAATGCAAACACACTACATCGCTCGCAGAACCATTATTCACAAAAATGGTATTAAATTGAGAGCCATAAGCCCTCAATCGAGTGAACTCACCGACCTCAACTCTACCGTTAATAACAGAGTTCCTAATAGCAACACGTGCCCCCGAACCATTTATTGAAACAGCTTCGTCTGCAATTACTTGAGACCCTCTTATATCTATTCTTCCACCACCAATAGTTATAAAACTATTGGCGCTTAAACCCGTACTCGCTTTAATCGATGAATTAGTTATTAGTGCAACCCCATCGAATGTAGCTCTCACCCCAACAGATGCGTTTATTGTAGATTCATCAATACGGACGCTATTTTCAACTATTACACCGAAGTTTGTTGTTGCGGATTGAACCAATATACTTACGTTATCAAGAGATATTGAAGTATCGCCATTATCAGGATTTTCGGTACAAACACCAATTCGAGCTTCGCCAGCCGCCCCACCATGAATTATTGAGACATTAGCTAACTTAGAACCACCTCCTCCGAGCACGGCTACAATAGATGATGAGAAACATCCCTCGCTATTGCCTACCGTAATTAAAGTCCCAACTAGCCTAGTAATACCAACCCCACTACCAACTACGTCAACAAAAGGTTTCATTTGTAACGTACGACGCAAACGATAATCACCAGGTGCAACATAAACCAAATAAGGATTGTTCGCAGACGCATCGGTTATCGAAGCCACAGCGTCTTCAACTCGCCTAAAGTCACCACCACTAAGAGCCACATTTACAACATTATTGACTCTAGGGCCTGAATCATTGCCAAGTGGCACCACCACCACTTTGGTTTGGGCTGAACTAACCCCTGCAAGTGAACAAGTAAGAAAGACGTTTAAAATTAATTTAGATAGCTTCATTAAGCAATAATGACATCTCATAGGCATATCAACAAGTATGGCAATCAACTAAAAAGTAATCGACTACCAACAAATTAATCCATTGTTGTGGATGCATCGATACCATCGCAATAACTCGCCGTTTGTACAACGTAACTGTGTTCGCCAAACAAGACCAGCGATTACCCCGCCCCCGATTCATTTTGCTTAAACATCACGAGGGTTTGATCTGGGTGTTTACATAAAAAATACCCGTGCTTCGATTGTAAGAATTTTCCACTAAAAAATGTCTATTATTTTTCGGGAGGACGGTACAAATCTGCTCATATTTTTCTCATATAAGGCGATGCAGATAACTCAACATATATTTGCAAACCTAAACTTGACTGACTAAAACCAGCTAAGCAGGAAGCTACGTCTTCATGATCTGACTTGCTTTCATCTAATGAAGGGGCGGGATGAGTCACTGCAAAACCTTAAACTTGGCAATTGTTCTAATGACAATAGCGCCTAGCGTAGAACTTATCTAGCATCGACTACCTTTAACAGCGACGACGTGGTGAGCAGTAGTCGGAAAGACTATGATACGCAAACTTAAGAGCTAGCGTGAACAGTTAACATTCCGTAAAATAGCGGGCAGTTGCGACCATGAGCCCAAAATAACACAGACAAATAAAGACCGAACTTATTGAAACTCTCAAGGCCGTCAATCGCGAACCTCGCGAGAATATAGAATATCAGTAAAACATGACAAATAGAAAAAACAAGATAAGCCTTACCGATTCGGCAAAAGTACTTAATTTCTACTGGCAAATTATTGGTAAGTTTAAGTGGCGGTCCGGAATGATGGTTCTTACAGGCTTAGGCCTGAGAGGGCTTTCGATTTTCATATTTGTTCTTGTGCTTAGAATTTTCATGAATGTAATCGAACCCACTACTGGGCTTGAGTCACTAAATCGACACCTCGCAGAATTCGATATCAAACAAATAAATGAGACCATGATGCTGAAGGTGCTACTTGGAGGCTTGACGACACTCATTTTATTTCAATTTATCCTTGGAAAGATCAATCTGTGGATGACACTTTCTACACGCAAATTGGTTTTAACATTTCTATTAAAGAACCCACTTAATAGTCATCGAGAAACGCATCTCCATATAAGTATCGACCATTTCCCCGCCGGCTTTGATGCACTAATAAAGTCATTGGAGATATTAATGTTTTACACGATTCTATTGATATGCATCTTCTATATGAGCCCAATTATGGGCGGTGCAGTTATAACCGCTGTACCAATCGTGTTATGCATTTTATTGATAATAGGGCGAAAAGAAGTGTTTGTAACGCAGGATTTCAGGGAGGCTCGAAAAACATATCAAAACAATGATACAGATAAAAATATGAATAAATTGATCACACTTTCAAATAAATCATTCGCGTTCCCTTTTAACGACCTTATCAACTCACAATTCTCCAGCAATATAGCGATTGTAGCTATAATGCTGAGCTACATAGCCTTTTACGATAATTTCCAAATTCAAGGGTTTGCTGCGGTAACCATGGTTTTCTCAATTCGCTATTCTCTTTTATATGCAGCTGAATTAAATAGATTACTCAGCCGCATTCTCAAGCAAAGAACTATCATCAACAAAATTGAAACCTCAACATTTAGTTAACATACGTAGAAATTAAGTGAAATATGAAAAGTAAAATTGAAATGAGTGACAACTCTGGCTCTTTAACCGTGTTTACAGGCTTGCCAGCTAGTGGCAAAACCACGACACTCATAAACACACTAACTCAAGCTAAAACTAGCGGAAAAGAAGTCGCTCTATTCCTATCAAACGAACACTATGAGTTAACTAGACGACCAAATGTAAAGCCTGGAGGAATAATGGGGTGCAGAACACCAGGAAAATCATTCCCAATTGACTACGTTTGCTCTACCGACGAAGTTTCACACATACTTAGTAACATGTCAGAGAGTTCTGTCGCTGTTTTCGACGAAGCTCAATTTTTTTCACCTAAAATAGTGAAAATTTGGAGCAAAGCAGCCAAAAGTGGAATAAATATATATGCATCATCTCCGTCGGCAGGCCAATTATTAAGATTAAAAACGGTAAAACACAAACTTCGTGAATTTACTGTTATCTGTGCCGCCTGCTCCGTTGAAAAGGCCCGCGATGTAGTGTATAAAAACGATCTCGTTTACCCAACCCACCTCTGTATAAAGTGTAAAAATAATCATATGCAAAAAGAAATTAAAGAGCTCCTTAATGAAGTCCGTGAAAGTCAACCTTTCCCTAACGAATTTCATACATACCAACCCTTTTACGATGTTGATATGAGTGAGTTCGAGCTAGTACGAGGAGACTCTCAAGCGCGGTTAAATATCATTTTGGAAGCAGTTTCTAGAGTTGATTCAGTTCAAGAGCTTATCAATAACTCAGGCGACCAACCCACCTTCCTTGACCTTGGTTGTTGTTCTGGATTTTTTGCTGACGGTATGAACCATCATGGTTTTAGAACCACAGGTGTAGACGTTGGCGCTCACTTTATAGATTGGGCTCAACGCTTGGCAACAATCAAAGGTCAAGCGATCACGTATGAAAAACAAGATGCATATCAGTATCTTAAACAACTAAATTCGAGCTTTGACGTTGCATCAACTTTTGCAACCATTCAGTGGGTTATGGCCCAAAATGACTACGATAAAGGTGTGGAGTGCTACAAAATGTTCTTCGACAAAGTCAAACACTTAGCAATCGTAGAAATGGGCTACAACACCGAAGAAATATACAAAGATCGCATTAAAGGCGCTCCAGTTATCGACAAGGAATGGGTGAGGAAAATAATGGAGGACTTTGGTGGTTTTGAAAAAATAGAGTTCCACCCCTCTGGAGAAAATGGCATCTGGAGAGATGTGTTTGTTGGTTTTAAGAATGACCCAAACTCCGAGACGAAAGGCTCAATCAAAACACCTAAAACTAGCAAGAGCTTTAAGCTGAAGTTACGAAACGCATTAAAGAAGCTATCTTAATATCTTAAATCAAAAAATATTAAGTTAGTTGCAGCCCTTGAAGAATCACCCGTTCGGGTGACGCATTTAGAGTTATGTTTTCATACTATTCACTCAACAACACACCTTCATTGATGAAGATTTGAATAGGATGCTCTATGGTTTTAGGAGCCGCCTACCGGCGACTTCTTGTAAGTCATATTATTGTAATCAGCTGCTGCTAACATTACATTCGCGCTGTTCCCAGAATTTCCTTTAACGTAATTTCTGTTCAGACGGTGATCGTTTTTTAAATGACCAATAACGGTGTTCTGTTGCCGCTCTTTGTTTCGCCCCCAAGATCGCACGTGATAAGTCTAACCTAGCATTCAATTTACGGATAAACCAGCAATTGTCAGATCAGACTTATATTTCCTACAACCGCTGCGAGTTCGATTCAAACGGTCAGCGCGGCAGTCTGCGACAGGATACTATTAAGCTTACAACGCCTTGTAAGCTTTGACTCAAAATTGGTTCGCACTGGGTTGATCGGAGACTAATTTTCTTGAGAGGATTAGACTATG